>CAZAIM010000049.1:0-16753 GCA_964485215.1 uncultured Bacteroidaceae bacterium | reverse complement strand
CTGATGAAGTGCGGCGGTCTGTACAATGCCCTGAAGATCGCCTCCGCCGCTGAAGGCTACCACACGCGGACTAGTATCAAAAGCCGCGACCACCTCCAAGCCGAACTGTTTCAGACCCGAATCGTTCAGCAATGCACACCCAAGACGCCCGGCACCGAAAAGAAAAGCCTTGTGCATACGAGTGAAGCCAAGGAAATCCTCAAGAACCTCGAGAAGGTTGTCTATTTCGTACCCCACCCTTGTACGACCCACGATATTCACGCACGAGAGGTCCTTCGCTATCTGCGATGCAACGATGTTGGTCTCCTTGGAAAGACGCGTAGAGGAGACATGCTGTTCACCGCGCTGCTTCAGCAGGCGGCACACCGAAAGATACCAGGGCAAACGGCGCAAGGTCGGTTCGGGAACTTTTTCCATTCTATTAACTATACTCATTCCATCGCGCGTGTTGATATATAACGTAGCAAAAT
This sequence comes from uncultured Bacteroidaceae bacterium, assembly GCA_964485215.1. Lineage (GTDB taxonomy): Bacteria > Bacteroidota > Bacteroidia > Bacteroidales > Bacteroidaceae > HGM04593. The sequence continues at coordinate 16,283 of CAZAIM010000049.1, read as the reverse complement.
TAAGGTTATTTTGCGAACAGATGAAATTTGTCATAAAAATATTGTAACTTCGCCGACAGGAACAAAAAGAGACAGAACAATGGCATCAAGGAACAACGACTGGAAAGAAAGACTGAACATAGTCTATTCCACAAACCCCGACTTTGCTTATACTACCGATGAAAAGGAGGAAAATGAGACACTCCCCAAGCAGCAGCAGAAACTCAGGGTGAGCATTGAAAAGAATCACCGGGGAGGCAAAACCGTTACCATTATAAAAAACTTCATCGGCAGCGAGACCGACATAAAAGAGCTTGGGAAACTGCTGAAGACAAAGTGCGGCTCGGGCGGCAGCGTAAAAGAGAGTGAGATACTTGTACAAGGCGATTTCAAGGAAAAGATTATAGAACTGCTTAAAAAAGAGGGTTACACACAAACTAAATAACCTGAGACAGATTCTGTTTTCAAAAAACTGTTTGAAATTTATTTGAGATTGTCAAAGCATTATCTTTTAGCAAATTTTACTGCATTAAATGCAAGAGATAGCAGACTTTCCCCCAATTTCAAGGATAAAAAGATGTAAGAAACAGACCAAAACAATCCAAAACATCATTTCGATATATATTTTATAAGAAATTTAAACAACTTCTTATTATCTATTTTGTATCTTCGCGTTCAGAAACAATCAAAATTCAAATATCATGGCAAACAAATCAAAACTATTGTTAGCAGCAGAGCTGCTGAAGATTAAAGCAGTAAAACTACAGCCAGAAGAGCCCTTTACCTGGGCTTCGGGATGGAAATCCCCATTCTATTGCGACAACCGCAAGACATTGTCGTTCCCAGCCTTGCGTACACGCGTTAAACTTGGTCTCGCAAACCTCATACTCGAGGAGTTCCCCGAGGCCGATACAGTTGCTGGTGTTGCAACAGGTGCCATTGCACAAGGCGCATTGGTTGCCGAGGAGCTTGGCAAACCATTCGTTTATGTACGCCCAAAGGCAAAAGACCACGGGCTTGGCAACCAGATTGAAGGAGACGTGCAGTCTGGCGCAAAAGTCGTTGTTGTAGAAGACCTTGTATCTACTGGTCTAAGCAGCCTTCGGGCTGTAGACGCGCTACGTGCAGCAGGCGTAGAGGTTGTGGGTATGGTAGCTTCATTCACATACGGTTTCAGTGTAGCGACAGAGGCTTTCGAGAAAGCAGGAGTAAAACTCATCACACTCACCGACTACGAGGCTGTGCTTGAGGCTGCAAAGGAGACCGGCTACATAACAGAAGAGGTTATGCCTACACTCAAGGAATGGAGAGCTAACCCATCGGAATGGAGAAACGATTTGAAATAACTCATAAAGCACTCACAACGAATTGTGGATGAAGAAGAACAACATTCACGGCATAACACCGGTTTTGCTTTTCAGACTTCACTTTTATTAACAAAATATATTTATGAGCCAATACGAAAGTAGTGTCAAGTGTATACCCTTTCCGCAAGAAAGGGTATATGCAAAACTGGAAGACCTCAACAACCTTGAAGCGTTGAAAGAGAGGCTTCCTGAAGATAAAGTCAAGGAATTTACATACAGCAGAGACGAGGCAACTGTAAACATCTCACCGGTAGGGAATGTCACCATAAGAGTCGTAGAGCGCGAAGAGCCCAAGTGCATAAAGCTCGAAGCGGTAGGCTCGCCAATACCCTTCAATCTATGGATTCAGTTAATCGCCGATGGCGAAGAGGCTTCGAAACTGCGTGTGGTTGCTAAGGTTGAAGTAAACTTTATGCTGCGCGCAATGATTGACAAGCCATTGAGAGACGGTCTCGAGAACATAGCAGAAGCTCTGTCTACGATTGCATATTAGGAGCTTTATTCAAAAACAGTCCGGCTTCCTGCTGGTTCTTCGACTGAAAAATACAGAGGATTTCAAAAAAAGCTTTTTTCTTTTATGGCAAAGAAACTTTGGGAAAAGAACATAGATGTAAACCCCGAAATTGAACGCTTCACAGTGGGGCGCGACAGAGAACTCGACCAATTGCTGGCACGCTACGACATCCTGGGTTCACTGGCACACAGCAAGATGCTTGTGAGCATAGGACTGCTGACCAAAGAGGAATGGCAACAGATGCGACAAGCATTATGGGAATTATACGCGGCCGCAACAACTGGCACATTCTCCATAGAACCCGGTGTTGAGGATGTTCACTCACAGGTTGAGCTCATGCTGACACGCAAATTGGGCGACACGGGCAAGAAGATACACAGCGGACGTTCGCGCAACGACCAGGTGCTTGTCGACCTCAAGCTGTTCACACGCAGCGAGTTGCAGGATATATGCGAAGCCGTATTGCAGTTGTTCGGAGCCCTTCAGGAACAGAGCGAAAAGCACAAGGACGTGCTTATGCCGGGCTATACGCATCTGCAGGTAGCAATGCCATCATCGTTCGGGCTGTGGTTCGGAGCATACGCTGAGAGCCTTGCCGACGATATGCTCTTCCTGCAGGCCGCATACCGCATGTGCAACCGTAATCCACTTGGCTCGGCAGCCGGATACGGTTCTTCGTTCCCCTTGAACCGTACAATGACTACAGAACTTTTAGGGTTCGACAGCATGAACTACAATGTAGTCTATGCACAGATGGGCCGCGGAAAATGTGAAAGGAACGTGGCATTTGCCATAGCAAGCGTAGCGGGGACACTTGCCAAACTTGCCTATGATGCCTGCCTTTACAATTCCCAGAATTTCGGGTTCATTAAGCTACCGGCAGAATGTACAACCGGCAGCAGCATCATGCCACACAAGAAGAATCCCGACGTATTTGAACTATTGCGTGCACGGTGCAATCGTCTTCAGGCACTGCCTACCGATATAACGCTCATTATGAACAACCTGCCAAGCGGATATTTCCGCGACCTGCAGATTATAAAAGAGCTCTTCCTGCCGGCATTTGCCGAAATAAAGGAGTGCCTTGCAATGGCAACATACATAATAGAGCACGTAGAAGTAAACGAAAAGATACTCGACGACAGCCGCTACAACGCAATGTTCAGCGTAGAAGAGGTCAACCGCCTCGCGACGGAGGGAATGCCTTTCCGTAATGCATACAAGAAGGTGGGGCTCGACATTGAAGCCGGCGCATTCGTTCCTTGCAAAGAGATACACCACACACACGAAGGCAGCATAGGAAACCTCTGCAACAAAGAAATAGCCGCAGTTATGCAGAGCATTTACGACGGAATGGACTTTAATAAGGCACGTAACGCCGAAAAAGCACTGCTGGAGGAGTAATTAAATAGAGTTAAACGCGATGCAATGTTACAATAAATAACAAAAGCATCGCGTTCTTCTTATAAAACTGCAAGAATGAAAAAACTGATAAAAGCACTGCTTATTACGACCATAGCCCTCATTGTGGGGTGTGACGATGAAAGGCCATATTCAAACTATCGTGTAAACTTCATTTTCGACGGTAATATACACCCATATAACCAAGCACGCAGTTTCGGGCAATATATCTGCATAAGAAAAGGAACAAGCATCGGGCAATACAAGCTAACGGACGCCCTGGGTAATGAACAAGTAGTAAACATACCACAGATTCAGCTGCAACAGAACCAATTCTTCTACGGGCTTGGCGGATTAATAATCGGTACCCCCTCGACATACAACGACGGGAACATGATTGCATATGACTGGGCATGCCCCAAGTGTGACCAGGCACGCAACCGGGTAGAAATCGATTACACCACAGGCCACGCCACTTGCCCCAACTGCTCAACAAAGTTTGACCTTAACAGCGGAGGAATCCCGTTTGAAGGCAATTCGCGCCCGTTATGGCGTTACCGAGTATTCGACAGCGGCACAAACGTAATTATCCAAAATTAATCCCCTACCCTTTGTATTCTTGCCAAAATATTCTATCTTTGCACAGCACTTTGCCAAAAGCACATATGTGCACAAGGCAATGCACACATATCAAGGTCGCTCGAATGGTGGAATCGGTAGACACGAAGGACTTAAAATCCTTTGGCATTTAAACGCCGTGCGGGTTCAAGTCCCGCTTCGAGTACCAATGTCGCCCATAATCCCTTACAAGACAAGCTCTTGCGAGGGATTTCTTATTTTTACATAAACATTTTTCCTTTGAGTTCGCAGCCTTGGTACAGCCGCAACTCACATATATACCTTCTATACATAGAGACTTGTCACCGGTATTGACAACATCGAAGGTGCAGATGAGAGAATCAGCAGCATCAGAAACGACGCAAAATCATGAACCTTCTTCGGAAGCCCGACAGCAGCCTGTGCCACCGCGAGCACCGGCAGCATCAGCATACAAACGAATATGGACAATAGTCTTGATTTCATTGAGAAGCTACACAAATCCAAAATTGTATTAGACGACCTGTTTCAGTCATAGCCGACAAAGCTTCTAAACGAGCGGACTACCTTTATATTTCAAGCTATCTCACGGTTTCAACAACGCCGTTGCCATCTGCTCCATTGCGGGAATGTCTTCTTCCTTCATACGGGAACGGATTGTTACCATTGGTTCTACAATCTCCACAGCCTTCATTGTCTCGAGCATCGTCCGCATCACGCGCCCGGCCGTTGGTGCCCAGGAACCGTTCTCCATTATAGCAACCTTATGCTTCTGATAGTTCTTCAGCTTCAGGTGGTGCAGGAAGTCGTGCATAGGCGGAAAGACATCGGCATCGTATGATGCTGCACACACAACCATATGGCTATACCGGAAAGCATCCTCCACAGCCTCGGCCATATCGCAGCGCGAAAGATCGCTTACAACGACTTTTGGAGCACCTTGAGCACGAAGTATATCGGCAAGCCTGTGTGCTGCCTTTGCCGTGCCGCCGTGGATTGAGGCGAAAGCGATGAACACGCCCTCAGTTTCGGGCTCATACTTGCTCCAGGTATCGTACAAGCCAATGTAATGACCGAGATTCCCGGTGAGTACAGGGCCGTGTAGAGGACAGATGATCTTAATATCGAGCGTTGCTGCCTTCTTGAGCAGTGTCTGCACCTGCACACCGTATTTTCCACAGATGTTTATAAAGTATCTGCGAGCCTCGCAGTCCCATGCTGACTCGTTGCACAAAGCTCCGAACTTACCGAAAGCGTCGGCCGAGAAGAGAACCTTCTCGCTCTGTTCGTAGCTGACCATTACCTCGGGCCAGTGTACCATCGGGGCTACGAAGAACTGCAGTGTGTGGCTGCCAAGCGACAGCGTATCCCCCTCTTTCATGGCAATGCCACGTTCCTCAAAGTCTGTGCCGGGAAAGAATTGTGGCAGCATCTGGAGTGCCTTTGCCGTTGCTACGACCTTGCAGCCGGGATACTTGCACAGCACATCGGCTATGAGTGAAGCGTGGTCGGGTTCTGTGTGGTGTACAACAAGATAGTCGGGAGTGCGCCCGGCAAGTGCATTTTCCACGTTAACCCACCATTCAGATGCCTTGCGAGCATCGGCCGTGTCCATAACTGCAATCTTCTCATCGAAGATTATATATGAGTTATAGGCCATTCCTTCGGGTACAATATACTGGCTTTCAAAGAGGTCTATATCGAGGTCATCTACACCTACATACTTTATTGCTGATGTTATTTCCATAGTATTGTCTTTTTCGTTTCTGAACGCAAATTTACAAAAAAGAGAGAAGATAAACGAAAACGGTTGGCAAAATAACTATAACGAATGTATAGTTTCCTTGCCAACCGTTAATGTATTATGCATTTATCACATTCTGTTCAATGCGTTGCGGAAGCCGTTGACAATCCTCTCACTGTCATTGGCAATTTTCTTTATGTCTATGCTCTTCAGCAGTTTCTCAAGTTTCTTCACACGCGCCTTGTCGCCATTGCCCTCGGCCTCGGCAAGCAGTATTTTATACTTTTCGAATTGCTGTATGCCCTGCACAAGACGTTCCCAACGTATTGAACTCACGCTGAAAGGATATATGACATATGTGTCGCCAGCTGGCCAGGCGGTGAAGCGCGAATCCTCCTCGGGGGTCACCGTCCAACTGTTGTAGGCCCAGCGCAGATAGCCGTCGAGGTCCTTTGCAAGAGCCTCAAGCGCAATGAACTCGGCATCAGCCGGGCCGCTGAACGTAAAAAGGTTCGGATACTCAGCACTGCAACAAGTGTAATATGTAGAGACCTTGCCTTGAGCTCTACGCTTGGCCAGGAGTTCTGGAGTATATGCCCCATACGCAAATATGTCGAGACAATAGTCGTGTATGTCGGATTCAATCTCAGGGTGATAGTTGCCGGCCATTGAAATCTTCATTCCGGGAGCATACTCCTTAATGACCTTTATTGCCGCCTGCATCTGCTGCAAACTGCGTTCATCCATCGAGATGAATGTCTTCTCGAACCAACCCCTCTCCTTCAGGTGGGTTGCAAAAGCACTCAACATTCCACCCCAGAAACTGGTATAAGCCTCATCACCGGGAGCACAGTTGATATATTTGTGCGAATGGGTTGCCTGGTCATAGTAGCGGAACGACAGTTTCCATGGTATCATAGAAAAACAGGTTATCTCCTTGTTTATGCCGCACTCCATCATAAACTCAACCCAACGGTCGAATATTGTAAAGTCGTACCACCAAGTGCCGTCGGCCTTGCGCACCCAGGTAACCATACTGCCGAACGGGTCGTATGTCTGTCCGTCCCAAGGGCGGTCAATGAGAGTTGCCGTAATAGCTTTCTGGCCTGCTGAGGCGAGCTTTAGCATATAGGGGCGCATCGCGTCGAAGTGCTCCTTGCTCCACAGTTCCACATTGTGTACACGGGCCACAGCATAAGGGTTCTGCCACAGATCGAGGTGGAATTTCCACTCAGCCGGTGCAGGAAGCGTGCGGTCGAGCACCTCAACGGTATATTTATGCTTTGTTTTCTTGCCCTCACAGGTAAGTTCCACATAGCCCTTGTAGATGCCTGGCTTTGCATCCTGCGGCACCTGCACGGTGAGCCAAAGTCCACGATAGCCACCCATAGGCACAGTTGTCGGGTTTGTGTCCGTTATGCGATCGGCAACAAGATTCTCTCCATACGCATCTACCTCGTGCTTTCCGCAGCCGGTGAACCTGTCGGTTATAACATACTGCACAAAACCGCCCACCACGTTGGTTGCCGGTATAACGTTACGCCCGTTCTTAAGCTCGCCGAAGCGATAAGCGACCTCTCTATCACGCATTGGCATTGAAGGAGAATCCTGATGGTTTGCAATAAGCAACTGGAAATTCACACGCTCGCCACGCCATGCCACAGCACTATTGACACTGCCCTTTCGCACGACGGTCTCAAAATCTAAGGGATAACGCCAGTCTATGCTACCCCAGCCGGCCTTCAACTGCGCGTTTGCCGGCAAAAGCAGCACAAATGCGGCAATCAAAATAAAATAAATCCTTTTCATATGATTCATTACTGATTTACTATCTTTGTAAACCTTTGTCCGTTATAAGAGAAATTGCCGCGTGTCATTGAAGCAACGAAGTGCAGGCTGCCAGCATCAAGCACTTTGCCATTCAAGGAGGAGAAGGAAAAAGCCGGCATCGGAATGAATGCAGAACCTGCCATACTTACAAAAGGCACAACTGTAGCGGAGGATGAAATGTTATAGCCATCCTGAGAATATTCGCAAGCAAGCCCCTCCAATTTAATGTCTACAGTAGCCGGCATACCCTCTGCAAACCTTGCGCCATTGATATAAAGATTGACACTCTTGCCATCGCAGTTCTGTTCAAGTTCACAAATTACATCCTCTACCACGAACTCTTGTGTAGAGCCTGTTGCAACAACATCCATGCCGCCAGTGAACAGCTGCACCACATTACCTTCGAATGAAAGGTCGCCCATTGCCATTCTTGCACTGAATTCCATTGTGTTACCGCTCACTGCGCCACTGAGCCCGGACATAGCATAAGCCGGATTGGGTGCACCCGATTCACCGGCTGCTGCACTCACTGAAACCTCAGGAACAATCTCACCCTGAACATCAAAAAGGATATCGGAAGAGACTGCTGTACACAGTATTCCAGGTATACACATATCTATTGCCGGCATCTTGTCGCTGAACTGCATTCCGTTTACAATAATTTCTGCCTCATTAGCGACATTGTCATAAACTACTGTACAACGTACAGTGTCGGAAAAATGACCGACAGTAATTACACCATAATAGTCTACACTTGTCACTTTAGCCTGTAGCTGTGGCGCATCGTCATCGTCATTTGAACAAGAGATGACAGTAAGAGCCAAAATTGCAAGAATGGGCAGGAATAGTTTTTTTTTCATTTTGTTCTATATTTTTTAAAGGTTAATATGCAACGAAACTCCAAACTGCAAAGGTTTTCCCTGTGCAAAGAAATCATTTCCTATTGAACGGAAATAGAATGTGTTATATTTCTCGTTGAGAAGATTTTTGCCCCAAAGTGAGGCACCCCATTTTCCCTTGCGCCATTCCAATGAGGCAGACCAAAGAGCATAGAAAGCCTGAGAAAGGGAATTCTCCTCGTTCCAATATATGCGGCCGGTTCCATTCCAGCCCACATTAAGCCTCATTGAGCCGGCAAAGGCACTCGGCACCGGAAGCAGCCAGGAGAGATTTGCCGACACTGTCTCACGGGGAGCATAGGGCAATTGCTTGCCCGAATAATCATTGCTGCCGGAGAGATATTCGCGGAACCTTGCATAGGCATATCCGTAAGACGCATCGAACGTCACACGCCCTGCCGTGTAGCTTACACTGGCTTCTGCACCGTAACTGTACGATTTGCCGGCATTGGACATCATACGCCCCGTACTCATACCCTTTGGGAAAACAGTAAGCTGCTGGTTGCGGCAATCAATATAAAACATAACCGCCGATATGCTAAGCGAACCATCACTCAACGGCGACAGATGCGTACCAAGTTCATAAGTCCAGTTCGTTTCGGGCTTGTAGACTGTAGATGAAGCATCGGATTCGGCATTGCTGCCAAGAAGCGCGTTGGTCATCTTTTCCTGCAATATATCGGAAAACAACTGTGTATTGAACCCGCCGGCTTTGAAGCCCTTCCGTGCCGAAGCATATACATTGCCCCAAGAGCCTTTGTACGAAACAGACAGGCTTGGCAGCAATTCCACAGCATCTACACTGTTGCTACCCTCAAACGTCGACTGCAAAGGGATATACTGCGTGGAGTTCCTGTATGTCTTGTAATGAACCAGAGAACTGCTGAGGTAATCCATTTCCGATTTCTCATAATCGACCCTGAGACCGGCCTGTATGTCAAAGCCGCCAAGTGAGAGCATAGCCTGCAGATAGGCAGCAAAGCCATAGGCAGGAATACAAAAATCATCATCTATCACAAAGTTGTCATCGCGGAACGAGAGTTCTCGGTCGGGGCCAAGCAGATGATACCAGTATTTATTGGCATTCTTCAGTATGAGGTTATCGATACCATACTGTTTGAATCTTACGGGTGCCTGCATATCTACATTCTTGTAGAAGCCGAAGAGCCCTCCAATAAAGTTAAAGGCACCTGAATTCTGTGATTTTATAACAAATTCCTGAGTAACAGAATGTTCGCGTTGATATTGCCCCATAGAGAAATAATCGAGCGGAAGAAAGTCGTTGTCGATGCGCATACGGTCTCCCATATAACGGTAGCCTGTTATCGAGGATACAGTAGCCCATTCCATGAAATGCTTTACGACAAGGCCGTCGGAAAGCATGAAGCGGCGATAGGTAGAAGGGTCATTGTACGCAACAGGGGCAAGCAATCCGTTGCTGCGGTCATAAGCCCGATAAGCCCAACCGCCCTCATCGGTATACCCCACTGTCAATGTATTGTCAATGCTCCACGTTTCGGCAGGAAGGAACTGGGTACGCAATCGCATGGCAAGATTATCTCCCCCATCGCAATTCTCTCCAAGCTCGTTATTCCTGAAAAAACCGTCACTGTGGCTATAAAAAAGACTTGCCGACCATCCGAATTTTCCGCTATGCCTTGAGTAATGCGATGCCTTTACCCGCAGGCTGTTCTCATTGCCATATTCCAATGTAAAACGTTTCCCTTGAAAGGTGAAAGGCGAAAGGGCATCGAGATTTATTGCACCACCTGTCGTGTTTCTGCCATAAAGGGCACTTTGGGCACCTCGCACCACCTGCACACGTTCTATGTCGAAAAGTTCAAAGTCGTAACCGTTCTTGTTCATTACAGGCACCTCGTCGACATTCATGCCTACGACAGGCTGGTCGATGCGCGAACCGAAACCGCGCACATAGACCGACGATGTCATACGCGAACCATAATCGGGCTGATAGAAGTTCGGGACTGCCGAAGAAAGTTCCTTAACGGAGTATATGTGTCTGTCCTCCAGTTCTGTACGCCCGAATGCCGTTGAGGTAAACGAGGCATCAAAGCCATCGCCCATGGACTTTATAGAAGAGACAATGTCAACACTTTGCAGAACCACCGAGTCTACAGGCTCTGCAGCAGGGAAAAGCATAATTGAGAGTATCGATACCAGTGCGTTAATCATTAACTACAAACATAATATATATTTGACAAAGGTATAAAAAAAAAACGACATGCCACAATCGGCAATGCAGGAACTGCACAGGCGGATTACGGCAAGGTCTCTCTGTGGGCCACAATATCATTTATCAATGGAATGAGAACCTTGCGCACAACATCGTCATTGAGCCTGTGCTCTCCCTGGAACCAGCGACACCTCTCCACACCATAAAGCTCTGCCATAAGAGGGTAGAAATGCACAACCGGGTCCTTATCCCCAAAAAGCCCTATGACAAGGGATTTCTCCTCATCGTTTATACCGGCGAACTGCTCCTTCTCCATCAGTTTAAAACGCTCGACAACAGCCTTGTCGATGCGGAATTCCGTTGCACCATCCTTACGCTTCGACATATATCTGTTGCGGCCCATTTTGCCAAACAGCAACGAGCGCGACATTTCGAAGGAGGGGTTTACTACTATTCGCGGCACACCCCACAACTGTTGAGTATACATTCCGCCCATCGAGGTGCCTACAACAATGTCGGGACGCTCCTCCTCAACCATCCGCCGCAGCAGGCCAAGAGCCTCAAAAGGGTCTACCGGCAGGTCGGGGGCAATCACTTTCCAGTCACTCAAGTAACGGCGTAGCGTCATCACAGTCCCCGAACTGCCCGATGAGCCGAAACCGTGCACATACATCAGTTTATATTTGTCGTACATAACAGAAACCGTTTGATTTTCCAAGAGAGAGAGAGTGCCGCGCCAACGCGCGGCACTCTCTTTTATGCTAAACTGCAAAAATTCACTTTGCAATTCTCTTCACACCATCCTGAATATATATTCTGCCAGTAAGGACCTCATTTATGCGACGACCCTCAAGGTCGTATATTGCGCCATTACCGTTCTGTGTACCGGCAGCAACTACGTGCTCAATACCAGTCTCGGTCGTGAAGTCAATCTCAACAACATCGTTCTTAGCACAAGGAACAGTAGCAATGCCGTTCTCATCAACGGTCACGCCAACCTCTGCTCCGTTTACAGTTATCTTAGCCTTGTCAAGCCCCATTGCACCTCTTGTACAACGCACCTTGAGTTCTGCGCCTGCGTTGCTTACGATTGTTGCCTTCTGACACTTTCCATCTGCCCAGTTGAAATCGACTGTAAAGTTACCCATAGCCTTCATGCCTGTAACAGCACCGTTCTTCTCCCAAACTGCCGGAAGAGCAGGAAGAATATTCACGTAACCATGAGCACTCTGGAGAAGCATCTCTGCAATACCTGAGCAGACACCGAAGTTACCGTCAATCTGGAACGGAGCATGGCTGTCGAAAAGGTTATAGTAGATACCACCTTGGCTCTGGTCTGTACCGTATGTTGTAGAGTGCTTCAAAGCATTCTTAATGATGATATGTGCGTGGTCACCGTCCTGAGCACGTGCCCAAAGGTTAACCTTCCAACCCATCGACCAGCCGGTAGCCGCGTCACCGCGGAGCAGCAACGAATTGACAGCAGGAGCAAAGAACTCGCTTTCAGGAGTAATCTGGTCCATTGGGAACAGTGCCATCATATGAGACATGTGTCTGTGGCCTCTATCATTAGAGACGCTATATGGAGCATATTTCCACTCACGAAGCAACAGGTCGCCACTCTTTACGCCATTATAAGTACCCCACTTGCCTGTATAAGTCTCTGTATGGAGACCCTTGTCAGTCTTTTCAAGATAGAGAGCAAGTTTCTCGACATCAGCCTGTGAAAGTCCTGTATTCTCTACACCGAGAATCTCAATAGCATCGGTCAGGTTCTGGAACAGATAGCTGATCATCTGCTGTGCGTGAGCTGTACCATCCTCGCTTGGGTGGTCGTTCTGCTCTGCAGAATATTCGTTAGGAGCAACATATGTGCCATCTGGAGAGAAGCCATAAGTCGAGTTTCCTCTATCCTCGATAAGACGATGGAACCAGAATTCTGCACAATCCCACATAACCGGGAAGGCTTTCTTCAGGAACTCCTTGTCCTGAGTGTAGCGGTAGTGTGTCCACAAGTGGCTTGTGTACCATACATTGGCAACGAGATAGTTGTCACCCCATGTACTCATACTGTTGTAGAGTGAAGACTCAGTAAGCACGCTCCAGCCATAGCCACCGTTATACTGCTGACCAACCTTCTTCCAACCGGCACTCTTCGCACCACGGATAATGAAGTTCACGTATGGCTTGTGAAGGTCACTGAGGTTTGTGATTTCTGTTGGCCAGTAGTTCATCTGGATGTTGATGTTTGTATGGATATCAGAGTTCCATGGAGAATCTGTACCACGGTCGTTCCATATACCCTGAAGATTGTTAGGAGCAGCAATAGGCTTGCGGTTTGAACCAATAGCCAAATAACGTCCGTAATGGAAGTACAACTGCTCAAGGAACAGGTGGTCGTTAGCGGTGCTGCTTGCATTGCTGTTGTTCGGATAGTAGTTGTCGATCAAGGTCTTTGTGTCAACAGTAGGAGTTGTAAGGCCAAGGTCAAATGTCATGCGCTTTGTAATAGCTGTGAAGTCGGCAACGTGGTCAGCCTCAAGTGTTGCATAATCCTTAGCTGCTGCAGTTTCGATTTCAGCCTTAATGCGTGCATTCACATCGGCAGGTGTCTCGCTTGTGAAGTAGTTGTCGAGAACATCCATATCACCGTTGAAGTTTGTCGCACCTTTGAGGAAGAAGGTAACCTCTGTTGCATTGCTTACATTTATGCCCTTGGCAGAGCTTGTAATGACAGCACCTTCGTTTGCTACGACATGCAGACGTGCAGCGAAGTTGACGGATGTCATTGCGCCTGTGAACTCGGCCATATTGTCAGTATATGCAACTGCACTTGCACCGATGCCTGTACCCGGGTCGAGACGGAATGTAAGGTTCATCGTCTCCTCACCTTCTACAGTGTAGCGACCTACAATAGCCTGGTCGGGAGCCGAGCTGAAGAACTTGCGTATCTGCTTTGTACCCTTAGCGTTCTTGAACTCAACACCTGCGATACCCTCTTCGATGTCGAGGTAACGTACATAATCGGTAACACCGTCCCAGATTGCATTGTCATTGTTCTGGATGATAAGAGAACCGAAGTTCATGAATGTACGGTTACCGCTTCCGGCACCAACAGTGTTTGCAGGACCGCTCCATAATGTCTTTTCGTTGAACTGGAGTTCCTCGTTGTGAACACCACCGAATACCATACAGCCAAGTTCACCGTTACCGAGCGGCAATGCATACTCCATCCAAGGATAGCTTACCTGGGTTGCCTCTGCCGAAGTCCTGTACCATAGTGTATTCGGGTTCTTTGGAGAATAAGAAGCTACACCCTCGATATCGGAAACCTCATAGAAATACTCATCGGGATAGTCGGCATAGTCAACCTCTTCAAGGAAGAACTTGCTGCCGGTATCACCGATTGCACCAGTGCTGTTCCACAATGCAAAATATGGAGAACGCAGATTCCAGTAGTTGCTTGTTGTGCCATTCAGTTTGATATATGAAGGTTCGCTTGTGCTGCCGAAGTTGAATGTACCGTCAAACTTTATTGTGTACGAAGTTGTAGAAGGGTCAACCATTGTAGCACGGGCATTGGCCTCACTGCCTGTCATACCGAGTACTTTTGAAAGACCGGTTGAATAGTTATAGACATTATATACATTGGAAGTACCTGAAACCTTGACAAATGCCCATATACCTTGGTTATCCATCGGTGTATTGGTATTTGTCAGAGTCATGTAACCACCGTTGAGGTATGAAGGGTTCATGCTTGCATAACCGCCCTTGCCGTTCATAATCGTGTAGAACTTTGTACCCTCGTCGAAGTAGCTTACATATACTGTAGCACCATCAAGTGAAACAACTGCAAACTTGCCATCTACAGCATTTGCAGTGAATTGTGACTTCTTTACAACATTCTCGGTTGAGAATGTACTGCCATCCTTATACTCGGTACCTTCATAGACAACACCTGCTGCAGAATCTGTTGTACCAAGAACCTCGATTGAATAATCCTTCGGACCTGTAACAACCTCATCAATAATATAGCAGTTGCCCAGGTCGGTCTGCACCCAATCGTTCACTACGATACCGGCATCCAACTGGTTAGGCTCCTGAGAGTTCATTCCATTGCCGCCAATGAGAAGCTTCCAAGGATAAGAACCGCTCACATTTGTGATTGTCAAGGCATCGGTTGCTGTAGCAGAGTAGTTGCCGTTCTTATCGACATACTTCCCGGCACCCATGCTGTAGAGATAGTAGCTGCCATTCTTATTCTCGATACGGAACTGCTGATTCACATCATCGGGGTTCTGCGTTACAGTACCCACAAGCTTGCCTGTACTTGAACAGATTTGGCCCTGAACGCCCGAAGCCGAACTGTACATTAGGAATGCACGCGCACTGCGGATTGCATAGACCTTGTCATTGCTCAACTGCGACAGGTCGGTCACAGTCTTTGTCTCTGCCTGCACTGCAAATGCTACGCACAGGAAAGAGAGAAGCATAAAATAGATTTTCTTCATAATTTTGGTTTGTTAGTTATATTTAAAAAATCGCCTTTTCCGACAAATTATATAATTATCAGCAAATTTAGGACAAAATATCATCAGGAGCAAATAAATAAGGAAAATATAATGCCACCGAACAGTTTTTGGAAGTTTTTGGAAGTTCACGGCTACTTAGAAATTCTGCTCTATTATACGACGCACCAGAGCGACACCATATGTCTTGAACGGCAGCCAGTGCCAGAGGCCGCCGCCTACAAGGTCGGCACCGGCATAATCCATAAACAGAATGCCTGTTGCGCACTTCTTATCCGGCAGGCTATGCATGAGGGTATCGATGACAACTGGATGAAGATGCGAGGCATTGCGTTTATAGCCAGAGCTTGTAGCAAAGGGAGTCATTCGCAGCCAGGTTGTGCTATACGCACTCAAGAAATTTATAGTCCACACATCGGCCGGTGCCGAAGCGGAAAGAGCAAGGAAACGCAGCACCACGCTCTCCTTCTCTTTGCGTCGCGCTTCTCCGACGGCATTGTAATAATCCTGCATCCAGAGAGCAGCCACAGAACCATCGCGATACGACTTCATACAGGCATCGGTGCTCCCCGACGCTGAATGGTTCCAGCCTATGACCAAAGCACCCTTATCGCAGCCCATATACTCGTCTCTGCTAAGAAAAAGAACTCTGCCACGCGCCTCACCAACCGTCAGTGCAGGAGAGAAAGCAAGTGCATAATCGCCAAGCGCAGCCACGGATGCTCCGGCAAGACGTGCCCATAGAGCGCGTTCCTCGGCAGTGGCAGAACTGCCTTCGTTGCGCATAAGGACAATTGCAAACTCGCTGGGATTCTCTTTGAGTCTGCTGCATATTATGTTCAAGGCATCATCGAATGAAATTCCGGTCTTAAGCGGACCGTGATATATGTGCAGCAACCCTCCGTCGGCAGCCGGCCGCAGGTCGAATGCACGCACTCCACAATCCCACAGCTCGGCAATGGAAAGAGCCTGCGTTTTGCCGAAGCCAGGCACAAAACGCAGCCCTTCGCCAGTGGCAGCATCGTGAGCACCGGGAATGGAGAGAGAAGAGACAAGGGCCTCATCGTCGAGCCGTGCCTGCCAGCAAAAAGCGGCATTATCTTGCGCAACAGCATTGCCGGCAAAGAGCAACAGAAGAAACTTATAAAACACACGTATCATAACAAAGTGCCTAAGAAGCTGTTTGAATTTATATCGCCAATTTTTTATAGAGCAAAAATAGGATGTTT
>CAZAIM010000048.1:0-17383 GCA_964485215.1 uncultured Bacteroidaceae bacterium | reverse complement strand
TGACTGAGGAGTAGGAATGTACCTAAGATTTCTTATATCGAATTCACGTTAATTTGTAACGGCCTTATTAGAACTATATAACCTATAGACAATGAGACTGACAGCTAAGTCGTATAGACTTTTCTGTCAGTCTCATCTCTATA
Organism: uncultured Bacteroidaceae bacterium; assembly: GCA_964485215.1. Lineage (GTDB taxonomy): Bacteria > Bacteroidota > Bacteroidia > Bacteroidales > Bacteroidaceae > HGM04593. The sequence goes on along the minus strand of CAZAIM010000048.1, from coordinate 17,240 downwards.
GGTATGTGGTCTCAAGCCTTTCGCTCACAAGGAACTCTTCTTTCCACTTGTCCCAAGATGAATAAATGATGCTGAGCCCTTGATAATAGGCCGAAATCCTTAGGGTTTCAATGTTTTCCCATTGCGGTTCGCCGTACTCGCTCGAGGCTCCGCTAAGCAGCAGTCTGTGTGCAATGCAGTCGAGTTCGTAGTATCCGCCGCCAATGCACGTTTCGCCTTGTTGCAGCAGTTCTGTATGCCTGCTTACCAAGCCCAGGCGTAATGTCCCATCCTTGGCAAGTATGAATTTAGGTTGTTTCCTGTTCATTAAAGTTTCTACCCGGTTATCTTTGCTTGAACTGCGCCATCATTTGCAATGCAGTTATGGCACACTCGTCGCCTTTGTTTCCTAAGCGGCCGCCACTGCGCTCCTCTGCCTGTTGCAGGTTGTTTGTTGTTATAAGCCCGAAGATTACCGGTGTGTCATACTCTACATTGAGCTTTGAGAGACCTGCTGTGACTCCTTCGCATATATAGTCGAAATGAGGAGTGTCGCCCCTGATTACACAGCCAATAGCTATTACAGCATCGTAGTTGCCGCTCTTTACCATCTGCGATGCTCCGAATATCAGTTCAAAGCTGCCGGGCACGCTTGCAAGTGTTATGTCGTTCTCTTCAACATCATTCTCGAGCAATGTCTTTACTGCGCCATCGCGCAAAGCGTATGTAATTGCATCATTCCATTCTGCATATACGATGCCGACTTTGCGGCCTTTGCCGCTTGCGACTTTTGAAGGGTCGTACGATGAAAGGTTCTTTAGTTCTGTAGCCATATTCTGGAAATTAAAAAAAGGAGCTGTGTCAAAATTAAATTTTGGGTACAGCTCCTTTAGGTTTGTATGAATTGACAAAATACAAGGCGGTAACAACAAGGCTGTTTGTCAATCATGACACATCGCCTAATGTATCAACTGTCAGGTATTACTGCGCAGCGTTAAGCAGAATCTGAGCCTGCTCTGCTACAGGAGAATTGGGGTACTCCTTTATAATGCGGCCGTATAGCTCGTTGGCCTTCCCGGCGTTGTTCTGTGCATCATACATAGCTGCTGCATCGAACCAACAGTATGGTGTGACCGCACTGTTGTTAGCCTCTTCTGCAGCTTCGAGAACCAGTGTTATTGCCTTGTTATAGTTCTCTTTGTGTGAATAGCAGTTGCCAAGCGTGTGCTTTACCTTTGGAGCTACAATCTGGTCGTTTCCGCTATAGTTCTCGAGGTGCTTGATGGCGTTGTCGTAATCGCCGAGCTGTGCATAACAGAAACCGGCATTGGCCTCAGCTAGATTTGCGGCATCAGTTCCATTGAACTTGTCGATTACCTTAAGGAATCCGGGGTTTGTGCCGTCGCCGTTGAGTGCAAGCTCGAAGCTGTCCATCTCGAAGTAGTTCTGTGCAAAGATCATACTTTTATGCGCCTCTTCTTCCTTAGGCTCTGCAACAAAATTGTTGTATGCCAGGAAACCTGCGACAGCCAGGATTATAACAACTGTACCGGACAGGATTGCCTTCTTGTACTTCAGAACGAATGCCTCGGACTTGCCAAGAACCTCGTCTGCAAGAATAGGTCTTTCATTGTTTTTTTTGCTCATAGTTATTTTGTTTTGTTTATTTGCTGCCAATTGAGGAGTGTACAACGGCTATCTGTCTGCAGCATCGCCTGTTGCCCATTCTTCATATTAGGTTGCAAAAATAATCAAAATCTTAATAGGTTGAAAATATTCTCGTTTTTTTTTGTGTTCAAGGTGCGGATTCTTCTGTTTTATGGGTATCTTTGCGACGAGGAAAGCATAAAAATAACCGTAATGAAGATTGATAGTATCTCTTTGTTGAATTATAGGAATCTTGCCGATGTCGAAATCTCTCTGTCGGCGAAGATAAACTGTTTTATCGGCAGCAATGGTATGGGCAAGACTAATTTGCTCGATGCTATATATTATCTCTCTTTCTGCAAGAGTGCGGTTGTGGTTGCCGACAGTTCCAATATTATGCACGAGACCCCGTTCTTTATGATAAAAGGCCGCTACCTTAGCGACTGTGGTGTATCCGAGGAAATTTCCTGTGGACTGAAGCGCGGTGAAAAAAAACAGTTCAAGCGAAACGGGAAATTGTATGAGCGTCTTTCCGACCATATCGGTTCAGTGCCTTTGGTTATGGTTTCTCCAGCCGACAACGAACTTATAACAGGCGGCAGCGAGGAACGCAGACGTTTTATGGATGTTGTAATATCACAGTACGACAAGGAATACCTGTCGGCACTCATACGCTACAACAAGGCGTTGCAACAACGCAATGTGCTGTTGCGTGGGGAGCGTGAACCCGATGCTGAGATGATGTCTCTAATAGAGGAGATGATGGCATCCGAGGCGATGGTCATATACGAGGCACGCCGCAGGTTTGTGGAGGAACTTGTTCCAATCTTCACCTCTTTCCACAGTGCAATAACGGGCTGCCGTGAAATCGTCAGCCTACGCTTCCGTTCCCACATGGACGAGGCATGCCTGGCCGAACTGCTTGCAGCATCGCGTGCCGAGGAACGCCGTCTTGGATATACGTCGAAGGGCCCTCACCGCGATGAACTGGTAATGCAGCTTAATGGTTATCCCATCAAGAAAGAGGGCTCGCAGGGGCAGAACAAGAGCTATCTCGTGTCGCTGAAACTGGCCCAGTTCGATTTCCTGCGCCGCAAGGGTGGCGAAACACCGCTGTTGCTGTTGGATGATATTTTCGACAAACTCGATAGCCGTCGTGTAGAGCAGATTGTGAATCTTGTTGCAGGTGAAGGCTTTGGGCAGATATTCATAACAGACGTGAACCGTGAGCATATAGACGGTATTCTGGAGCAGCTCGATGGCACTTACCGTCTGTTCGAGGTGGAGAACGGCTGTGTAAATTTGCTGAAGGAGAAAGTGCTATGAAAAGAGGAGGAATCAAGTCGGTAGCAGAGCTTGTTCACGCTATGTGCCGTGAGGAGGGTCTTGAGACACCCCTTAATGAATATCGCCTTGTGCAGGCCTGGTCCAAGGTTCTTGGCTCGGCAGTGCGTTCCTATACAAAGGAACTTCGCATATATAATCAGGTGCTTTATGTAACGGTAACATCCTCTGTCTTGAGACAGGAACTGCTCATGAACCGCAAGACGCTTGTATATAAGCTTAACGAGTATGTTAAGGCGCAGGTGATAACTGATATTGTTTTCCGTTAGGCCGAACATAAACCGGCAAAACGATGTTTTTGTTGAATAAAAAAAGTAAATTTGCAAATCTGTTTCAGAAAAGGAAGCCGGTATGCAGCATCATTCGGCTTTGAGATATATTTACCGAAAATTTAAACAGCTTTTAAATATATGAAAGATTCAAGTGTTAAGATGAGACTCATAATACTGAGTTTTCTGCAATTTGCCGTTTGGGGTGCTTACCTTACCTCTATGGGCCGCTATCTTGGCAGTGAAGAAATGGGCAACTACATCGGATGGTTCTATTCGGTGCAGGGTATTGTATCAATATTCATGCCGGCATTTATGGGTATCATCGCCGACCGTTGGGTTCCGGCGCAACGTTTGTTGGCATTCTGTCATGCGGTAGCTGCAATATTTATGGGCATTACCGGTTACATAGGCATGACAAAGGGCACAAACGTGGCATTCAACGACCTTTTCTGGACATACACCGTGTCTGTTGCATTCTACATGCCCACGTTGGCACTCTCCAACTCGGTCTCATACACCGCGCTCAACAGGGCCGGCCTTGATACGGTAAAAGCCTTTCCGCCAATACGCGTCTTCGGTACTATCGGTTTCATCGTTTCGATGCTTATTGTCGATTTCACCGGTTTTCAGAACAATTACAACCAATTCTTTGCATCGGCCACTTGGGGAGCCGTGATTGCACTTTATTCGCTCACGTTGCCTTCGTGCCCTGTAGATAAGGGCGGTGAGAAGAAGTCGCTTGTGTCGGCCTTAGGTCTCGATGCCTTCAAACTCTTCAAGCAAAGGCGTATGGCAATGTTCTTCATCTTCTCAATGCTGCTGGGTGCTGCACTGCAGGTGTCAAACGGCTATGCCAATACATTCATCAATGGCTTTGGTGCCATAAAGGAGTATGCCGGCACATTCGCGGTAGAGCACACGAACATGCTTATATCATTGTCGCAGCTCTCCGAAACTCTCTGCATCTTGCTCATACCGTTCTTCCTCAAGAGATTCGGTATCAAGAAGGTGATGCTGATTGCCATGTTGGGATGGATGTTCCGTTTCGGTTTCTTTGCAGTGGGTGACCCTGGTATGCCCGGCGTGCTGCTCTTTGTCATGTCAATGATTGTATATGGCGTTGCGTTTGATTTCTTCAACATCTCCGGTTCTCTATTTGTTGACAAGGAGGTCTCCGAGAGGCAGCGTTCAAGTGCTCAGGGACTGTTTATGCTCATGACAAACGGCTTGGGCGCGTCGATTGGTGTAATTGCAGCACAGGAGGTGGTTAACCTTTTTACAGACAACCAGACAGATTTCGCCGGCTGGCCTACTGCATGGTACATCTTTGCCGGTTATGCACTTGTCATAGCAGTGCTTTTCGCAGTTGTTTTCAAGGAGAAAAAAGCCTGATGAAATATGGTTGAACTTGTTGTCTCCGATATGATGTCAAAGGTCTCAGACCATCGTGCACATGTGCTGATGCTTCAGGAGAAGGATGGTCTGCGCAAGATAATCGTAGCGTTAGGGCTTCTCGAGGCTCAGGCAATAGCATTTGCCTTGCGTGGAATATCTACCGACAGACCGTTGACGCACGACCTCTTCGGTGCAATTACGTCGGAGTTTGGATTAGAACTGCAGCATGTGCTCATTAACAGGATTGAGGACGGGACATTCCACTCCTCTCTCTGCTACAGGCGTGAGGCAGAGGTAAGGGTGGTCGATGCCCGAACAAGTGATGCCATAGCCATAGCCTTGCGTGCAAAGGCTCCAATATTCATCGAAGACGAACTGCTAAACCGCATGTGTGTACACGACGAACGTAACGGAGCTATATCGATACCGATAACTGCGGCCGATGAAGAAACGCTTAAGGTGGCGATGGAGAATGCTGTCAAGGCCGAGAACTATGAACTGGCAATGAAACTGAAGGAGGAAATCGATTCGCGTCATTCTTCCGGTGCTTCAGGTTCAAATGAAACAAAAGAAAACGACAAACAATAATGGCACTATTCTATGTACCCGATATTGCAGAGCGTTGGGAACTCTCTGAAGAGGAAGCCGCCCATGCTTTGCGTGTTCTGCGCCTGTCCGTAGGGGCGGAACTTGATATAACCGACGGTTGCGGTCTGCTTTATAAGGCTCGTGTCTCATCGATAGCAGGCAAGCATTGCTATGTCGATGCCATTGAGACGCAGGAGATACCCAAGTGCTGGCGAGGGAATGTGCACATTGCTATAGCACCTACAAAGAACATGGATCGCATAGAGTGGTTCGTGGAGAAGGCTACTGAGATTGGAATCGATGCGGTCACATTCCTTAATTGCCGTTTCTCGGAGCGTAAGGTCGTAAAGACCGAGCGTGTGGAACGCATCGTTGTATCGGCAATGAAACAGTCGCTGAAATATCGCAAGCCTGTTGTGGGCGAAATGACCGACTTCAAGAAATTCATATCAGAGGAGCGTCCCGGAGCAAAATTCATCGCTCATTGCTACGATAGCGAAAGGGTGTTGTTCAAGGAGCTTCTTCTTCCCGGCGAGGATGCCACGGTGCTCATCGGCCCCGAGGGTGACTTCAGCCCCGAGGAGGTAGAAATGGCATTAAAGGCCGGGTACAAGCCTGTCAGCCTTGGCAGTTCGCGCTTGAGGACTGAAACTGCCGGCCTTGCAGCCTGCCATACCTTTATACTAAAGAACGAAATCTGATGCCCAGGTATTTCATATATTTCTCGTACGATGGTGCGGCATACCACGGCTGGCAGTTGCAACCGAACGCCATTACCGTGCAAGAGGTGCTCGAGGAGGCACTTGCGACGCTTCTGCGGCAGCCTGTGCCATTGACAGGTGCCGGCAGGACCGATGCCGGGGTGAATGCGGCCTGTATGGTGGCACATGGTGACTTCCCTATGGAGACCGATACACAGCAACTTGTCTATAAACTCAACAAGATTCTGCCTCCCGATATTGCCGTGAGCGGGATGCGCAGAGTAAAGGATGACGCCCACGCCCGTTTCGATGCTATCTCGCGGCGTTATAATTACCGTGTAGTTACGGCCAAATCACCTTTCTCCCGAAAATACGCCCTCAGGGTAATGCCAGGAATCGACTTCGAACTGATGAACCGTGCGGCAGAGATGTTGTACGAATATACCGATTTTACAAGCTTCAGCAAGTTGCATACCGATGTCAAGACCAATAATTGCAAGGTTTCCTATGCTGTCTGGAGTAGGGTAGGGGAGCATGAATGGGTCTTTGAGATTGAGGCAGACCGTTTTCTGCGTAATATGGTACGTGCCATAGTGGGCACATTGCTGCTTGTGGGACGTGGAAAGATGACTCTTGATGGCTTCCGTGCTGTTATAGAGAATAAGGCACGTGGCGAGGCCGGCGACTCGGCAATGGGCGAGGCTCTGTTTCTTGCCGATGTCAAATATCCTAATGACATATTCTTATGATGTGGGCCGCCCTTGCATTTCTCTCGGCCGCTCTTCTTGGGTGTTACGACTTTTTTAAGAAGGTATCGTTGAAAGACAACTCTGTCATTGCTGTACTATTTCTCAATACTCTTTTTTCGACGCTGCTTTTTCTGCCTTTTATACTGCTGTCGTGCTCAGGGGTAATAACATCCGGCTTTCTCTATGTGCCTGCTGTCGACCTGCAAACCCATTTTCTGCTTCTTCTTAAAGCAGTAATAGTTCTGGCTTCCTGGCTTTGCGGATATTTTGGAATAAAGCATCTGCCCATAACAATAGTTTCGCCGATACAGTCTACCCGTCCAGTATTGGTGCTGTTGGGTGCTCTGTTTATTTTTGGAGAACAACTTAATGTTTATCAATGGATTGGTGTTGTTATAGCTATCTTCTCTGTCTATCTGCTCAGTCGTAGTGGCAAGCGCGAGGGTATCGATTTTGTGAATAACCGTTGGATTGCCCTCGTGGCTCTCGCTGCGCTCTTCGGAGCGGTGAGTGCGTTATATGACAAGTATCTTATGCGCACTCTTGAACCAATTCTTGTTCAGTCATGGTTTAATCTCTACCAATGTGTGCTTATGGGGTTGATAACTCTGTCACTAAACCTCTTCTCTCCGCAACAGCGTGTGAGGAGGTTCCATTGGCGATGGTCAATACTTATGATTTCGCTTTTTCTCGCTGCTGCCGACTTCTGCTACTATTCGGCTCTTGCTCAGGAGAGTGCACTGATTGCAGTCGTTTCTATGATACGTCGTGGCAGCGTTGTGGTCTCCTTTGCCTTTGGCGCACTGTTGCTGCACGAAAAGAATCTCAGAAGCAAGGCTGTTGACCTTGCATTGATAATTGTTGGATTATTTTTCCTATATTTGGGCTCGAAATGAGAAAATTGTTTTTTATAGTTGCTTTGTTGCTTGGCTGTCTTCTTTCCTTGGGACGTGCCCAGGAAATGCGCACTCTGTTCTTGAATGCGCCCGATGATGTTTTTCCCTTGCTTACAAGGAATATGCGTGCCGACCTTGTTGACTACATTGACGCAGGAATGGTTGCCAAGGTTACGAATCTTCTTTCGGGTGAGAGCCGTCTCGATACCTTGACCTCCGACTTCCTCTATCTTTCCTCTACTGCATCATCGTCGGTGCAGATGAAACTTCTGCCTGTTGACGGCGGAGCACTCCTGTGCGTTGTAAATAGCGTCAAGGCAGAGGCTGAGGACAGCAGGGTTGCTTTCTACAGTACGGATTGGGAACGCCTGGATGCTGCTTCATATTTTACCGTGCCGGCCATAAAGGATTTCTTTGTTCAGTCGGACACCATAGACCACTACGTGGACATGTGTGACATATACCTTGTCTCTTTGGGGTTATGCTCTTCGGGCAATACGATGGTTGCTGAATATACAATGCCGCGTTATATGAGTACATCGGATTCTGCGGCTGTTGCTCCGCTACTGCGCAAGCTGTATTATGTTTGGGCTGCAGGACGTTTTGTGCAGGAATGATGCTCTCCCTCCTTTTCTCTTTTAGCGTACCACTCTTACGGTGTCGCTAAGAAACTCGTTTATTCTCTCGCCTTTGTTGTGTAACCTCATAAGCGTGCGGCTGTCCTCGAGAAATATCCTCAGTTTATCCTTGGCCTCTGGGTCGCCTTCAATTATTGTTGTTGCTGCTGGCAGAATGGTGTAGTCGCGCTTGCCGTTATCCTTCTTAGGTGCAATCCAGGTGAGAATATAATCGACTGCCTTCAGTTGTGTGTAGTTGAGTATTCTCCTTAGGCCCATTCGTACCATGATGCCGCCGTCGGTACGGCGCAGGGACATATTCGAGACAAGATTGCCGGTGGAGTATACAACAGCGTGCCTGTCGGGTGTCTTCTCATCATCCCTTATCTCAATGGGCTGTATTACGTGCGGATGATTGCCTATAATGTGGTCTACACCCTGTTCCAGAAGCCATCCTGCAAGTTTCTTTACACTCCCGGGCGGTATGCTCACATACTCGTCCCCCCAGTGCATGCAGGCTATTATGGCATCAGCGTTCATGCTTTTTGCCTTTGCAATGTCTTTTGCCATAACCTCCTTGTCAATTATGTTCACAATCATGGGCTCAGGTATGCTGTAGCCGTTGGTGCCGTAGGTGTAGTTAAGCAGTGCAATGCGTACTCCGTTCCTGTTTATCAGCAGGGGGTATCGTTCTTCACGTTCCTCTGCATCCCTGTATACGCCGCAATGCTGCAGTCCGAGCGAATCGAGCAGCGATAGTGTGTGCATTGCTCCCTTCCTGCCCCTGTCGAGGCAATGGTTGTTGGCCAGCAGTATAGTGTTGAAGCCGGCGGCTGCAGCTGCGTAGAGGAAACTGTCGGGTGCGCAGAACGATGGGTAACCACTGAACCCTTTTGTGCCTATAGGTGTTTCCAGGTTGGCTACGGCAATGTCGGAATCCTCTATTATCTCCCTAATATAACGGTAATAGCCCGAATAGCTGTATTTTCCGTCTCCGCCCTTTGCTGCCTGTAGCTGTTCCTTGTGCTGCATCAGGTCGCCGGCAAAAATGAGTTCCAGTTCCTGTACCGGTATATTATAAAATTGCGCTACTGATAAAAGTGGCGCAATTATAAATAACAGTGCAGAGATGATTCTTGCCTTGGATATTCTCATTTGTATATGGCTCGTTTTCCTGCAAGCAGAGTGTTCTTCATCAGTGAGACGATGGTCATAGGGCCTACGCCGCCCGGTACAGGTGTTATGAAGGAGCACTTTGGTGCCACATTCTCGAAGTCGACATCGCCGCACAGACGGAATCCCGACTTGCGAGTGCTGTCCGGCACACGTGTTGTGCCTACATCAATTACTACTGCGCCCTCCTTTACCATATCGGCCTTGAGGAAATGAGGCTGTCCCAGTGCTGCAATTATAATGTCGGCCTGCCTGCACTCCTCTGCAACGTTCTGTGTGTGGCTGTGGCATACGGTTACCGTTGCATCGCCCGGAACCTGTTTCTGCATCATAAGGTTTGCCATAGGCTTGCCTACGATGTTGCTTCGTCCGAGCACGACGCATTTCTTTCCTTTTGTTTCGATATTGTATCGGCGGAGCAGTTCCATAATGCCGTTTGGTGTTGCCGAAAGGAAGCAGGGCAACCCTATTGCCAGGCGGCCTGCGTTTACGGGGTGAAAGCCGTCGACATCCTTGCGGTAGTCGATAGCTTCTGTAACCTTCTGTTCGTCTATGTGTTTTGGAAGTGGCAACTGCACTATGAAACCGTCTACATCGGGGTCGTTGTTAAGCTCATCGACCTTCTTAAGCAGTTCCTCCTCTGTTATGTCTGCTTCATAGCGAATGAGCGTAGATGTGAATCCGCACTCCTCGCATGCCTTTACCTTGTTGGCAACGTAGGTTTCGCTGCCTCCGTCGTGACCTACAAGTATGGCTGCCAGGTGAGGACGTTTGCCTCCGTTTGCGATAATGTGCTCTACCTCTTCGGCTATCTCCTTTTTTATAGCAGCCGACACGGCCTTTCCGTCAATGAGTTGCATAATATTATGGTTTTATGGTTATAAGCCTTAACGTTTCATTCCCAGCATTCTTGCCATATTGCCCATTTTGCCTCCAGCCACGTTCTTCATGGTCTTGCGTATTTGCTCAAACTGTTTCATAAGGCGGTTCACCTCCTGCAAGGTGTTGCCGCTTCCGCGTGCAATGCGTTCCTTGCGTGAGTTGTTTATGATGTCGGGGTTGGCACGCTCCTGCGGTGTCATGGATTGTATGATGGCCTCTACGTTCTTGAATGCGTTGTCGTCGATGTCTATGTCCTTTACTGCCTTGCCAACACCAGGTATCATAGCCATAAGGTCCTTTATGTTGCCCATCTTCTTTATTTGCTGAATCTGTGCAAGGAAGTCGTTGAAGTCGAACTGGTTGCGTGCAAGCTTGCGTTGCAGTTTTCTGGCCTCCTCCTCGTTGAACTGCTCCTGTGCACGCTCAACAAGAGAAACAACGTCGCCCATGCCCAGGATACGGTCGGCCATACGGCTGGGGTGGAACTGGTCGATAGCCTCCATCTTCTCTCCTGTACCGATGAACTTGATGGGCTTTGTGACTACGGTGCGTATTGACAACGCTGCACCACCACGTGTATCACCATCGAGCTTGGTGAGGATTACTCCTGTGAAGTCGAGCCTGTCGTTGAACTCCTTGGCTGTGTTCACAGCATCCTGTCCGGTCATTGAGTCTACAACGAAAAGTGTTTCGGTAGGTTTAACAGCCTCTTTTATTGCCGCAATCTCATTCATCATGGCCTCGTCAATAGCCAGGCGGCCGGCGGTATCGATGATTACAAGGTTGTAGCTCTTTGCCTTAGCCTCCTTTATGGCGTTGAGGGCTATCTGTACAGGGTTCTTGCTCTCGGGCTCGCTGTACACGGGGACACCGATAGTCTCTCCCAGAACCTTCAGCTGGTCGATGGCGGCAGGGCGGTAGACGTCGCATGCTACAAGCAACGGATTGCGGTTCTTTTTCTTCTTGAGGTAGTTTGCCAGTTTTGAAGAGAATGTTGTCTTACCGCTACCTTGAAGACCCGACATGAGAATGACTGCCGGGTGTCCTTCGTAGTTCACTTCTGCTGCCTCGCCGCCCATCAGTGCAGTCAATTCGTCGTGCACTATCTTCACCATCAGCTGGCTCGGGTGCAGAGAGGTCAGCACGTTCTGGCCGATAGCCTTGTTCTTGACTGTGTCGGTAAAGGTCTTTGCAACCTTGTAGTTCACGTCGGCATCGAGCAGTGCCTTGCGCACATCCTTCAATGTCTCCGCAACGTTCACTTCGGTGATGCGACCTTCTCCCTTGAGTATCTTCAATGAGCGTTCAAGCCGCTCGCTTAGGTTTTCAAACATCTTGTGTATATTGTTTTAGGTTATTGTTTCGTGATACTTTTTATGCTACCGTCGGCAGTGTTGAAAATTACTTTCGTCGCATTGCTCTTGTTGAAGAGTGTCTTGGAGAGAATCTCTGTTGTTCCAAGTTGTGCAATGGCAATGTCGGCTTTTGCAAGTTTTCGGCTTCTGGTGTATATCTCAATTGCCGCACTGCCCGGGACATTGTAACATATTCCCTCCTTCTTCAGTGTCTTGCGTTTCCCGTTGTCATCGGCATACACAACCTCAACGCTCTTCAAGTCCTTCAGGTCATAGTAAACTGGTTCTCCGGCAAGGTTCTCTTTGTCGAGTACTCCCAGTTTGCGCGAGAAACGGAAGAGCACGGCCTTTGTGGTGTCGCACTCTTCGGCCGACGGTGTTATGCTGAATGTGAATCTGTGGCAAATGGTGTCGGTGCGGCCGGTAAAGAGCTCTGTCAATGCTTTCTCCTGCTTGTCGAGTTCTTCAAGGACAAGCTGCATGGCATGGCCATCGCCTGGCATATTCTCTGCCTGGCCGCGTGTTATCGCAAGTTTGCTTTCGCGGATTGTGTATATCTCCTTGGCGGCTAGTTCTGCCAGTTTTGCTGTTGATGTCGCCTGAAGCATTTCTCCTGTCATGTACTGTGAAGCATCGATACTGCCTCCTCTTCTGTCTTTCAGGGGTGCCGGAGGGGCTTCCTCCTTGGCAGGCTCGCAATTTATGGCTGCAATTATGCCTCTTTCGTTGAGTCTTATGTTGCTTGCCGTGCTGTTGTTGAGCTTGATTGTGAAAATTTTGTCAGGGTTTGGAAACCCCTTGTTTCCTACACTTATGCTGCCGAGTATCCAGCTGCTTTCGGCCTCCGATATTACGTTCTTTATGCGCAGGTATCTCTCGGCATAGCGGCTGAAGTCGCCCGGTGTGCGCACAATGCACGTGGCTTCTGCCGTAATCTCAATCTTGGTGTCGGGCAGACAATATGTTACTCCTTCGTTGCTGCCGGCAGAGAAACTGTTCACCTCGGTCTGGGCATTAGCTGTCAAGGCAAAAACGGCTGCAATGATAAAGAAAATATTTTTCATAACACTCTGATTAATGTAGCGGCCGTAAAGGCACAAATTCTCTAATTTGTCGCGAAGATAGTAATTTGTTTTCAATTCTCGGCAAAAAAAACTCTGAACTTATATATAAGGTTCCTTTTCTTTTTTTTTAATCTCGGCATGTGCAAAAAAACGTTTCTGTAATGCTGAATTTCCGGAACTTTATTCTAATTTTGCGAAAGCTATCCTATGTTGGGGTAGTGTGTAGCAAAATGATTCTACTATGAACACAGTGAAATTGCACGACAAGACATTTGTCAAGTCAATTACGAACGAAGAAATTGCGCGTGAGGTAAAAAGGGTTGCCGAGGAGATTAACCGCGACTACGCAGGCAAACGCCCTGTTCTGCTTGGTGTGCTGAACGGCTGCTTTATGTTTGCTGCCGAACTGTTGAAGAACCTTACTGTAGAGTGCCAGATATCATTCGTGAAGCTCTCCTCGTACCAGGGTACCAATTCGACAGGTGTAGTGCGCGAGGTGTTGGGCCTTACAGAGTCCATAGCAGGCCGCGATGTTATTATCATAGAAGATATTGTCGATACCGGCTATACAATGCAGAATATGCTTGAGACTTTGGGTACCCGTGAGCCGGCATCTATCGAGATTGCTTCGCTTTTCGTTAAGCCGGCACGTCTTCAGGTTCCCGTTGAGGTGAAGTATGGTGTCTTTACAATCCCCGACAGGTTTATTGTGGGCTTCGGTCTCGACTATGATGGTCTTGGACGAAACCTTCCCGATATTTATGATGTTGAAGAATAAGACAAAATAGTAGTACGATGCTTAATATTGTTATTTTTGGTGCTCCAGGCAGTGGTAAGGGCACTCAGAGCGAGAGAATTGTAGAAAAGTATGGCCTAGACCACATATCAACAGGCGATGTGCTGCGCGCAGAGATTGCCGCAGGCTCGGAGCTTGGGGCTACTGCAAAGAAACTCATTGACAACGGGCAGCTTATCCCCGACGAACTCATGATAAGCATTCTTGCGGCCAAACTAGACAAGCTTGTTGACAGTAAAGGGGTCATTTTCGATGGCTTCCCCCGTACTATTGCCCAGGCTGAGGCTCTGAAGGTGCTTCTCAATGCTCGTGGTCAGGATGTGACTGCAATGATAGAGCTCGATGTTCCCGAGGATGAACTCATGGACCGTCTGCTAAAGCGCGGACAGCTTTCGGGGCGTGCCGACGACAACGAGGAGACTATCAAGAAACGCCTTGTCGTTTATCGTGAGCAGACATCACCTCTCAAGGAGTGGTACAAGAACGACGGCAAGCACTGTTATATAAACGGTTTGGGAGAACTCGAGAGAATTTTTGCCGATATTGTTTCGGCTATAGACTCAAAAATGTAATCACTTGAATCGCTAACATGAAGTTGCCACTGCTTAGCGGCAACTTTTATTGTTTAGAGCTTGTTAATGAACTTATTGAAGAGGGTGCTTCTGAGAAACAGTTCCGGGAGTGGCTTCTGAGGTCAATAGAGATTGTTTATGGCAGAATCGAATTTTATAGATTATGTGAAGATTGTATGCCGTTCGGGCAGGGGTGGCAGAGGTATGGCGCATCTGCATCGTGCGAAGTATATTCCTAACGGAGGACCCGACGGCGGTGACGGCGGAAAGGGTGGTGATATAATCCTAAGAGGAAACCGTAACTACTGGACATTGCTTCACCTCAAGTACCAGCGTCACATATTTGCAGGCAACGGACAGAATGGCGGTATAAACAAGAGTACGGGTGCCGACGGTGAAAGCAAAATTATAGATGTGCCTTGCGGAACGGTGGCATACAATGCCGAAACGGGCGAGTTTCTGTGCGATGTGATGGAAGACGGCCAGTTGGTAACATTGCTGAAGGGAGGCCGTGGCGGTCTTGGTAATGTGCATTTCGCAACGCCGACACGTCAGGCTCCGCGCTTTGCGCAGCCCGGTGAGCCTATGCAGGAAATGACGGTGACGCTGGAGCTGAAACTGCTTGCCGATGTAGGTCTTGTGGGCTTTCCCAACGCGGGAAAATCGACCCTGCTTTCATCGGTGTCGGCTGCCAAGCCAAAGATTGCCAACTATCCGTTTACAACGCTTGAACCGAATCTGGGTATTGTTTCCTACCGCGACGGCAAGTCTTTCGTTATGGCCGATATTCCAGGTATCATAGAAGGTGCAAGCCAGGGTAGGGGACTGGGTCTACGCTTCTTGCGTCACATAGAACGTAATTCTTTGCTGCTTTTTATGGTGCCTGCCGATGCCGATGATATAAAGAAGGAGTATGAAGTGTTGCTCAATGAACTTGCAACCTTCAACCCCGAGATGCTCGACAAGCAGCGCGTTCTGGCAATCACCAAATGTGACCTTATTGATGAGGAACTCAAAGAAATGCTTTCGGAGAATCTTCCCGAGGGCATTCCCTGCGTGTTTATTTCTGCTCCAACCGGAGAAGGTATTCAGGAACTGAAGGATATTCTTTGGGTTGCTCTCAATAGTGAGGAGAATCGTCTTGCTGCCGTAAAGCGCGAAGAACTTGTACATCGCAACTACGACAGGAAAATGCTTGCTGCCGACTTTGCCGACTGGGAACCCGACTATGATGACGGAGCCATCGATGATGATGAAGACCTTGGTTATGAGGAGTTTGATTTCGACGAGGAGTAAGAAACTGTTTCTGAATTATAAACAGCTCTTATAGTATATCTGCAAGAATCTTGTCCAGGTCGGCGCGTTCGAAGATTTCGAGTTTGCCACCACGTGTGGCGTTGTATATCTTGATACCATTGGCTTCGCACACCTCTCTGGCGCGTGCGTATGCAAGTTTGTTTGTGTCAACCTCAGGAGCTGCATAGCTACGCTGGCTGTTGAAAAGACGTGCATCGAAATAGCTTTTCTCGGTAATGACTTCGTTGTTCTGTGAGTAGTTGCAGTCGACCCCAATAAGATAAATCTCCTTGAATCCCATGTACGCTGCGAACTGTATCATGGAGTAGGTTACCGTCTGTCCGCTGTACACAACCTTGGAGATGTTCCTTGAAAAGCCAATCGGGTTCTTTGGGAAAAGCATGTTGTAATAGGTTGCACCTTCTATGTGGTAGCGGCTTGCGTAATGTGCCTTTATGAACTTTGTTCCCGTGTAGCTCTCAATCTCTCTCTTGTTGTCGAGGATTATCCGGTTGTCCTGTGCGAAATAGTATGTAGGGCGGAACGGAATCTCGTCGAAGAGTTTTATGAGTGAATTGCATGCAAATGTGGTCTCGCCTAGCTCCATAAGATGCTTAAGGTCGTCGTTTCTCAGGCTCGGCCCGTTGCCTATGACGAAGCAACGGCCGGTGTGGCAGTTCCTGTATGCGTGAAGCCTCCTGTGGCTTTTAATCTGCAATGCGCCATATAGGTAGTTCATTGCATTCCAACATTTTAACCATATCTTTCCCATTCTTTTAACAGCTTCTATGTGGTTGTTCCTGTGGCTCTTGCTCTGTTTGGTAAACTGTTATTGTTCAATGTCAACAGGCATAATCATCTGTCATAGTTGTGCGAATATACAATAACTATTTTAATAATCGCGGAATTCTCCGAAATAATGTCGAAAGTGATATCCCGATAGGATGTCACTTGCTATATGTTGTTAAGGCTTCAATTTTTTTGCCACTCAGAGGAGTGCTTCTTGACGCTAATAAGATAAGTATAGTCCTTTTGTATTCAATTCCGGCATAGTCAAAGTTGTTCTTTTCTCTTTCATTTCTAATTTCTCTCTTCTCTACCTTATATTATATAATAGTCTTTTTGCAGCAAATTCTTACGAGAAATTATATTTAATATTATTTAACTATGGGGATTCCTTGTTTTGGGGCTTTGGGGTGCTTGTTTTTCAGTTAAAATCTATTCTCCTGTTTTAAAAAAGCATCAAATCCTTTTTTATTAGAAAAATAATTTTTACCTTTGCAGTCCAAAATGGACTATAGTGTTTAACGGTGTCCATAGGCTTAGAAATATTTAAAAACAATATATAATAATTAAAATTTAAACAAAATGCCTACAATTCAGCAATTAGTTAGAAAAGGCAGAGAGGTGATTGTAGAGAAGAGCAAGTCGCCTGCACTCGACAACTGTCCGCAGCGTCGTGGTGTGTGTGTACGTGTTTACACTACTACTCCAAAGAAACCTAACTCTGCTATGAGAAAGGTTGCTCGTGTACGCTTGACTAACCAGAAGGAGGTTAACTCTTACATCCCTGGTGAAGGTCACAACCTGCAGGAGCACTCAATCGTTTTGGTACGTGGCGGCCGTGTTAAGGACCTCCCAGGTGTACGTTATCACATAGTTCGCGGTACACTCGATACTGCAGGTGTTGCTAACCGTACACAGCGTCGTTCAAAATATGGTGCTAAGCGTCCAAAGGCTAAGAAGTAATTCTTGGCAGAAAAGAACCAAGCGGCAGCAAAGTGATTCCAGCTTGTAAATAACGGGATATGACTTTAACTTAACATATTATTTTAACAAGTTTTGGTTTGTTGGAGTTATAAAGGTTGAGTAAATGCCTCGGTGGAGGCGTTGAAGAATTTGCAATAACGCAGC
>CAZAIM010000047.1:0-18062 GCA_964485215.1 uncultured Bacteroidaceae bacterium | reverse complement strand
CAAGTTTTTGTGTTAC
This sequence comes from uncultured Bacteroidaceae bacterium, assembly GCA_964485215.1. Taxonomy (GTDB): domain Bacteria; phylum Bacteroidota; class Bacteroidia; order Bacteroidales; family Bacteroidaceae; genus HGM04593. The sequence continues at coordinate 18,046 of CAZAIM010000047.1, read as the reverse complement.
GTTTGCCTTCAAAATCCTCATTTACGCCAAGTAAACAGTGGTTTTGAAGTCTGCACAAGCCTTGAACTTTGCTTTTTATTCATCTCCGACAAAAAGAGGATGACTTTGGGTCATCCTCTCGAAAACGGTTTATTTTCCAAATCTTTCGCGCAGTGTCTTTATCATGTCCTGGGTCATGCTGTCGAGGTCGTAGCTCGGCTTCCAGTCCCACTCCTCGCGTGCGCAGCTGTCGTCCATCTTGTTTGGCCAGGAATCGGCAATCGCCTGGCGCACGGGGTCGAATTCATAGTGCATCTTGAAGTCGGGGATATACTTCTGTATAGATGCCTTTATGATTTCGGGGTCGAAACTCATCGAAGCCACGTTGAATGCGTTGCGGTGAATGAGCCTTGACGGGTCGGCGTTCATAATGTCAACAGCGGCCTTCAGTGCGTCGGGCATATACATCATGTCCATGAATGTACCGGCCTGTATGGGACAGGCAAAATCCTCGCCTTTCACGGCTGCGTAGTATATCTCCACTGCGTAGTCGGTTGTTCCGCCACCAGGGAGTGTTACATTGGAAATGAGACCGGGGAAACGTACGGCACGTGTATCAACACCGTACTTTATGAAATAGTAGTCGCTCAACAGCTCTGTCGCAACCTTGGTTACGCCATACATTGTGCGTGGACGCTGGATAGTGTCCTGAGGAGTATTGTCTGCCGGGGTGTTGGGGCCGAACGAGCCTATGGAACTTGGGGTGAAGACGGCGCACTTCTTCTCGCGCGCAATCTCAAGGATGTTTATAAGACCGTTCATTTGAATGTCCCAGGCAAGCAGAGGCTTTGCTTCGGCAACGGCCGACAGCAGGGCTGCCAGGTTATATATGGTGTCAATCTTGTACTTTTCTACAACATCGGCAAGCTGCTGGGCGTTCTTTACGTTTGCCTCCTCGGCAGGGCCGCTCTCCAATAGAATCCCTTTTGGCTCGGCACCGGGTATGTAGCCTGCAACAATGTTGCCGTCGGGAATCATGTTGCGTAGCTTCATCGTAAGCTCAGAACCAATCTGTCCGGTTGAACCAATTACTAGTACGTTTTTCATAAGCCTTTATTGTGATGATTATTGAAATGCAGTGTTTGAATTTCTGACAAATATTTTTCTTATAGCACCTCAAAGTTACACTTATTTTTGTAATACAGCTCCTTTGCCGTGTTTTTTTTTCGTGCAAGTGTGAATATTTTCATTTCAGTTATTGTGTTTTTTTTGATAATTGGGTACATTTGCCTTCAGTGAAAGCAAGATATATCAAGAATCAATAAAATATAGAAATTATGTACGGAAAATTTCAACAACATTTGCAGAACGAGCTGGCTGCAATAGATGAGGCCGGCCTGTACAAGAGGGAACGTAATATAGCATCGCAGCAGTTTGCCGAGATTACTCTCGAAGACGGCTCAAAGGCTCTTAATTTCTGTGCCAACAACTATCTTGGCCTGTCAAACAATCCCCGCCTGATGAAGGCTGCGCAGGAGGCTATGGATGCACGCGGCTTCGGTATGTCATCGGTACGCTTCATCTGTGGCACACAGGATTATCACAAGACCTTAGAGAAGGCTATCGCCGATTACTTCAAGACCGAGGATACTATCCTCTATGCGGCTTGCTTCGATGCCAACGGCGGTCTTTTCGAACCTCTTTTCACAGCTGAGGATGCAATTATTTCCGATTCCTTGAACCATGCTTCAATCATCGACGGTGTGCGTCTGTGCAAGGCTCAGCGTTACCGCTATGCCAATGCCGACATGGCCGACCTGGAGCGTTGCCTGCAGGAGGCTCAGGCTCAGCGTTACCGCATAATAGTTACCGACGGTGTATTCTCGATGGACGGAAATGTTGCTCCTATGGACAAGATTTGCGACCTTGCCGAAAAGTATGATGCGCTTGTCATGGTCGACGAGTCTCACTCCGCCGGTGTAGTAGGCGCGACAGGCCATGGCGTTGCCGAGCAGTTCGGCTGCTATGGCCGCATCGATATCTTCACCGGCACTCTTGGCAAGGCTTTTGGCGGTGCGGTGGGCGGCTTTACAACAGGTCGCAAGGAAATTATCGATATGCTGCGCCAGCGTTCACGTCCTTATCTCTTCTCCAATTCATTGCCGCCATCGGTGGTAGGTGCATCTATTGAGGTGTTCAAGATGCTTGCCGAGAGTGACGAACTGCATACTAAGCTGCAGAATAATGTGAACTATTTCCGCGACAAGATGATGGCTGCCGGTTTTGACATCAAGCCTACACAGTCGGCCATCTGTGCAGTTATGCTGTACGATGCCCCTCTGTCGCAGGTGTTCGCGCAGAAGATGGCCGAGGAGGGTATCTTCGTTACGGGTTTCTACTACCCGGTTGTTCCTAAGGGCGAGGCACGCATCCGTGTACAATTGTCTGCCGCTCACGAACAGGAGCACCTCGACAAGGCTATCGCAGCCTTCATCAAGGTAGGCAAGGAACTTGGAGTGATAAAGTAACCGGTATATAACATAAAAACAATTATGGAGAGCAAATCGCTCTCCATAATTGTTTTTGGCCTTTCTGTAGAAGCCTTTTTCTTTTATCGGTTGCTGTTTCTGAATCTTCTTGGCGGCGTGCTTGTCTCAACCTCGAATGTGCTTGCCGGCAAGCCGTGCTCGTTTACAAGATTGGCATCGGTGTAGGGCTGCCACGCATAACGTACACGCATGGCCGTTTCGCCGCTTATTACAATACGGTTGCCTTTGATTCTTATATTCTCTTCGGGTACTGCACGGAATGGGCCGTTTTTGTCGGCAATCTCTATGCAGCGTACTCTCTTGCCGTCGCTTGTTCTCAATTCTGCTGCGTTGTCGAACTCGATGACTGTATTGCCTCTTGCCGTGAATGCTCTTTTAACAGCAGGGCCATGCTGTGCAACGTGTGTCATACCGTATGTCTGGTTAAGCGCGAGGCGTGCAAGGCGTTCGCCTACCGGTGCCTTCTCCTTAGGATGAACATCCCAAGGATGTCCCTTGTCGCTCGACACGGCAAGGTCGCAGTATGGTATCTCCAAGGCCAGCCTGCGCTGCGAATCGCGGAAGTGAGGCCACGACGGGCGGTTTATGCTCGATAACTGTACAAAGTAGAAAGGCATTACAGAGTCTTTCCAGGTGTTACGCCAGCTGCCAATAAGGGTAGGGAAAATTTTCTCATGCAGTTCAACGTTGTGGGCATTCGACTCGCCCTGATACCATATGGCTCCTTTTATGGGGTAGCACGAAATGGGGGCAATGCCTGTTTCGTACAGATAGCAAGGCTCATAGGGATGGCGTTGCAGCTTGTCCGTGCTTTTTGCGGTATTCTGTGCAGCACGGCCGCGGCACCAGTCCTGTATCATGTCGTTCTCTCTCCAGTTGTAGAGAATATCTACAAGCGTGGGATTGAACTCCAGTGCCTTGCGGTCAATGAATGCCTCGGCAGGTGCTCCGCCTACAGCGTTGCATATAAGGCCGACAGGAACACCAAGCGAGTCGGCAAGCATTGCTCCGAAATGGTAGGCAACGGCCGAAAAGTCATTCACATTCTGCTCGTTCTGCAACTGCCATTCAGTGGGCTTGTAGTAGTCGTGACGGTTCAGCCTTGCAAGGTCTGTCGAGTCCCACTCCACGTTGTCGGTGAAAACGCGAGGTTTCATATCGAAGAGGCGTATATCCTTGCCCTTTACATTGGCAAGGCTCTGTTCCTTGTGCGAACTTTCCTTTACCATGAATGCCATGTTCGATTGTCCCGAACATAGCCACACCTCGCCTACGGCAATGTTTCTGTACTCAATCTTTTTCTTGCCGCACTCTACACTCAGCGTGTAGGTCTTGCCGTCGGCTTCCAAAGGAGTGAACATAACCTTCCAGCTGCCGTCCTCGGCAACTGTCGTAACTCTTTTCTGCTTCCCGAGTCTCGCTGTAACCTCCTTGCCTGCATCTGCCATTCCGCAGACGGTGAAAGGCTTGCCTTGTTGAATGACCATGTTGTTGCTGTATATTGCCGGCAACGACAGGCCGCCAAAGTCATCGGTTATTGCCTGGTAGACCTGTGTGGCGAGAATTTCCGCGCCTTCGGGGTTAGGATGCAGAGCATCGGGCATAAGGTCGGGGCGACTGTAGAGGTAACGGCTGAAGTCAATAAGTTCGGCATTGCAGTTCTCTGCAATCCTCTCAATCTCATTCTGTATTTGCCAATACCAGTCGCGTGTGCCGCTCTTGAAACGGCGATGCCAATGGAAAATGGGCGACATCCGGCAGATTATAATCTTCGGATTACCGCCAGGGCTGGCCTCCCTGAAACTCTCTATTATGGCCGTGTAGTCGCCAAAAAACTCATCGCGGTAGTTTGGCCAGTTACGAGGGTCGGTGTCGTTAAGGCCTAAGTGTATTATTACAATGTCGGGAGCAAAATCGAGTGCGGCCTTGTATTCGGGCAGTTTTGTGTAGGGGCGATGACCCTTGTTCAGGAGGGTCGCTCCCGAGTGCCCGAAGTTGCGCACCTCATATCCTTCGCCAAGCATCTGCTGCAACTGTGTGGGGTAGGAGGTCTCTGCCGGGTTCTTGTGTCCGTAGCCGTATGTGACGCTGTTGCCTACACAGGCAACCTTTATTTTCTCCTGTGCAACTGCCAATAGCGGCAGCGCAAGAATCAATGCCAATAGATGTCTTTTCATTATAGTGTGTGTTGTTTCTCTATGCGAATATAATGTATTAAATCCGAACATACAAAAAGGAGTGGCTCAGTGAACCACTCCTTTTGTTCAATTATTTTACCAAAACCTTTTTACCACCGATAATGTAGATGCCCTTGCTTGGGTTCTCTACCTTTCGGCCCTGGAGGTCAAATATATCTGTACTCTGTACTCTGTTATCTGTTATCTCCTCAATTCCGGTCGGGTTTGTCGACTTGATAGGGTGGAACGGGTTCTCCTCGGTGAACTTATATGTGCCGTTACTTGCCCAGTCGAGAGAGAAACGTACGAAGCGCATTGTATATCCGCCGAACACTCCATTCTCTTCGTAATATACACCGAGTGTTCCGTCGGGCATAACGACTGCAGCACTGTAGGCCGAGCCGCGTGGGCAAATGGTCTTCGGTGTACCGAAGGTTGCACCTTCATCGGTAGAGAGTGCTATGCTCACATTCTGGCGGCTTCCGCTGTTTGGCAGCGTCTGCAGTGCTACATTCCATGGGTTGCCCTCAACAGTTGAGCACCATACCATATACTCTCCGTCGCATGCGTTGCCCGAGATTCCGCTTGTGAAGCGTGTCTGTGAAGGCAAGTGCCATGTCGCGCCATCGTCCGATGTGTAGTTGTAGTAGTTGTAGCCGCTTGAGCGTACGCTGATAGCGAGGTCGCCGTTGTTGCGCTCAAGTGTCTTCGGCTCGTCGGCTCCGCTTGTACCGCTTGTACCGCTCACGTACCAGTTCAGACCTCCGTCCTTGCTCATGAAGAAGTAGAAGTGCTGGCTGTTGTCGGCCTGGCGGTTCACGAAACTTGAAACGAGTGTTCCATCACGTTTCTGCAGTGCAGCACCTGAACCCGAGAATCCGCTCTTCCAAGTGTTGGTGTTGGGGTTTGAGCAGTTTGCTCCGAAAAGGTCGTCGGTGTGGTCGACAGGTGCTTCCCAAGTGAGACCGCCATCGTGGCTGATAATAGTCTTCCAGCGTGGAGGCTCGGCTGCAGTTCCGGCAAAGAAGCCGTGTCCGTATGTTCCGGCACTTGTCATGATACCTACAATCTCGCCGTTCTCACGGTTGGTAACAATTGATGCGTCGCCATGTCCGTAGTCACCGCCTGTCTCGGCAGTTCCGGCAACTGTGACAGGGTCGCTCCATGTGCGGCCGTTGTCCTCGGAATACTGTGCTACAAGGTAGCAGTGTGAAGGAAGGTCGGCGTTGTGTCCCTTGCGGTCGTCAGTGAGTGTTACAAGACGCTTGCCGTCGGTTGTAACCGTAATGGCTGGAATGCGGTAGTAGAGAGAGCCTTTGTCCATTGGCATGAGCACTGCACCCTCCGAAAGGAATATTGTTGCACTATAGGTGGGATTACCGTTGTTTTCGGCAACCTCTTTCCCGTCAATTGTATATGCTGTGATGGTGGCATCGACAGTGTTGCCCTCCTTTGCGGTTTCGGCAATGTCGTATGTAATCCACAGATAATGGTCACCGGGTTCAAGGCTTCTTGTACCTGTTATGCTGAATGTGCCGTCGTCATTTACGGTGACAGCCTCGCCGAACAGTTCGCCGTTCTCCTCGCGCCAAGTCATCTTCTTCTCTGAATCGATAAAGAGCTCGCGTGAATTGGTTGCGAAATATGCCTTTACATTAGTGATGTCATTCTTGTCTGTTCCTACGAATGTTCCCTTCACGCCCTGGAATGTCACATTGCCCTCAAGGCCGCTGATGCGTAAGGTTGAACGTACTATAGGCTGGTCGGTGTTTCCGATACCTGTGCTAACCTTGCCCTGAACAACTTTGGATGTTGCGAGTTCGGCCAGAGCGTTGCTTGTATCAACTTCGTCGAAACGCCACAATGACGCTCCGTCGGTGTCTGCTGCCCAACGTACAATTACTGCGCCGGCCTCCTGTGCGTGCAGTTCGACAGCGTTGTCCTTGATGATGAAGAAACCGAACGCACTCTGTATGTTGTAGATGTAGTTAGGCTCATCGACAACACCGAAAGCCGTGTTGCCGCCTGTGCCGGCACCGGCAGTGCCGAAATACTCGCCTTTATAGTTCTTTATTGTGAGTTTTCCATCCTTTTCCCAGAAACTCCATATGCGGTCGGCACTGAAGGTCTTGTCGCCGAAACGCAATTTCTCGGTCTCGCCGTCGTAGTAGATAACCTTGCCTGCGCAGTATGACTTGGTGGATGCGTTTGTTATATAATACCAGTGTACGTCATCTTCGGTGCTGACAGATGGCATCTCCAGTTTGTCTTCCTTTACCTTGACAGTGAAGTCAGTGAGCACCACACCGTTGCCGTTGGTTCCGGCAAGTGTGAATGCAACAGAGCTAAGTGCCTTCTTTGTCGCACTTATGGTCTTGGCAGTTGTGGATGTCGTATATTCAGTACCGTCGTCCATAGTGAGCGTAAGGCCGGTGCTGTGTCCGTTGTTGGCAAAGGTGAAACTGTAGTCGCTGATGACATATCCTGCCGGAGGGGTAAGCGTATATGTTGCACTGCCGGCGGTTCCAGTCATAAGCTGCACGTTGTTGCCGTTCCAGTTCATATTGTTGATAGTTCCGCAACCGAACTGTAGCTGTGGAGTGGCGTTGCTTTTCCACACGCAGTTCCAGCTCTGGTTGGCTGAACCGTTTTTGTGGTAGAGGCTTCCGTTAGCCTTGTCAACGATGTACTCCAATGTCGTTGGCAGCTCTTCAAGTTCTGCAGCCTCTGCAATTGCAATCTGGCATCCGTCATCACCGCGGTCACTGCCCAAACTTGCACTGCTGCTCCAGTTATAAATGGTGTAGCTTTGGCCTGAACCTGTCTGGTTAAGCTGCACGTCACCCGATGATATTATATAAAAAGATGGTGTGTTGGCATAGCTTATGGTCCAGCCGTTTGCCGGTTGTGTCTTTGTGGTGGTAATCTGTGTGTTGTAGTTGGCTACAGGGTTCAGATATGAACCGTACTGGCGGTTAACGATGTCGTATGTGTTGTCGCCACGGTCAATGAACTTCCACATGGAGACTGCAGCAGCACCGGTGTTGTCCTTGCCTGCTACGCCTGCAACTTCACCTTCTGCCGAGAAATAGAGGCTCGGGCTGCGCAGTGATGTGAACTGATACCAGTACTCTTCATCGGCAGTGCTTGCCTTAGGCATTGCAAGTGCAGTTTCAACGATGCTGTTCATTTTGCCGGCAATTTCAGTGGCCTCGGCTTCAGTGATGTTGTCCTTCTCAAGCAGTGCGTTTGCCTTTTCAAGTTCCGCATCAAATTCGGCCATCTTCTCCGGGTCATACTGTCCCATTGCTGTACCGCGTTCCATGATGAGGCCGCGTGCAATAGCCTGTGACACTGTGTTGCGTCGGCTTGCCTGTGCATACCGGTTCTCGGCATCGCTCTCGCTAATCACATTGTATGAATCCTCGGGGAAATCCTCGAGAAGAGCATCTTTCATAAGGTTTGCCATTTTTACGTAACCCAAACCGCCGAGATAGTTCGATGGGTAGAAGTACTTTGTATCTGCAACGTTTCCGTTGAGCAGCGGGGTGTAGGTGTCGATGAACTTGATGTTTCCTGTTGCAAGTGTGGCAAGATATTCGTTGAGAACAGCTATGCGCGATGTGTTTGTTGTTGCATTGCCTGTAGGACAAAGTGCCATGAGATAAATCTTCGATGTGGGCGATTTTTCGGTAATCTTGTCAACAAGAGCCTTGTAGCTGGTCTTGACTGTTTCGATGTCGGTGCTTCCGTTGCAGTCGGCTGTACCTGTGTATATAAAGATAGCCTTTGCATCATTCTTCTCTACACCGGTGTTTGCATACATGGCATCGACAAGCTTGCTTGTAATGGAGATTTCGCCTCCGTAACCCCAGCCTGTTCCGCGGTTCTTCACGTTAAGGTTGCCGAGAAGTTCCTGCCACTCTCCGTTCTTTATGAATTCATCACCAAGTACAAGCACGTCGTTGCTGCTTATGGGCATCATGCTGAAGTATGTCGCACGCATGCCGTTGGCACTGCCAAGCCCGCCGTTGTTCTGTATTGAAGAGGTGTTCTCGGGGTAAACGGTAGAAACTGTGTAGTCCTCTCCCTCCTGAAGGTACTGGCAGATAGTCTCGCACCATACCTTGTAGGCTGCTGCGGTCAGGTGCAGGTTGTCATAGCTCCACACTCCGCCGCTTGCAACACCTGTGAGCTTGTCATAAAGGTCGATATAGGTCACTTTATCGGCTGTTTCTGCATAGGCCTTTACAATCTCGTTGGTGCGCAGCCAAGTCGCTTCTACGCGGTTGTAGGTGGTGTTGTTGAGTATGCTGTAGAGGTATACCTTTGTCTCGGGTGAGCGTTGGTGGATACGCTCTACAATGCTCTTTACATACATAAGTACCTGCTCGGGGCTGAAGTTCAGGCCGCCCGAAGTGGCAATGTCGTTTGTACCAATCATCATGAATACCTTTTTGGGCTTGCCATTGAGGTACGATTCAAGGTTGTTGCTCTGCTCGGTAGAGTATGTTCCCGAATTTCCGCGGTTGACAATAGGCAGGTAGTTGCCCTCTGAGGTGACGAAAGTCTCCGGCCAGCAGTGCATGTCGGTTATGCTGTTGCCTATGAATACAATGCTCTCGCTGTTGGTCTCGAGAACCTTGAACGAGTCGTACCTGTGGTTGCGGAACGGCTCATCGGCCAATGCTGTCAATGCGGTGAGCAGACAGCACAGTAATAGTGTAAATTTTTTCTTCATAAATTTTGGTTAGTTTTTTGTTTTGTAAAGTAATCCTGTTTTGCAGGAATGCTACAAAAATAGAGACTTGTGCAAAACAAGCCTCTATTATTTTTCTTAAATTTATTTAATACAAAATATTTTAACTACCGTAAGCCATAATGGGCTGAGGCGTGTGCGCTACCAGCCCACCTGAACGCCGTCTTCGTAGAAGTGGCGGCCGAAGCTCCAACCCCATACGCTGTAGTAGCGTGCCAGTTCCTTGGCTCTGCCTATGAACTCTTCTACATCCTTAGTCTTGGGGTCGGGGTTGCTCCATCCAATCTCGGCAATGGCACCCAGACGAGGGAGTGCCTTGTATTGCAGCTGCATAGGTGTGGTGACATACTCTGTCCACAGGTTGCCCTGTACTCCCATAATATATTTCTGTTCTTCTTTGGTCAGTTGGTCGTAAGGGTCGAATGAATATGACTTGCGTAGTGGCACATAGCTGCCGTTGCTGTCGAGTTCATCCTTGCGGTCGGTTGTCTGGCGGTAGTCGAGGTAGCAGTAGCTGCCCGGGGTCATAATCGCATTGTTGCCTCTCCTGGCTGCTGCTATTCCGCCTTCCGTGCCGCGCCACGACATGATTGTCGCACCCTGGCTCACACCGCCTTCAAGAATCTCGTCCCATCCAATCATCTTACGGCCGTGTTTGTTCAGGTATTTCTCTATGCGGCTGTTCACATAGGACTGCAGCTCGGCCTCGTTCTTCAGGTTGTTCTCCTTTATGCGCTGCTGGCAGTCGGGACACTCCTTCCACATGTCGCGTGGTGCCTCATCGCCGCCAATATGTATGTACTCGCCGGGGAAAAGTTCCATCACCTCGTCGAGCACATTCTCCCAAAACTCGAATGTGCTCTCGCGGCCGGCACAGGCAATCTGCTTCGATACGCCCCAATAGGCCCAGGTCTTGTAGTTCCCTTCCTCGCCCTCGCAGCCGAGCCATGGGTACGCGCTCAATGCGCCGAGCGAGTGTCCGGGAATCTCAATCTCGGGCACTATTGTCACAAAACGTTCCTGAGCATACTTTACAATCTCCTTAATATCCTTCTGTGTGTAGTAGCCTCCGTATGGTATTCCGTCAAGCCCCTCGTTATGTCCGGTGGTGGTCTGTTCGCGCAGACTGCCAACCTCTGTGAGCAACGGATATTTCTTTATCTCAATGCGCCATCCCTGGTCCTCGGTCAAGTGCCAGTGGAAACGGTTCATTTTGTGCAGTGCAAGAATGTCGATTACCTCTTTTATTGTTTCCACATCCCAGAAGTGGCGTGAGCAGTCGAGCATAAAGCCGCGGTAGCCAAAATGCGGAGCATCGGTAATCTTCAGTGTCGGCAGGTATACCTTCTCGAGGTCAAGCGGCGTTTCGTATGCCTGGACAGGTATAAGCTGCTTCAATGTCTGCACGGCATAGAATACTCCAGCCGCGCTCTTGGCGCGGATGATGATGTTCTCGGGGCAGATGTCAAGGGTGTAGCCCTCCTCCTTCAGCGAGGCATCCTCCCTTATGATGATATTGTTCGCCCCCGAGACCTTGCTGCTTTTCTTCAGTTCCTTGCCAAGAATCTCCTTTGCAAGGCTGTTCAGTTCCCTGATTGCGAATTTAACATTCCTGTCGTCGAGCTTGCATACGACTCTTGTGTCGCGGTTAAGCTCAAAGCGTATGTTCTTGTTGCCGATGGTGAGCGATGCGGGCTTTGGAAGAATGCCCGGAACCTCGCCTGTCTGTGAGAATGTACCAGTGACAAATGCCGCTATGAGTAGCGCGAAAGTAAATAAACGTCTTGACATATTGAGAAACTGTTAGAATTTCTAAAAATGATTTTCTTATCTGGAAGCCGAATGTTTTGCCAGCTGGCAATGTAAATCCAAACAGCTTCTGATATATTTTTTACAAGATGCGAAGATACACAAACCACAGTAAAGAAAAAACTATAAACTAAAAATTTTGCAAATTTCTTCCCATATGTGCCGGTAAGTGGTTTTTTTTGTTTACATTCGCAGAATCGGATAATAAAAAACAAACAGCTACTAACTAACCGGAAATAATCATGAGCGAAAAGTATGTAATTGGAATTGACCTTGGTGGTACAAATACCGTAATAGGTCTTGTAGACGTAAAGGGCCATATCTTGGCAAAGGATGATTCAATAAAGACACAGGCGCATCCCGACATTGAGGAGTATACCGACTCCATCACCGCTGTCATCAAGAAACTTGCCGTTGAGTACGGCTGCGAAGGCAAGCTCGAGGGCGTGGGTGTAGGTGCGCCTATGGCCAACTATTATACTGGCGAAATTGTCAATGCGGCCAATCTGCCTTGGAAGGGCATTGTTCCGCTGGGTTGGCTCATCGAGAAGAAAACCGGTCTGCCGACAAAGGTTACCAATGATGCGAACGCTGCCGCCATTGGCGAAATGAAATATGGCGTGGCGCAGGGCATGAAGGACTTTGTCTACATAACCCTTGGCACAGGCGTAGGCAGCGGCATTGTAGCCAACGGCCAGCTTATCTATGGTCACGATGGCTTTGCCGGTGAACTTGGACACGTAACGGCTCCAGTTATCGAAGGACGCGCTTGCGGTTGCGGCCGCACCGACTGTCTCGAGACATATGCTTCGGCTACAGGTATCGTGCGCACTGCAAAGAAATGGCTTGTTGAACGCGACACCCCAAGCACACTGCGCGAAATATGTATGAACGAGCTTACATCGAAAATGCTCTTCGATGCAGCAATGCAGGGCGACAAACTTGCAAACGAAATTTTTGAGTTTACAGGCAAGGTGCTCGGCGACGCTTTCTGCAACTTCATAGCATTCTCGGCTCCCGAGGCCATAATTCTCTTCGGCGGTCTTGCCAATGCCGGCGACCTGCTGCTTGAACCAATCCGCAAGCAGATGAATGAGAATGTGGTATTCCTGTGGAAAGACAAGGTCAAGGTGCTGAAGTCTTCACTTCCCGGTGCCGATGCGGCCGTTCTTGGAGCTTCTGCTCTCGGATGGAAGGATTGATGAATATCGAAACTGTCTGGATTCTACAGCCAATGGCGCGCGCCATTGGCTGTTTTTTTGTCGGCTCCAGAACCTTTCCCGTATATCTTTATAAATTTAAACAGCATCTAAAAATACTTAATAATGAATTTTTTTAAATATTTTATTATATCTTCGCAGATAGAGAAATGACGCTTTCAGAAACTTTAATGGCTTCTTAAAAACCAACCACTATAAAGATTTTACACGATGAATAATCTCTTATTGAATACGGGCAAGTTCTTTGCTCTCTCAATGGCCGGGATTGCGGCTGCGCCGGCATTTGCGGCCGAAGACGGTGATGAAGGCAGGAAACCGATGAATATCCTGTTCATCATGTGTGACGACCACTCCTACCAGACAATCAGCGCGTATGATTCAACATTCATAAGAACCCCTAATATTGACCGCATAGCAGCCGATGGCGTACGCTTTACAAACAGTTTTGTAGCAAACTCAATCAGCGGCCCTTCGCGTGCCTGCATGCTCACCGGCAAGCACAGCCTTGCCAACGGTTTTACCGACAACAGCTCCTCGTTCGACGGTGGCCAGCAGACATTCCCCAAACTGTTGCAGAAACAGGGCTATGAGACAGCCGTAATTGGAAAGTGGCATCTGACATCGAAGCCCACCGGTTTCGACCATTGGGATATACTCATAGGGCAGGGCGATTACTATAACCCTACCTTCATCTGCAATGGCAAGAAGGTGCAGCGCGACGGCTATGCTACAAATGTCACAACCGACCTTGCGCTCGATTGGCTCGAAAAGGGACGCGATGCCGCCAAACCATTCTGCCTGCTGCTGCATCACAAGGCTCCGCACCGCACCTGGATGCCCGATACCTGCGACCTCGACCTGTTTGCCGATAGCAATTTCCCATTGCCCGAGACCTTCTACGACAACTACGAAGGGCGCGAGGCTGCCACAGGGCAGAAGATGTCGATAAGCAAGGATATGGACCTTGTCTACGACCTCAAGCTTGCCGACAAGGACAGCACGATACATAGCCGTCCCGACCTCGAGGAATGGGGTCGCCGCATGTACAGCAACATGAACACGGAGCAGAAGAGAGCCTGGGATGCTCACTACGATGTTGTCATAGAAAAGTTCAAGCAGGCCGGTCTCAGCGGCAAGGAGCTCGATGCCTGGAAATACCAGCAGTATATGCGCGATTATCTGCGTGTAATAACCTCGGTCGACCGCAATGTGGGTCGCGTGCTCGATTACCTCGAAGCCAACGGGCTTATGGATAACACGCTTGTTGTCTACACGTCGGACCAGGGTTTCTACATGGGCGAGCACGGATGGTTCGACAAGCGTTGGATGTACGAGGAGTCTTTCCGCACCCCGTTGCTGATGCGTCTTCCCGGCGGCGTGCCCGGTGACATCCCGGCAATGGTGCAGAACATTGACTATGCACCTACTTTCCTCGACCTTGCCGGTGCAGAGGTACCTTCCGACATTCACGGATGTTCTCTGCTGCCGCTGCTGCAGGGCGAGGAGTGGGAACCAAACCGCGAAGGAGTCTACTACCACTATTACGAATATCCCGACGAGCATGCCGTAAAGCGTCATCTTGGCGTGCGCACAGAGTGGTTCAAGCTGATACATTTCTATGAAGACGGTGTTTGGGAACTCTATGACCTGCGTACCGACAGGAACGAACTCTGCAACATTTACGGCAAGCCTGGAACCGAAGAGGTTACGGCAACGCTGAAGTCGATGCTTGTTGAGTTGCAGAAACAGTATGGCGAGCAGCAGTTCATTGCAAAATGATGAATAATGAAGAGTAACAAGCGGAACAATCTGCATCTTGCCGATGTTGCAAAAATGAGACGCGCACCGGCATTCACGACAATGGTAAAGCCGATAGGCTCTGCCTGCAACCTCGATTGCCACTACTGCTACTACCGCGACAAGAGCGAGATATACAGCGGCTCAACTCCAAGAATGAGCGAAGAACTGCTTGACATATATGTCCGGCAATATCTTGAAGGTGCATCGCAGCAGAATGTCAGTTTCTGTTGGCACGGTGGAGAACCGCTCATGGCAGGCCTACCGTTCTTCCGCAAGGCAATGGAACTGCAGCAGAAGTATGCCGGCGGAAAGGAGATAGAAAACACCTTGCAGACCAACGGCATTCTGCTCAACGAAGAGTGGTGCGCTTTCTTCAGGGACAACAACTTCCTTATCGGCCTTTCGCTTGACGGCCCCGAGGATATACACGATGCTTTCCGTCGCGATTGTGGAGGTGCACCAACCTTTGCACGCGTTATGAAGGGAGTGGAACTGATGAAACGTACCGGCGTTGAGTTCAATATCCTCTCTACGGTGAATGCCCGAAGCGAGGGACGCGGTGTCGAAGTCTACCGTTTCCTGCGCTCGCTTAACCGTTATATGCAGTTCCTCCCGGTGGTGGAGTATGTGAGAATGCGTCCGGGCAAGCGTCCTCTTATTGTATCGCCCGATGAAGAGGATGCCGTGGAGGCACCCTGGTCGGTGTCGGCAAAGGGCTACGGGCAGTTCATGTGCGATGTCTTTGACGAGTGGGTGAAGTACGATGTCGGAAACTGTTTTGTCCAGCTGTTCGATGTCACGCTTGCGAACTGGTGCGGAGTTCCGCCATCGCTCTGCGCCTTTGCCGAGGTATGCGGTGACGGTCTTGTGGTGGAGCACAACGGCGATGTCTATTCCTGCGACCACTTCGTCTACCCCGAGTACCGTCTCGGAAACATAAAGGATGGCGAACTCTCCGGGATGTACCGTAGCAATGAGCAGCAGCTCTTCGGGCGCGACAAGCGCGATGCATTGCCGTTGGAGTGCAAGCGTTGTAACTACTATTTCCTTTGCCATGGCGAGTGTCCCAAGCACAGGTTCGCCTATGCCGGCAATGGAGAACCGTATATGAACGCATTGTGCCAGGGATACAAGATGTTCTTCAGGCACACCGACCCTTATATGCGCTATATGAAAACACTTGTAGAGAAGGGAGAACCTGCCTCTGAAGTGATGAAATGGAAAAAATAATAACTTATAACCGATAAATGATATGAACCCTAATTTTGTACTTCCAAAAATCGGCGAGATGCCGATATTGGCTTCAATAGAAAGTATATGTAAGTTTGAGAAAGTGCCCACAAGAATTTGCCCTTCGGAAAAAGAGGGTGCCTTGAAGGCCGCAGATATAGTAGTAGAAGCTATAAAATCGCACAAAGGCAGCAAACCGTTTGCCCTGGGACTTTCAACCGGACGCACACCGCTCGGGCTCTACAACGAACTGGCCAAGAGATGCCGTGCCGGCGAGGTAAGCTTTGCCAACGTAGAGGTTTTCAGCCTCGACGAGTTCTTCCCTATGGATTCCGGTTCACCCCAGAGCCGCAACCACAGAGTTTACGAAGACTTGTTGAAGTTTATTGACATAAAGCCCGAAAATGTACATTTCCCCGACGGTACCGTTCCCCAGGAGAAGGTCAACGAATACTGCAAATCCTATGAACAGCTGGTTAACGGCAATATCGACCTGATGATTATGGGTGTAGGCGAGCTTGGACAGATAGGTTTCAACGAGCCCGGTACCTATGCGCACTCTACCACCCGCATCGTGCAGTTGAGCTATAACACGCGCAAGAACCAGGACAAGTTCTTCTCTAACCCCAACGAGGTGCCCAAGATGGCAATAACAATGGGTATAGAGACAATTATGAGCGCGAAGAAGGTTGTGCTTATGATGTGGGGCGAGGACAAGGCTCAGATTGCCCGTGACCTTGTCGAGGGCGGTGTCAACGAAGAGTTCCCGGCGACATTCCTTCAGGACCACGACGATATACAGGTGATTATGGATGAGGCCGCAGCGCAGGAACTCACACGCGTTAAAGAACCCTGGCTTGTTGCACCTCCCCAGGAGTGGAGCGACAAACTCATACGCAAGGCAGTCATCTGGCTTTGCCAGGTAGTGGACAAACCAATACTGAAGCTCACCCGTCAGGACTATATAAAGAACTCCCTTTCCGACCTTCTCGACCGCGTTGCCGATTACGACCAGATTAATATCCGTGTATTCAATGAGATTCAGCACATTATTTCGGGGTGGCCCGGCGGCAAACCCAATGCCGACGACACAACACGTCCGGTTCCCTCATCGCCATACCCCAAGCGAGTGATAATATTCTCGCCGCACCCCGACGATGATGTCATCTCTATGGGCGGAACATTCAACCGTCTCATCGAGCAGGGGCACGATGTGCACGTTGCCTACCAGACATCGGGCAATGTGGCAGTGTATGACGATGTTGTGCTTCAGAATATCGATACTGCAAAGGAAATGGGCTTCGGTGATGCCTTTGAGGAGATACGCGAAGTTATCCTTAACAAGAAGGTCGGTGAGCCCGAACCGCGTCGCCTGCTCGACCTCAAGGGGGCAATCCGCCGCGCCGAGGCACGTGCCGCCTGCCGTTCGATAGGCCTGAACGACCGCACCAATGCCCACTTCTTCAATCTGCCCTTCTATGAGACAGGCGGCATCAAGAAGGGGCAGTTGTGCGACGACGATATTGAGATTGTGAAGAAACTGATGCGCGAGGTAAAGCCTCACCAGATATATGCGGCAGGCGACCTCACCGACCCGCACGGCACACACCGCGTATGCATAGAGGCTGTGCTGCGTGCCTTTGAGGAGGTTAAGGACGAACCATGGGCAAAGGAGTGCCACATATGGCTCTACCGCGGTGCATGGCAGGAGTGGGATTTGGCTGTAGCCGACATGGCAGTGCCTCTGAGTCCCGAGGAACTTATACGCAAGCGTCATGCAATTTTCCGTCACCTCTCGCAGAAGGATATTGTTCCCTTCCCCGGCGAGGATGCACGTGAATTCTGGCAACGTGCCGAGGAACGTACACAGGGTACCGCCGAACTGTTCAACAAGATAGGCTTGCCCGAGTATCAGGCAATAGAACTTTTTGCAAGATTGCTGTAAGATAATCTTGGTGATACGTTTACACACCGCCCCTTCGGTAATAAAGGGGCGGTGTGTTTTTGCACCTCTTCAAACTTTTGCGGCAGCTTCCCTTTTATCCTCAAACAGCCCTGCTTCGTCACTTAACGGCATAGGTTCGTGTAAAAACCATTAGTAAATTTTTGCAATTCGCCCTTTTGCGCTATCTTCGCGTTATAAACCAAACACACTCTACACTATGCATTTACCCATAGGAACCCGATTGCAAGGAGGAAAGTACGAAATAGTACGCTACATAAGCAGCGGCGGCTTCGGCTGCACATACGAGGCAAGGAACACAGCCTTCAGGAACAAGGTGAAGACAGTAGCCATCAAGGAATTCTTCGTGAAGGATTTCTGCAACCGCAATGAAGAAACAAATGAAATCCAGGTAGCAACAAAGAGCAAGATGCAGCTTGTGGAACGCTTGCGGAGCAAATTCTCCGACGAAGCCGAGGCTCTCTACGAAATGAACCACCCCAATATAGTACGCGTGACCGACAAGTTCGAAGAGAACGGCACCGCCTACTATGTAATGGACTACATCGAAGGCTCCTCCC
>CAZAIM010000046.1:0-18314 GCA_964485215.1 uncultured Bacteroidaceae bacterium | reverse complement strand
GCTGAAGCACCTCTATCCTATATTGAACTTTTAAGTGTTACAAAGTACTAGTATATAACATAGTTATTAACAGTTGTGATTATGAAGTTCTAAGCAAGAAGTTAAAGACTGAGATGTTAGCGATTCCAACATTAGATGTTGTCATTTCTGAAAAACGCAGTCCATTGATGGTTGCAGTTGCTCAGACAACAGCATCGTTATACAAATGTTTCAGCGGAGAATTAAGAAAAATCTCTTACCCCGAAATAAAATGAACCGCCTTAGCGAATACCGTATTATGTGGATACTTGTCTTTTTTGATTTACCTACTGAAACAAAGAAAGACAGAAAAGCCTATGCCGAGTTCAGGAAAAACCTGCAACGCGATGGGTTCACAATGTTTCAGTTCTCCATTTATGTACGACACTGCGCAAGCAGTGAAAATGCCACAGTACATATTAAAAGAGTAAAATCATTTCTTCCCGAGTATGGAAAGGTTGGAATTATGTGCATAACCGACAAACAATTTGGGAACATAGAACTCTTTTATGGCAAGAAAGTTATTGAAGTAAACACACCCGGACAACAACTTGAACTTTTTTAAAATACAAAAACCCAGCCTTTCAACAGACTGGGTTTTCTTATCGGAAAACTTTTTTAATTCTAAAAAGCTTGGCAAATCGTTATAACACAGCACAATACACATATTGTACTGTTTCCGATATGTCAAAGATACTAAAATGAAAGCAAATCACAACACCTCTTTCTCCCATAAGCTCCGCAGCCTGACTGTTTCCGATATGTCAAAGATACTAAAATGAAAGCAAATCACAACCTCAAAATGCTCCCCTTCTCTTTTGTTATAACTGTTTCCGATATGTCAAAGATACTAAAATGAAAGCAAATCACAACCATCTCAAAATGCTCCCCTTCTCTTTTGTACTGTTTCCGATATGTCAAAGATACTAAAATGAAAGCAAATCACAACCAATCTGAAATGCTCGTTCAATATCGGTATGAGAACCAATAACAACTTTATTACAATTTTTTAATTGTACTTTATGTTCAGGTTTTTGGCGTTCAAATAATGAGAATACCATACTATTTTAATAAATTAAACTTGTTGATATAAAATTCTTTATTTATTTTATGATTAGGATTTTCTCTATTCCATTCGGTTAATATTACCTGCATATTTGTATATTCCGGTGTTTCAATATTTTTAAATATTAACCAGTTTTTAATTTCTTTTTTTACATCTGAATAGTTTTTCCAATCATGCTTGGCATTTTTAGATCTCCAAATTTCTAATGAATTAAAATCATCAAATTTAATTTCAAATTCATATTTATTATCTATTCTTACATGAAAATGAGGTGGTTTTGTACCTTGTTCGTCATTTTCACCATATACATATATTTTTGTGTTTTTTGGAAGATTATCTTTAATATCAGATATTAATGACATTTCAAACACATTATGTACGTTTTTTCTATGCTCTGTTTCAAATATATAATCAGTAATTGTATTCATTTCAAATACGTATAATTTTTATATATAATAAAGAAAAGGTCTTGAATAAACAGTTTCCGATATGTCAAAGATGTTCTAAAGCGAGTGAAAAGCAAAGCTTGCTTTAGATTTTTGTAACGAGCCAAGAACATCTTCGCTGAAGGCAAAGATACTCAAATGAAAGCAAATCACAACATCTAAGAGCTAAAAGCATCTTCACCAAAGGGAAAGTTGCAAATTTAAAAGCATAATCACAATATTGCAAATGATGAATTTAGCCCATATTGGATGTGTTGATATTTCAATGATACACCTTGCTTCCGATTTGTAGCGGTCGTATACATAATCAGAATTCCACCAATTATCCAGACAATGAAAATACCTCAAAAGAAAAAATCCAGATAAGAGAGTATAGAAATGACTAAAACTTGTATAAATAGTCATTATTTTTTAATTGACAGGAATATTATATATTAAAAAAGCATTATCTTCGCATTTGTGTTATACAGCCCTACATAACGTACACATACAAAAGACGCTGCTTATCAGATTCATAAAATACATATTCATAACTCTGACAGTATTGGCTGCAATACTGTTTATTTTAATACAGAGCCTAAAACTCGACGCTGTAGAACGTCGTATAGCGTCTGTTGTATCGGAAACGATAAGGGATGGTTATGGTATACCTGTCGACATAGGAAGAATTGAGATACGCAACCTCGAAGAACTTATTCTGAAGGATGTTTCCATCCGCGGCCTCGACGGCGACACCATAATCTCTACTGATAGAGCTACCGCACACATCTCGCCACTTAGATTGCTCGACAACGAATTACGGATAAATACTTTGGTATTTGCTGAACCCGAGATAAGAATAGGTCGCAAGACACCGGATGCACCGCTGAACATCCAGTTCATACTCGACAGCTTCGCCAAGAACCGGCCGGAGAGCGGTAACAGGCAACTTGCACTGCGAATAAACCAGTTCCTCGTATATGACGGCAAGTTGAATTACGACATTGAAAGCAAGGAGAGGAACGATGATGCTTTTGATACGGGGCACATTGCTGTTTCGGGCTTCGGGTGCAACATATCACTCAAGAAATTTACAGAGGAGGGGTTCAGCCTTGTCATACGTTCGGTCAAGGGACGCGAGAAAAGCGGCTTAGAGGTGAACGGTTTCAGGGGACGCATTGAAGCTGCTGACGGAAAACTGTGTATCAGGAATCTCAATATCACATTGCCAGGAAGTTCCATAAAGTCGGACAGTATCATAGCCTTGTATGACCAGAAGAATTACTCACTGCTCACTGTAAGCGGCAAAATAAAGGGCGACAGGGTTTCACCGGCCGACATTGCTTCCCTGTTCCCCGAAGCTGCAGAAGGGCTGCCACCCCTCAGCATAATGTTAAGCGGCACTTATAGCAACACATCGGCAAACGCCTATATCAATATCAGCGCAAAGGACAACAGCCTTGTGTTCAAGGGAAATGCAGCTACAGCAATGCAAGTGAATGGCAAGAAGAAGAGTGAGATGAACATAGAAAGCCTTTTTGCCAACGAAAGCACAATAGACCGGTTTGTGCCATTTGTGCAGGTCAACGGGCGCAAAGTTTCGGAACTGCTCGGGAACACCAGCATCACGGGCAAGGCACAGATATTGGACAGCTGCATACAAGGCAATGCGACACTGTCCGGCAGATGCGGAACTCTGTCGGCAGTACTGGCCATTGACGAAAAAGGCTGCTACAGTTTGACGGCCAACGGAGAGAACATTAACCTTGGAGAAATCACAGGGAAAAAGGAACTTGAAGGGTGCGATATTGTAGCAAATGCGTATGGTAACATCAATGACGCAGGAATATCGGCTTCGTATGACAGTCGTATTGAGAACCTTATATTCAACGGGTACAGCTACGCCCCTATCGGAATCAGCGGCAAGATATATGATGACAGGATTACTGCAGATGCAAGCACCAATGACCCGAACATTGCAGCAAGTCTCAAACTCGACTACAGCACAGACAAAACAGAGAAGACGACTGCAGCACTCAAGGTCTCTTCCTTTAGACCGCACAAGCTGAACCTGCGCAATTCGAGCGAACATGAAGAGTTTTCCCTGATATTGAACTTCGACCAGCAGAAACTTTCCAGCAACAAACGTTCGACCAGCATCAAGATAGACAAATTCACATACTACGACGGAGAGACAGAGAGCGTACTGCGAAATATGTACATTACCGACAACAATGCCGGAGACAACAGAGTCCTTGTCATAAATTCGGACTTTTTCGAAGGCAGCATAGCCGGCAATTTCGACTTTGCAGGGCTGAAGAACGGCATATACCATATTGTTGGCAGGCATTTGCCCTCGCTGGGAGTTGCAAAGAGCAGGAATACCAGGGATGCAGCAAACACATTCTATTATAATATGCACATAAAGGACAGCAAGCTTGTAAGCCGTCTGTTCAACCTTCCTGTGACCATAAACGAGCCATCTGCCATAAACGGCATCTACGATGACCAATCGGGTACAATAACCCTTAACCTATCGCTGAACAACGTAACAGCCGGGAAAGGCATATACCGCAATATTGCTGTCAACAGTGAATCAAAGAGCGATAAGTTTCTCTTCGAGGCATCCATAATAAAGCCTGTTATAAGAAACAGAAAGACATTCGACTACAAGAATACAGATAACGACATCAACATAAACATCAGTTCAACCATCCACAGCGACACAATAGCAAATATTGTACAGTGGGACAATTTCAGGAATGAACATCAAATGCGGGGCATGCTGCGTCTGGATGCCTCTTTAGGCAAAGGCAGGAACGGTACACCGGCCATAACAGCACTCATACACAACGACAGCATCACACACAACGACAGTGTCTGGTACATATCTGAAGGAAGAGTTACTGGCGACCTGAGAAGGTTGGAACTCGAGAATATAAGCATTTTCAATGCCACACAACGGCTTAGTATAGACGGAAGCGCAGGGTACAGCGAAGAAGATAGCATAAAGATTCTTGCCGACAACCTTGAAATTCATACCCTTTTGGACCTGTTCAACTTCCGCAAATTAAAGATTGAGGGCAAGGCTACCGGTACAGCATATGCAACATCCCTCTTCACGGAACCGGCTGTTGACGGCATGTTCAATGTCGAAGAACTGAAACTTGAAGGGGCACCTATGGGGTATAGCGACACAAGAGCCGGCTGGAACAATGAAAGGAAAGAGATATACCTCAACTGCAACATATACAACAGCAATAACGAAAAAAGCATATTGAATGGATTCTTCTCGCAGCCGAATGATACGATAGACCTGAAAATGTATTTGAACAATGCCAACGCTAAATTCCTGGAGCCAAAACTAAAGGCTTTCCTTGACGGCATTGAAGGCGCCGGAAGCGGGTTCATTCATCTTTCGGGGCACTGGAATACTTTAGATTTATACGGGGCGGCAGGTCTTAATCTAAGCACACGCGTAAAAGCCAATAACACAAGGTATTGGTTCAAAGGGGATACCATAAGATTCGAAAAGGGAAGGTTCACCATAGACAAAGCCAACATTTTCGACAGAGAAGGAAGGCGGGGAATCTTGTCGGGAATAATCAAGCACCATAATATGTCGAAATGGGATTGTGAGCTATCAATCATTGCCGACAACATGCTGGTGTACGATACAAATGACTATGGCACAATGCCATTCTATGGAACCATTCACGCAACGGGAGATGCCAAACTGATATTCAGGGAGAAACTCATATCGTTGAAAGCAAACCTACGCACAGGAGAAAACTCCCGGTTCACATACAATTCAACAGAGGTTGGCGGAGTGAGGGACAACAGTTTCATCACCTTCACCGACAGCAGGAAAAAGGACGAGGCGAGCATTAAGCCCACCGGACAGAATGACACACAAGTCAACTCAAACAGAATAAATCTGGACTTCATGCTTGACGTCACGGACGATTTCGGTTTAAAGGTATTCACAAACATAAAGAACGAAGACTACATCGACCTTTATGGCAATGGAACAATACAGGCCATATATGACAGCAAGGAAGGATTCTCCATGAACGGAAAACTCGACCTTGACCACGGAACATACAAGTTCACCATTCAGGACATATTCCCTAAAGAGTTCAGCATTAGTAAGGGAAGTTCCATTCACTTCCAGGGAGACCCGTTCAATGCAATGCTCGACCTCAGGACCAAACACCTCATTCCATCGGCATCGCTCGGCGACCTCACAATCGAGACCTCAAAAAGAAAAACGGTGAAGGTGAACTGCCTGATGAACATAACCAACACACTTAAATCGCCGGCACTGCATTTCGACCTCGAGCTGCCTGAGGGAAGCGAGGAAGAGAAAGAACTGCTTGCCAGCGTTGCAAGCACACAGGAGCAGAAGAACATGCAATTCATCTACCTTCTGGGAATAGGCAAGTTCTACACCTTTGACAACAACGCAAACAACGGCAACATGCAGACATCTTCAGCTATGGAATCCTTAATTTCGAACACCCTTTCGGGGCAGCTGAACAATATGCTTGGCCAAATAATAGACAATGGTAACTGGGACTTCTCGGGCAACTTCTCCACAAGCGAGCGAGGATGGAACAGAATGGAGGTGGAGGGAATGCTCGAAGGAAGACTGCTGAACAACCGGCTGCTTATAAACGGAAACTTCGGTTACCGCGACAACCCCATAGCAAACAGAAGTTTCATTGGCGACTTTGAGGTACAATGGCTCATCACCCCTATCGGTAACACAAGCCTCAAGGCATACAGCAAAACCAACGACCGGTATTTCTCAAAGACAAACCTCACCACTCAGGGAGGAGGCATAACCTTCCGTTTTGATTTTGACAGATTTGCCTGGTGGAAAAAAGGGAAGAAAAAGAAGGAGGTAAAGAACGAAGAAAGCCAACAGGGCACTTCCAACCAATGATAGATTAACAGCAAGAATAAACATAAAGGAATAATTAACATGAGACATTTCACTTCGGTAAAGGATATTGGCGACCTTAAGGAGGCCGTCAAGGAGGCTTTAGAGATAAAGGCAGACAGATACAGATATTGCGAGCTTGGCAAGAACAAGACATTGATGATGGTTTTCTTCAACTCAAGCCTGAGAACCAGACTGAGCACACAGAAAGCTGCGCTTAACTTAGGAATGAATGTAATTGTACTCGACATTAACCAGGGAGCATGGAAACTTGAGACAGAGCGCGGTGTCATTATGGACGGCGACAAGCCGGAGCATCTTCTCGAAGCCATTCCGGTAATGGGCAGCTATTGCGACGTTATTGGTGTACGCTCCTTTGCCCGTTTCGAGAGCAAGGAGGACGACTGCAATGAAATTATACTGAACCAGTTCATCAAACATTCAGGCCGGCCCGTATTCTCAATGGAAGCAGCCACACGCCACCCTTTGCAAAGCTTTGCCGACCTGATTACCATCGAGGAACACAAGAGCAAAGAGCGTCCGAAGGTGGTGCTTACCTGGGCACCACACCCTAAAGCCCTGCCACAGGCTGTACCAAACTCTTTTGCAGAGTGGATGAACGCTGCCGGATACGAATTGACAATAACACATCCGCGTGGATATGAACTTGACCCCGAATTTACAGGCAATGCAAGAATTGAATATGACCAGATGAAAGCTTTCGAAGGAGCCGACTTCGTATATGCCAAGAACTGGTCGGCCTACAGTGGTGACAACTATGGCAAAATCCTCAGCACCGACCGCGAATGGACTGTGAGCGACAGACAGATGGCTGTGACAAACAATGCATACTTCATGCATTGCCTGCCCGTACGACGCAACATGATTGTAACCGATGATGTTATTGAAGGTCCACGTTCACTTGTGATTCCCGAAGCCGCCAATCGTGAAATTTCGGCAACAGTAGTACTGAAACGCATTCTCGAAGGCTTGAAAAAGTAACCTCAACAATGAGGGTGACCCAAAAGTCACCCTCATTTAGTCACCCCCATCTAGTTTGCCGATTATGGCATAAAATTCTTTTTACACGTTTTCTCTTTGCAACAATCAACGTCTCATCATTCTTAGCCTCTCGGCTGCATAACTATAACCCTGAGCAGCAGATTTCCGGTACCATTCAGCAGCCTTATTAAGATCTATGGGCACTTCTCCACCCTCGCGGTACATCTCGCCCATATTGTATTGCGCTATTGCATGTCCTTGCTCTGCCGCCTTCTGGAAATATTCGAAAGCCCTTCTTGTATCGCGTCTAAGACCACCGATACCACGCATATAACAAACTGCAAAATTGTACTGCGCATCGGCATTTCCCCTATTAGCAGCCATACGATAGTAATTCACAGCCTCGGTATAGTTTATTGAAACACCGTATCCCTTCTGATAGCACTCTCCCACAGCATTCTGTGCCACAGCATTTCCGGAATTGGCTGCATCTTTCAGAAGAGAAAAAGCCTTCTTGTAATTTCCGTTCTTCATCAGAGCCAGCCCCTCTTTTGTCATGGAGGCATAATCTTTCTTTGCAGGAGCCTTTTCCTTGCGCTTCACACTTTGTGAAGCCTGTGAAGTCTGTGGAGCATCGGAGCTCTGCTCCACTGTTCCAACAACATCTTCACCCTCGACAGCAGCTACGGTATCCCCTGCCTGTGCCTCCTTATCATACTGTTCCTTGGGAAGCAGTCCTCCATCCTCGTCCACATCCGGCTCGTTCATGGCAACAGCACCCTTCTTCAGGCTCGGCTTTGCAGCAGTGTCCTTTGCGGAAGAACCCTCTGATGTCAATTCTTCTTCAATATTCTCTGCAGTTTCTTTCTCTTTCTGCATATTGCTCACAAGGAAAAACGTTCCAACACCGGCAACAGAGAGGACAAGAAAGACTATCAGCACTACAACAAGAGTACGTGTCCCTTTCTTCTTGCGCGGCTTGGTATCTGCAGGCTCAACCAATGGCTCCGGTCCCTCTAATTCTATTATAGTCTTGTCTTTTTCTCTTGAACTCTTCCCGGCCGGGGTGTCGGCAGGGGCATTAAGCATTGCGGTAAAGGCATCGATACTTTGCAGACGTTCAGCCTGAAGAGGTTTCATTGCTGCAACAATTGTATCGGAAAGCCTTTTGCTTGCACCGGGCACTGTGGTAAGTTCATCCTTAAGCAATGTGAAGGCATTTGGCGGCTGCACTCCTGCCAGCAGGAAATAGAGGGTACCGCCAAAGGAATAGATATCGACCGCCGGCTGGAATTTGGAAACACCGCCTGCTTCGAACTGTTCTATGGGCGCATAGGCTCTGCTGAAGGTTGCAGCCATTGTGCTCCGTTTCGTATCGGCCTCATCATACTGTTTCGATATGCCGAAATCTATCAGCACAGCCTCGCCCTCATCGTTTATCAAAATATTGGCGGGCTTTATATCGAGATGCAATACTTTGTTTTCGTGAATATACTTCAGAGCACTGCCCAACTGGGATATTATTTTCAGAACATCCTCCTCGGGCAATGCGCCGTCCTTCTGCACTTTGCCTTCCAGGCTGCCGGCCGACAGATATTCCATAACATAATAAGCCGTTCCATTCTCCTCGAAGACATCGAAGACATCTATTATATTACGGTGTTTCATTTTGGCAACCAGCCTTGCCTCATGAATGAACTTCTTCTTGAACTTGTCGACCATAGGCCTGTTCTGTTCTGCTGCAACAAGAACGCCAAGCCCTCCGGCATCACGCACACAGAATTCCTCGATGAAGAACTCCTTGATGGCTACCTTCTTGCCCAGAATGACGTGAACTGCACGGTATGTTATTCCAAAGCCGCCGGTACCGATGACCTCTTCCACCCGGTAGCTGTCATCATTGAGCAACGTTCCCGTCCTTAAAGTCTTAAACTTTTCCATTCAATTACTTGCTATGTGGTTTATCTTCTCCCCAGCACTGTTTCATCCATCCTTTGCTGCGTTCCTCCACTGGATTGTCCTGCGGCAACCAGAACGAGAAATCCTTGCCTTCATCGGGCAAGAACTGCTGCCTGACAAAATGACCCGGGTAATTATGGGAATATTTGTATCCATCGGAATAGCCCAGGTCGGCCATCAGTTTCGTTGGAGCATTGCGCAGATGTAAAGGTACCGGCAGATTGCCTGTCTCACGCACCTTCTCGAGCGCGCTGTTTATTCCAAGATAGGCCGAATTGCTTTTTGGCGACGTAGCAAGGTACACGGTAGCCTCGGCAAGAGGAATACGCCCTTCGGGCCATCCAATCTTAGTCACGGCATCGAAGGCTGCATTGGCAAGCAGCAGCGCATTCGGGTTTGCCAGACCTATATCCTCGGATGCCGATATTATAAGACGCCTTGCAATGAATGCAGGGTCTTCACCGCCCTCTATCATCCTGGCAAGCCAGTAAAGCGCAGCATCGGGGTCGCTGCCACGGATTGACTTGATGAATGCCGATACAATATCGTAGTGCATCTCGCCGTCCTTGTCGTAGCCCAGCGGATTCTGCTGCAAAGAGAGCTTTACCTTTTCATCGGTAATTACAACCGGAGTGTCCGGGTCACTCTCTACAACCAGTTCCAGTATATTGAGCAGTTTGCGTGCATCACCACCGCTATAACGCATAATCGCGTCGGTCTCACGCAACTCCACTCTACGCTCAGCCATTGCTTTATCGGCCGTGATTGCGTGGGTAAGAAGCCTCATCAAATCATCCTTGCCAAGCGACTGCAATACATATAGCTGACAACGCGACAGCAACGGACGTATGACCTCAAAAGAAGGATTCTCGGTTGTAGCACCTATCAATGTAACCACACCGGTCTCTACGGCACTCAGCAAGGAATCCTGCTGCGACTTATTGAAGCGGTGTATCTCATCAATGAACAGGATTGCACCGCCACGCGCAAAAAGTGGAGAACTCTTTGCCTTGTCGATGACCTCACGCACTTCCTTTACACCCGAAGAGACGGCATTGAGCGTGTAGAACGGCCGGTTCAGTTGGTTGGCAATTATTCTTGCAATAGTGGTTTTTCCTGTTCCGGGAGGCCCCCACATAATGAATGAGAGCAAGCGTCCTGTGTCTATCATACGACGCAGTACAGCCCCCTCGCCAACAAGGTGCTCCTGCCCCACATAACCGTCAAAGGTCGTAGGACGCAATCTCTCGGCCAATGGTTGTGCCATAAATCAACAACAGCGTTTATATAAAGGGATGAATAAAACACAAAGTTCAAGGCCTATGCAGAAATCAGTGTTCTACTCATTCCCGACTTAGCTCAAACCTACAATCTCCCCACCCACAAAATCAATGTGGTTGGCCTGTGGGTCTTTCGGCAAACCAGGCATACGAATTATATCACCGGCAATAGCCACAATCATCTCGGCACCGGCATTGAGAACAACATCACGTATCTGCAGGTTAAAGCCCTTCACTGCACCATACTGCTTGGCATCGGCACTGAAGGAGAACTGCGTTTTGGCAATACATACAGGGAACTTCGCAAGTCCATACTTCTCGGCCAGTTTAATGCGATCGAGGGCGGGCTTTGCGAATGTAACCGAAGCAGCTCCGTAGATATTCTTTGCAACCTTCTCAATTTTCTGCTGGATAGTATCCTCATCGCTGTATGTGAACCGGAGAGGCTTTGACGGGTTCTTTTCAATGGTATCGACAACAATCTGCGCCATCTCCACAGCCCCTTCACCTCCTTGGGCAAAAGCATTGTTAATAACAAACGGCAAGCCGAGTTCATTCTCGCAATGCTCGCGCAGAAGTGCCATCTCTTCATCGGTATCAGTAGCAAATCGGTTGAACACCACAACAACCGACTGTCCGAAAGAACGTAGATTGGCAACGTGGCGGTCGAGGTTGGCAAGTCCGTTACGCAGTCCCTCCATATCGGGTTCCTTAATCTTGTCGAGTTCAACGCCACCGTGCATCTTGAGCCCCTGCGCAGTTGCAACAATTACTGTGGCATCGGGCTGCAGACCGCTCTTGCGACAAAGTATGTTATAGAACTTCTCGGCACCAAGGTCGGCTCCGAAACCAGCCTCAGTGATTGTATACTCGCTGTGGGCAAGAGCCATCTTGGTTGCAAGCTGCGAGTTGCAGCCGTGGGCAATATTCGCAAAGGGACCTCCGTGGATAATTGCAGGAGTATTCTCTGTCGTCTGCACAAGGTTAGGCTGGATGGCATCCTTCAACAGCACCATTATAGAACCGGCAACACCAAGGTCCTTCACAGTAAAAGGCTCACCGGAATAGGTATAGCCAAGCATTATATTCTCAATACGGCGACGCAAATCCTCCTCGTCGCTTGCAAGGCAAAGAATTGCCATAAGTTCCGATGCCGGAGTAATGTCGAAACCGGCCTGCTCTACCAAACCGTTGGTTGCAGGACCAACGCCCGTGATTATCTGCCGTAAGGAACGGTCATTGACATCGAGCACACGACGCCACAGAATCTCCTTGAGGCCGAAGCCCTCCTTCGCATGTTGATAGAGGTAGTTGTCCAAAAGAGCAGAAATCATATTGTGTGCCGAAGTGATTGCGTGGAAATCACCTGTAAAATGCAGATTGATTTTCTCCATCGGGAGCACCTGTGCATAACCGCCGCCGGCAGCACCGCCCTTCATACCGAAACAGGGGCCTAGTGAAGGTTCGCGCAGAGCAACAACAGCCTTCTTGCCAATTTTGTTAAGGCCAAGAGCCAAGCCGATAGAAACCGTAGTCTTTCCAATACCGGCCTTGGTTGCCGTAATGGCAGTAACGAGAATCAGTTTCCCTTTTTTCTCGCCAATAAGATTCAAAGGAATCTTTGCAATGTATTTGCCATAATGTTCAAGATCATTGGCATCGATGCCAATCTTTGCAGCCACGTTCTCAATACGTTCGAGCTTGGTCTCGTGAGCAATCTGAATATCACTCTTCATAGTCGTATGTTTTAAAATTGTTTATAATTCCCTAATTTATTTTTGCGAAGATAATAAAATATATCGGAATAATATAACGATTTCCTTAGAAGCCTTGGCAAAATATTTGCCGACACTGAAGAGTTTTTCATTTTGGCACACGATAAAGACCATTTATTGGAATATTTTGATATTTTTGCATAAACAAACGGAAGCACGCCTATGATTTCAATTCTCATTCCTGCCAAAGATTATGACTGCCACCTGCTTGTAGAAGAACTTCACAGGCAAGGGGAAGAAATCGGAATACCGTATGAAATTATCGTTGGCGAGGATGGGACAAGCCCCGACAAACTGCACCTGAACATAACCGCAGAAGTTCTGCCCAACTGCCGCAGAATAACAAGAGAAAAGAATATCGGACGGGCAAATATACGCAACCTGCTGGCTCTGGAAGCCAAATACCCGTACATAATCTTCATCGACTGCGATGCTATAGCGGAAAGAGAAAACTTTCTGAAGAACTACATTGAGCCGCTGAGACGTTACGATGTCGTCTGCGGAGGACTTTACCACGCCGACAGGCTTGCCGACAGGAATTGCACGTTAAGGTTTACATATGAGAAAAATGCTGACAAGGGACGCAGTGCAGAAACACGTAACAAGAGACCGTACGACAAATTCTCTACATTCAATTTCGGCATAAGAAAAGAGCTTTTCCTATCCATATTCTTCGACAACACAATAGAGAAGTACGGCTACGAGGACACCCTGTTCGGCAAAGAGCTCGAGAAGCGTGGCAACAGCATCATACACATTGACAACCCGTTGCTTCACAATGGATTGGAGGATAACGCCACATATCTGGGCAAAGTAGAACAGTCGCTGTACACACTGGCAGAGATAAAGGAGAAGATAGCACATACGCCTCTGCTCGACGCTGTGGAGAAATTAAGGAAATGGCACCTCACCTATCTGTTTATGGCATACTGGAAGTATCGTAAGAAACGATTGAGAAGGAACTTGCTCGGCAAGCACCCATCACTCAAAAAACTCAACATTTACAAGCTTGGATACTTTCTCTCTCTCCTGAAACAGCAGGGCAAGTCCGCACGTTAAGCCTCTTTTTTGAACAGAGAGCAATTATTTAACGTGTCCTCAAACTCTTTTTTCAAAGAAAAGAGTTATTTTTGTAATTGAATTTCCACATCAGAGTTTAAACATAAAAACAACATACAGCAATGACCGAAATTAAAGAGACTGAAAAGAGCGAAAAGAAGAGCATCAGTTTTATTGAACAGATTATAGTAGACGACCTGGCACAAGGCAAGAACGGCAAGAAGGTGCAGACACGTTTTCCGCCTGAGCCAAACGGTTACCTGCACATTGGCCACGCTAAGGCAATCTGCATGGATTTCGGTATGGCACAGAAATATGGCGGTATCTGCAACCTCCGCTTCGATGACACAAACCCGACAAAAGAGGATGTCGAGTATGTAGATGCCATTATGGAAGATATCAAATGGTTAGGATTCGACTGGGCCAATGTATATTACGCTTCGGATTACTTCGACCAATTGTGGGATTTTGCGATAAAGCTCATAAAGGAGGGCAAGGCATATATTGACGAGCAGTCGGCCGAGCAGATTGCCGAACAGAAAGGCACTCCTACCAGGCCTGGTACCGACAGTCCATTCCGCAACCGTCCGGCAGAAGAGAGCCTGGAGTTATTCCAGAAGATGAACAGCGGAGAAATTGAGGAAGGACGCATGGTGCTCCGCGCCAAGATTGACATGGCAAGCCCCAACATGCATTTCCGCGACCCAATCATCTACCGTGTAGTCAAAGCCGCGCACCACCGCACCGGCGAGAAGTGGAAGGCATACCCGATGTACGATTTCGCACATGGCCAAAGCGACTATTTCGAAGGTGTTACACACTCTTTATGTACACTCGAATTTGTACCTCACCGCCCGTTATACGACCTGTTCGTCGACTGGGTCAAGGACGGAAAGAACCTCGACGACAACCGTCCACGCCAGTATGAGTTCAACAAGTTGAACCTCAATTACACTCTGATGAGCAAGCGCAACCTGCTCATTCTTGTAAAAGAGGGACTTGTGAACGGTTGGGACGACCCTCGTATGCCGACATTGTGCGGATTCCGCCGCCGCGGTTACTCACCTGAATCGATAAGGAACTTTGTTGACAAAATCGGTTATACCACATACGATGCCCTCAACGATTTCGCACTGCTTGAGAGCGCAGTACGCGAAGACCTCAACAGTCGTGCGACACGCGTGTCGGCCGTAATCAACCCTGTAAGGCTTACAATCACCAACTACCCGGAAGGAGAGGTTGAGGAACTGACAGCCATAAACAACCCCGAGAAACCGGAGGAAGGCACACACGCCATTGAGTTCAGCCGCGAACTGTGGATTGAGCGCGACGACTTCATGGAGGATGCGCCAAAGAACTACTTCCGCCTCACTCCCGGCCGTGAAGTCCGTCTGAAGAATGCCTACATAGTCCTTTGTACAGGCTGTAACAAGGATGCCGACGGAAATGTGACAGAAGTGCTTTGTGAATACATTCCGCAAACCAAGACAGGCGAGGCCGATGCCAACCGCAAGGTCAAGAGCACAATCCACTGGGTGAGCCGCAATCACTGCATTGATGCAGAAGTGCGCTTGTACGACCGTCTTTGGAGTGCCGAGAACCCACGCGACGAGATGGCCGCAATACGCGAAGCAAAGAATTGCGACGCTTTAGAGGCCATGAAGGAGATGATAAACCCCGATTCGCTCAAGATACTCACTGGCTGCAAGGTCGAGAAATATCTTGCCACACGCAAACCGCTTGACTATCTGCAATTCCAGAGAATAGGTTACTTCAACATCGACCCGGACTCCACACCGGAGAAGCCAATCTTTAACCGGACCGTATCACTGAAGGACACCTGGAGCAAACAGAAGAACAAGTAAGAAACGGTGAACTACGATAAAGGATATTTCGATTCTCCCGAATTCCGCGGACTACTGAAGAAGTATGAACAGGCGTTGAGCCTAAATGCCACACCATACTTCGGGCTGGACGAGTTCGCGGACTTGATGTCGTATTATCTTTTCCTGGAAAACAGTGAGAAGGCCGCTGAAGTTCTGGACATTTCACAACGCACGCACCCCGGGGCACCCGAAAACATTAAAATGGAAATAAAGATGCTTCTGTGCAACGGAGAGCCGGAAAAGGCCTTAAAGAAATTCTCTACCCTTGGATATTTCAATGACGAGGAGACCATGCTTCTGCAAGCTGAGATTTTGTTGGCTCTCAAGGACTTCAAGCACGCACGCGAAATTGCGCTTGCAATATTGCAGAAAGCATCTGCAGAGCAAGACAGCATATACGATGCCTTGGAAATTCTGCTCGACTGCGGCTTTGCTATGGAGGCACTAATAATTTGCGAAAAGGCACTAAAGGCAGCACCCCACAAAAAGAACCTCACGGAGGTAAAGGCCGAATGTCTTATAGAGATGCAGCGCACAGACGAGGCGATAGACATATACAACACCCTTCTCGATGAAGACCCCTATTCCACTATCTACTGGGAGCAGATGGGACATATCCATTACATGGTAAAGAAATTCGGCAAGGCACTCGACTGCTTCGAATATGAAAGCACCATAAACGAAGGGATTGAGTACTCAAGAATGATGCAGGCCTATTGCTACTATTTTGTCGGCGACTACGACAGCGCATCGGAAATCTTCACCTCCTTCGAAGGAATGTACCCGAAGTCAATTATCCCATTCTTCTATAACGCACTGATAAAATATCATAAGAGAGAAGAGCGGGAGGCTATTGGGCTCTTCAAGGAACTGATTGAAAAATGCCCGGAAGGAACCATTGACATAATGCTTGCACGAATCAACAAAGCCATGCTTCTCGACAGAAACGGAGAGACATCAAGAGCCGAAGAGACACTCTCCATGGCACTTCTTATGCACCCCGACAACATGAAGCAGCTTATGCTCGACGGCACATACCTTTACGAACTACGCGACAAGGAGAACCTTACTTTCGAGGACATGAACACTCTTGAGACAAAAGAGTGGACCCAGGCCGAGGAACTGCACCGCCTTGGCGAGCACCTCGTAAAGCACGGACACCTGACACTTGCACTGAGAGTATTCAGATACTGCAGAGAGTTCAGCTACGATAAATCGGAAACAGATGCCTACATAGCATACATTCTATGGAACACCGGCAAGCAGGAAAAATGCGAGCCAGCCATAGAGAATGCACTCGAAGGCAGATCGTGGACTTTGTTCAGGCTGTTCGGGATTCCCTACAGGAACAACCTCTCGGCAAAAGAGTTCATAAGACAAATCAACGCAACAGAATAACCTGCGCCCTTGCCTGAGAACCAGCTGCAAGAGAAGAGAAAAAGAAAAATTGCTCCAATGATATATTATTTTGCATCGGAGAATTCCTTGATGCGGTTCTCCTCACTCATGCGGCATACAAGCAAACTGCCATCCTTCTCGGCAATAATACAATCGCTCATACCTATAACCACTACATTTTCCATCCCCGGAGTGTTCACGATGCAATTATGCGATTCAGAGAAGCGTACACCGGTCGACAATGCCGCATTCTTATTAAGATCCTTCGGTACATTATCGTAAAGCGAGACCCAAGTACCGAGATCACTCCAGCCAAAGTTTGACGGAAAGACAAAAATCTCATCGGCACGCTCCATAATAGCATAATCGACAGAAATATTACGGCACTCGGGGAAACGTTCGTTTACAAGTTCCTGCTCCTGAGACGTGTCGAAATAAGGCATAAGCGACTCGAAGACCGATGCAATCGGAGACTGGTAAATTCTGAAGGCGTTTACAATTGTCGAGACATTCCAGATGAAGATACCGGAGTTCCAATAGAAATTCTTCTTCTCGATATAGGCCTTAGCTATATCCAGTGACGGTTTTTCCTTGAACGAATCGACACGGAACACCTCCTTGTTGGCCAATGAAGCACTATCGAGAACAGCCTCAATATAGCCGTATCCTGTATCGGGACGCGTAGGCTTAATGCCTAAAGTAAGTATCGCATCCGAATCTTTAACAAAGTTCAAAGAAGAGTTCACAACCCTGCGGAACTCGTTGACATCCATCACATAGTGGTCACTCGGCGTCACAACCATATTGGCATTCGGATCGCGTTTCTTTATTTTCCAGGCCGCATAGGCTATACAGGGAGCCGTGTTACGCCTGCAAGGCTCCTTCAGAATATTGTTCTTGGGCAAATGCGGCAGCTGTTCCTCGACCAGAGCGGCATACTTCTCCGAAGTAAGCACCCACACATTCTCAGGCGGACATATTCCGGCAAACCTCTCTACCGTCAATTGCAGAAGCGATTTTCCACAGCCCAACACATCAATGAACTGCTTAGGACAATCAACCGTACTCATCGGCCAGAAGCGGCTGCCTATTCCGCCTGCCATTATAACAATATGATTCGAAGCCATAAATCAAGACCTGTTTATACAACAAATTATAAAATTAAACGTTAATTAAACAGTAGTGACAACTTCAGGCAAAAGAAAAGATTCTTAGCCATTTCCAGAGCCTTTGGCATCATTACTGCCGGAACATTGCAAATATAAACAAAAAAGAGAATATCGAAGGATAAAAAAAGGAAATTCATACATCCAAGAAAAACGTAAACCCCAAAAACAGGCATTCTTGAATATTATGAATGGAGAGACATTAGGCCTATATAAGAAAATATTTTTTAGAAATTCGGGACAGCTTCTTACTCCATTTCTATTTTTTATATATATTTGTAATCACTACTGTCCACTAAAAATTGTGGACGATTAAAAATTAAATAAACTTGGTT
>CAZAIM010000045.1:0-18572 GCA_964485215.1 uncultured Bacteroidaceae bacterium | reverse complement strand
TGAACCAAGTTTATTTAATTTTTAATCGTCCACAATTTTTAGTGGACAGTAGTGTGGAATGATAGTGAGTTCCCCAAATTGTCGAGAATCGTTGTGGAGTTGTTCTCAGCCAAGGATTTTGTTAGACAGGCAGTTCGCAAGGCCGAAAGTTTTGAGGAATTGGATGAACTGCTGAATGGGTTTATAGCAACCAAAACAGATATACAAGAAAGCCAGGCGTTGGTCGTTCGGCAGTGTTTTATGCGTGAATATGGAGAAGCCAATCAAGATTGTAGACGGATATATAATGCGTGGTTTGTAGAAACAAGAAATAGATTATTATGAAAACGATTAATTTTGAATCACCTGAGAATGTCAAGATGGATTCTCAGCTTGAACAGCTCTCTTATAATACCAATATGCTTTCCAATGCTGAACTTAATTCTTCGCTTGGAAATAGTGGAAAACTATTTAACGAAAATATGGGCAATTCCTCCCATGTCAGTTTCGAAGGCTTGAATGCAGGAACTCTTGCTTATGGGTTGAACAGACTTAGTGATTCTCCAAGGATTAAAGAGGTTGTGGATAACTGTAAGGCTGCGGTCAGCGATACAAAAGCAGAGATAAAAGCAAAATTCAATGATTATTTCAGCAATGTCTACGAAAATGTCAGACAATTTTTCTCAACCAATAGTAATGATGCCAGGTCAATAGAGAACCCGGGTGAAGCTTCTTTCGAGGAAAGGGAGTTTGGCTTGGATAAATGTAGTGAGGCTGCCAAAGAAATATTCAATCCAGGTGTAATTGAAAATTGGGCAAATTTCTCAAAAGAGCAACGCAAGGAGATTGCCGGTGTCTATGCCAAGGAGGTTGCCGAAGCATTTGAACTTAGAACTTATACCGGTATCTATTTTGAGGATATGGACGCAGATACTGCCGGATACAATATGGGGGATGGGCGCATATATTTGTCAAATACTCTTGTTGAGGCTTGGCAGTCTCCGCTTGATGTGTTAAACACTGTAACTCACGAGCTGCGTCATCAGTATCAGCACGAAGCAATTAGAGGAGGGCATAATATTCCCGAGGATGTTAGAGAAGAATGGCGTGTTGCCGAGAAAATATATAATTATAACAAACCCTATTGTTATGACCCGTGGGGATATACATATAATCCACTTGAAATTGATTCTCGCTATGCCGGTGAGACTGTGATAAGAAATATGACACGTGATATGATTAATGCATAAATTAAGATTATATGAATGAAATAACCAAAGAAGTCCTAAAGACACGTTTGCTAGAAGAAGGTTATAAGGAAGAGTATGGCTTGGATGAAACGATGGATAGGCTGTTGAATCTGAATGGCGATGCAAGGCTGAAACTGTATGAGTGGTTGTATGAAGGCAAAATTCCAACGTTCAAGGCAATAGAAGGTGTAGATTCATCTATTTTAAGGGAGAACTTGCAAATGAAAGAACCTGCAATCATTCTGTCATATGCAATGTTGCTTCATAATCCGGAAATTAATAGCATATATTTGAAGAATTTGCTAAAAAAAGTCAAAAGAAGCCCGGTTGTATAAGAGTAAGGCGCGTTGTAAGAACATGAATGAAAGGTAATTAATTATTTTTTGCGTTACGCTAAAATAGAGAGGATGAACTTTTGGGTCACCCTCCTATGCTGTTTTAATTACTTTTATTGCTTTTCCGTTTTCACCGTCGGCAGGCTTGCTTGCCAGCGGCTGGCATACGAGTCGAGAATCTTCCTCACACTCTTTCCGATGATGACATAGTCGCTCTCCTTGAGGTTGGCAAGCGACACGCGTATGCTCCATTGAGGGCCGTCGAATCCGCCGCCGTTGAGCACCACAAGTGAGGTTTCTGTGGCAAGACGCAGGACAACGTCGATGGGGCTGTGGTTAAGGCGAAGCCAATCGGCAAAGTCTTTGCCATAGAAGCGTTGTGCCCATACCAACAGGTCTATTTCGGAGTAGTATCCGGCACGTAACGGGTCGGGCAGTAGCGTGAATCCCATGCTTGTCCATAGTGCTTTCAGCCGCTTCTGTATTATGCTGTGCATCTTTTCACGGAATTTGTCGCCTTTACGCTTGTCGATGATGGAGTAGAGTGCGAACAGTGTCATCTGCATCTGCTGCGGCAGTGAAAGTCCTGCGGTGTGGTTGAGCGCGACCTGGCGGCTGTCGGCCACCATACGGTCAATGAAACGCATGTTCTCCACGTCGCTTCTTATGCTGCCGTAGCGTTGCTTCATTTCACTCTTGCGCTTGCGTGGCAGGTGTGCAATCAGCTTGTCGAAAATGTTGTCGCGATGCAGGGCTACAACGGCTGTGCGCCATCCTGTGGCTCCGAAGTATTTCGAGAATGAGTAGACGCAGATGGTGTTGTGAGGCAGCCTGGCCATAAGTGACTGAAACCCCGGGACGTATGTGGCATATACGTCGTCTGTTACAATCATAAGGTTTGGGTTCCACCTGTTTACTATATCCACCAACTGTTCTATTGTGTCGTTGGCAATGGCATAGCTTGGCGGATTGCTGGGGTTGACAATGAAGAGTGCCTTGTATTCCGGGTCGCGCAGACGGTTTATCTCCTTTGCGTCGTATTGCCACAGGTGCAGCCCGTCGTCACTCATGCGTCCTGCCGGAATTTCCGTGACCCTGTAGTTGTAGCGGTAGAGTTTCGGTATCTCAATGTAGGGGGTGAATACAGGTGTCATGAGTGCAATGCTGTCGCCACGTTCAAGAAGGCGGTTCTGCTGCAGACTGTCGAATATGTAGCACATTGCGGCCGTACCGCCCTCGGTGGCAAAGAGGTCTGTCTCGCCCTGTGGAGGTCTTCCGTCGCACAGTTCCTGTGCCAGATAGTCGCGCACTGCAATTTCGGTGTGTTTCAGTATGCGGTCGGGGACAGGGTACTGGTTGCCCATTACGGCCTCACTCCATTCGTGTACCAACGCATCGGCATCGCACAAATGTTCGTCGAGCATATACCTGTAGCACTCACCCAGGAACACAGCTCCGGTGGTGTTGCCTTTCTCCTTCAGGAATCCCTCAAAGCGTGCTGCAATGCCCTCTTTCTGCGGAATTCCGGCAATGCCCTCGTCGCACACCCAGTCGCGGCGGCACTCCTCTATGGCAAAGTTGCCAAGCAGAAAGAATGCCTCGCGTGGCAATGTGGCCACCCAATTGGGGTTCCCGCGCCCTGCGTTGAGCATTGTGCGCATCATACGTCTTATGCTCTCGTTGGCAAGCGCAATCAATTTGTCTTTTAGCTCAAAAGGGCTAATCTTTTCCAGTTCCTTTTCAAAGGAATTGACCTCGCTGTGGTCGTTAAGATAGTGGTTCATAATATTAAAAGTTAAAAGTTGAAACCGAAAACGGGAAAATGGGTTATCTTCACTCTTTGCTCTGTACTCTGTTCTCTGTTCTCTGTTCTCTTTCTTCATCCTGTCATCAGCGTCAGCAGCACCCCCCACAGTATAAGCAACGTGTTGCCCACTGCGTATGTAACGGTGTAGCCGAGTGCAGGCGTTTCGCTTCCCAAACTCTCCTGTATCGCTCCAATGGCAGCAGTCGTCGTTCTAGCTCCGGCACAGCACCCCAGTGCTATGGCCGGGTGGAACTTGAACCACTTGCGTGCAATGAATATTCCGAACAGCAACGGCAACGATGTCGCAAGAATTCCTGCCACAAAGAACGACAGCCCGGCTTCTCGGAACCCTTCGACAAATCCCGGTCCTGCCGATATTCCCACTATGGCAATGAAAATGTTAAGCCCCATATTGTTGAACACCCATAACGCACCTTCGGGAATGGCACCCATCGTAGGGTGGTGCGCTCTCCACCAGCCGAACACAAGGCCGGCAATGAGCGCGCCGCCGCTTGTGCTAAGGCTTATGGGCACACCGCCAATGTGCAGTGTCAGAGTGCCGGCAATAGCACCAAGTAGAATCCCTATTGACAGGAATACCACATCGGTAGCATTCGTCGCAGGGTCGGGGTATCCAATCTCCTTGGCCGCCTCCGTAACCTCTACCTTTCTGCCTACAAGCTCAATGACATCGCCGGCGTAGAGCCTCGTTGCCGGGAACACGGGGATGCTGACCCCAGTGCGCCTTATTTTCTGTATGATGACACCGTGCATGAATGGCTGTGCACGCAACTCGCTCACGCTTTTCCCGTTAAAGGTGCCCTCCCTGCGGTTGCTCTTTCCTGCCACCGTGCTTTTTATCGTCATCACCGGAAAGTCGAGCAATGCATCATCGTCAACCTCCGCGCCAATCCACTTTTCCTCGCCGATGGTAAACTCGTGACGGCCACTCAGCACCACCTCGTCGCCAATCTCTAGCACCTCACCAGGCTTCACCTCGTCAATGATGCGCTTGCCCTTGCGCACGCGTTCCACAAACAGCCTCTTGCCCTCCTCGTTGAGGAAACCCTCCAGTTCGTCGACTCTGCGCCCATCCTCGAACCACTCATTCTCTATGCGGTAGCTGCGGAACTCCACTGCACGTCTCGCACCGCTGATGCCCGGCTTCTCATTCTCCTCGCTGCCCATACGGTTCTCCAGTTCGCGACACTGCTCCTTCACTTTGTCTACACCGCCCAACAGCCTCGGACCCAAACGTGCAAGAATCCAAGCCGACCCGGCTGTTCCGAAGATATACGTCACAGCATAGGCCACCGGTATTATGTCAATCATCTTGCTCTCCTCGCCGGCAGGCAATCCCAGGCCATGTATTGTGTCATCGGCAACACCAATGACCGCACTAATCGTCTGCGACCCCGAGAGCAACCCCGCAGCCTCCCCAGCATTGTATCCCATGAGAAGCGCGATGCCCCATGTCGACAGCAGAATGAACACACACATAACCACTGCAAAAAGCACTTGCGGCACCCCCTCCTTGCGCAGGCCGGCAAAGAACTGCGGCCCCACCTTGTAGCCAATGGCAAAGAGGAAAAGCAGGAACGCAACCTGCTTCAGCGCACCCGTCATAGGAATGTTCAGCTGCCCCACAACTACGCCCACAAGCAACACACTCGTCACCACACCCAAGCTAAACCCCTTGATGCGGATTCTCCCAATGAGAAAACCCACACCCAAGGTCAAATAAATCGCCAACTCCGGATGCGAACGCAACAAATCGGTAATCCACTCCATAAAATAAAATTTTCTCAGGATAATAACAATGGTGGAAGGGGGATGGTTTACGCTGTAGAATTAAGACAGATGAACAAAAGAATAAAAATGGAGTACACTTCTCAAGATTGTGAGCAATTATTCTTAGTCAATGGAGCAGAGTACTGAGAAGCTATCTGAATTTCTGGAAAATATTTTCTGTAAATTATTTGACTATTGAGGATTTTTCGCCAAATTTGCAACTTATGTCGGGCGTGTTTTGCCGGATGTGTTTGGAAGCTGTTTAAACTTCTTGAATTCTGGGAATTATGGAATATAAGAAAATTGACAAAGAGGTCGAAGAATTGTTGTCGCGTCTGTCGCGTCGTCTCTCGGCAAATGACATCGAGAGGATTGCCGATGCCTATCAGCTTGCACGCGAGGCTCATATGGAGCAACGCCGCAAGTCTGGCGAACCGTATATCATGCACCCTGTTGCAGTTGCCAAAATTGTTGCCGAGGAACTGCGTTTGGGCGCGAACCCCATTATAGCAGCGTTTCTGCACGATGTGGTAGAGGATACTCCCTATACAATTGAGGATATCCGTGAGCGTTTTGGCGACGATGTTGCCTTCTTAGTCGATGTGGTTACCAAGAAGAAAAAGAAGAGTACTGCGGCACATTCGAGCCAGATAGACAACTACAAGCAGATGCTTAATTCTCTGCACTACGATATACGTGCCCTGCTCATAAAACTCTCCGACCGTCTTCACAATATGCGCACTCTCAGCAGCATGCGCCCCGACAAGCAGATGAAGATTGCCGGTGAAACCGACTACTTCTACGCTCCTCTGGCACATCGTCTTGGTCTCTATTACATCAAGCGCGAAATGGAGAACCTCTCTTTCCGCTACCGCTGTCCGCGTGACTATGCCTACATCGACGAGCAACTGGCCAAGGACCTTAAGGAGCGCGAGCCGGGGCTGAAGGCCTTTATGTTTGAGATAGAACGCCTGTTGGAGAACAACGATATCTTCATGGCCCGCACCGAGGTCTACTCACGTGGTCCCTACAGTGCCTGGCGCAAGATGCACACCAAAGGGTGCGATTTCAAACACGTCGACGGCAAGTACTACATACGCATCATCTACCCCAACACGCACGACTATTCCGAAAAGGATATGAGTCTCAGAATCTACTCAATCCTCACCGACCGTTTCAAAGAGAAGCCCGGCAGCGTGTCAAACTTCATCGATTCTCCCAAGGAGAATGGTTACCAGAGCTACCACGTAAAGCTGCTCACCCCTCAGGGAACCTGGGAAGAGGTGCATATATCATCGGAACGTATGATACGCAAGTCGCAGTTCGGTTGCATTGCCGAGAGCACCGAAACCAACATAACCAACTGGCTCGAGAAGTTCAAGCACGTTCTTAAGGAGATGGCTACCCGAGGCAAGGAGGTAGAGTACATGGACGGTGTAACCTCATCGTTCTACAACGACGACATCATAGCCTACACCCCCGACGGCAAGGGCATCATTCTGCCCAAGGGCGCAACCGCACTCGACTTTGCCTTTGAGATACACAGCGACCTTGGCCTGCATGCACAATATGCCCGCATCAATGGTCAGCTGTCATCGGTAAAGACCGAGCTCGAGCGTGGCGATGTCGTCGAGATTTTCAGCAACGGAGCGGTGCTTCCCAAACCCGATTGGCTCCACTCCGTTTCCACCTTCAAAGCCAAGTCCCACATAAACAATTTCCTTAACAAGCAGCGCAAAC
Source organism: uncultured Bacteroidaceae bacterium (assembly GCA_964485215.1). Taxonomy (GTDB): domain Bacteria; phylum Bacteroidota; class Bacteroidia; order Bacteroidales; family Bacteroidaceae; genus HGM04593. The sequence continues at coordinate 11,670 of CAZAIM010000045.1, read as the reverse complement.
TGCAGTATGTTCGTTGCGAGAGTTGCCGTCCTTTGCCTGGCGACGAAGTCATAGGCTTCAAGGACGAGGACGGAACAATAACCCTTCATCGTCGCGACTGCAAGGTAGCCATACGTCTTGCATCCCAGCGTGGCGATGATATTGTAGCCGTTAACTATGAAGAGGATGCCGACTTCCTCTATCCCGTCAAGGTCGACATAGTAGCGATAGACCGCTACCATCTGCTTGTCGACTTGGTAGATTGTATAACAAACAAACTGCAGCTCTCCCTCACCAAGATACACACCGAGAGCAACGACGAAATTGCAACCTGTTCCATGGAATTCAAGGTTCATTCCGCAGCCGAGTTGCAGGATGCCATTGGCAACATCTCCAATATCGATGGAGTAGAGGAGGTGCAGCAAAGCATAGAATACTGACCAACATATAACTAACTCAAATAATGACTATGAAAAAAATCTTACTTTTATCAATTATTCCTGCTGCAATGACTTTCTGCTCTTGCAGCGACGACAGTTCCGTTTTCGAAAAGCCACAGGTTCAGGTTGGTGGCGAGGTAACACGTTCAATGTTTGCCGAGGACGACGGCACCAAGGTATTGAGTACTACTCCATACGTTAAAGCCAACAAACTTGTGCAGAAGGTTTCCAAGGACTATATCAATGAGATGACCGATACTCTTGGCCGTGCCAACATCACCCCCGAACAGTATGCCGAGATTCAAACTTTCGCGAAGGAACTCACAGCAGGCCTTGCAACGGATAAAGAAAAATACCTGAAATGCTATGACTGGGTTCGCCAGAATGTCAAGTACGAGTATTCCGATAACGACCCGTATCCGGTTTTCAAAAATCTTAAAGGTATTTGCCAAGGCTATGCAAACCTCCTCTTCATCATGCTCCACAGCATCGATGTCCCTGCATTTGTCTGCAACGGTCAGATAAATATGCCTCCTTACGGTGGTCATGCATGGAACTATGTCTATTGCGACGACACATGGTATGTCAGCGACCCTACAAACAGTGGCTCATGGTATTCAAATTCAGTGTCAGGCTATTCTCATTTGCTTCCATCATCATTTGATGTCGTTCTTGCAAAGGAAAACGGCGTTCTGTTCAACTACAACGAGTTCAACCTGAACATCGGTGGCATTGAGAGCGGCGACGATGTCTTTATCGTACCTTTCAGTGCAATGGGTTTCCAGGTTACTGCACTTAACCCCACACAGCCCATAGCACCGAATATCAGGCAACTCAATATCGGCAAGAACATTCTTTCTCTTGGCGAGAACTACATGGGACTGATGTATAATGCTCCCAATGTGGAATATGTCGAGGTTGACCCCGAGAACCCGAACTTTGCAAGTTATCTTGGTACCGTTTACCGCAAGAACGGCAGCGAATTCCAGCTTACATATATTCCTGCAGCAATGAAATGCGTTGAACTCATGCCAATGGAGACAATGTACAAGAATACAGTCTACAATCACAATTGTGTCGAAACCCTTATCATAGCTCCTGGTACAAAGATGATTGAGGCATGGGGCGTTGAGAACTGTCCTAACCTTAAGATAGCATACGTTCCCGAGGATACGGAGATTTCCGAAAATGCTTTTGCCAATGTACACCCCGATTTCGTGATTATCCGTGGCGACTACACCAATATACCGGAGATAAGAGAGGACTGATTCTAATAATCCTCTAAACCCTATCCCCAATGCTGCCTTAATCCTCTTGGTTAGGCAGCATTGGGTTTTTTATGCAAATAAATTCAAACGGTTTCTTATATTTATTCACTAATTAACATAAATTAACAACAATGCTGCTGAAACTCATAATATTCTGCTTATATTGCATCCGATTTAGAATATGTTTAATTTAATACCTTAAAATTATGAAAAAGTTGTTCGTTTCTATTTGCGCAGCGTTTGCAATGTTTGCAATGGTATCTTGTGGTGGTAGCTCAAATCCTGCAATTAAGGCAGCTGAAGAATTCCTAAGTAATCCTACAATGGAGAACTCTATGAAGGTTGAAGAAGCTTCTGAAGGCTTGACAGAAGAGCAGAAGCAAGAGTTCGAGAAATGGGCAGAGGATAATCAAGAAGAATTGATTAAAGCTGCAGCAGAACTTATGGGCGAAATGATGTAATATCCAATATATATAACGAAAAAGGTGAACTGTGAGTTCACCTTTTTCGTTATGGGCTCACCAGCAAACTTATATTCCCTCAGCAACTGCGTTACTCGTCCCTTTTGGCACAGGATAGACACTTCTTGTCAGTTCACCGGCTCGATGCAGCAAACCCCTATTCCTTTTCTCTGAATATCCCCTGATAGTATAGCTTCATCAACGTGAGCCTTGCCGCCATAACCCTTTCGAGCCTGTCGGTTTCCTGCTTGCCGGGGCAAAGTATCATCTTCTCGTTATAGCTGAAAAAACTATTGTCGCATTTTGCCGTGTCAAGAATATTCTGCCCAATCCTAAGATACTTGACACCATTGCCGAAAGCAAATTCCGCAAGTGTCGGCAGCAGGTCGTAGTGGCACCCATACCTCTTCTCAATACGCTCCTTCCATTCTCCCACCGGTCTATATCTCTCGGGTAGGTATATATATAGCGGAACAGAGTGCTTGTAGTGTCCTGGTACCTTGTCATAGTCGAGTATGCTCCTCACATTGTGGTCTCCCGTTACAACCACAATAGTATTCTCGGCCAGTGGGCTTTTCTTGAACTCATTGAGAAAATCGCCCAAGCAACGGTTTGCATATTGTGCTCCAATCCCGTACTTCCTTTTTACATCGCTCTCCCCTGTGATGAATTTCGAATTGTACCACTCCTGGGTGAGAGGTGGCAGATTCATATTCTCCGGGTAGGTGAATGGCGGGTGATTGGTTGTCGTCAGTGCCATAATGAATTGAGGTTTGCCCTCCCCGGCAGCCTTTGTCATCTCCGCAAAAATGTAGCTGTACAGAAACTCATCGTACACACCAATCTCGCTGGTACTGCTTCCCTCTATGCTGTGCATTATCTGCTGTCGCCCGTCAATCCTGTCGAAATACTGTATCCTCAGTCCCTCATTCAGATTCTCCCATGTAGGGTCCATTCCTGTTATGAATGCCGTGCTGTAGCCACTCTCCTTAAACGGGTAGGCAATGGAAGATGCAAGCCCGGTATACCTGTAGCGCGACTGGAAGAAGTGAAGGTAGGGCATAGCAAGCATCACGCTCTCGAGCGAATATATCGTTCCGTCCCTTACCGACTGGAAATTCTGCATCAGCAGATCCTCCTGCAGGTGCTGCCGCAATGAGCAAAGCAGATCGAGCCTTTCCCCCTTGTCAAAGTCGACAAGGAAATTGCTCCAACTCTCGTTCATCACAAGCAGAATGTTAGGCTGGACGAATGGAACGCTGTCGCTTCTCTCCATAACATTGAATATAGCCTTCTCAACATCGCTTCCCTCTGTTAAACCGCTATTTTCAAGTTCTGCGGCAGCAATGGTCTCTTCTATCGAACTGAAACCGCCCTCCTTCAATATCTCCTTGTCGCTCTTCAGCTTGAAACTCTCGCTTTTCTCTTTATATGCCTTCTTCAGCATATACAGCGCGTTTGGCACCGCATTGTTTATGTTGTCATCGGGCGACACCATGAATGCCTCCACCTGCAAGGTGTAAGTCGTTACCGAACCGCGCATGAATATGAATGTGAGTGCGGCAATGGCAATGACCGATGCAATGCTCGCTCTCCGTCCCATCCACCGGCGCACAGCAACGCTCTTTCCCATAATCCGTTTTCCTGCATATCCCACAGCAACGCCTGTGAGAATTATGAACAGCAGTATGCTTATGAAAGGGTAGTCCTCCCACATCGTTCTCAGCAGCCCTAACGGCCCCTCGTTGAAAAAGTCGAAGAACACCACATTATACCTGGTAGAGAAATTGTCGTAGAAAAAGAATTCTGCAACAACAAGCAGTGCCAGCAGTGAGTACATTATGGCATAATAGTACCGTGCAAAGGCTATGGTTCTGCCATATGCCTTTCCGCTGATGAAAGGAACTGCCAGTGCAGGCAGAATCACCGGGAGGCTTATGTATGTTATCGACTGCGCATCGAACCGCCAGGAGTTCCACAGGAAGAGGGGTAGAGATTCAATGTTCTCCCATAGCGTGCCCGATGTCGTGTGCTTGCATAGGAACACAACGCGTGCAATGGCAAACATAGCTATGCCTATCAGCTGATAGAGCCACACCTGTGCATAGAGCGAAAGCAACCTTGCAGTCTGCTCCTTCATTCTTCCCTTTTCCATTACTCAATCTTCCTTTCCGTTCCAAATCTCCCACGAGGCAAGTGCCTGCAGGTACCACATCTCGTAACCGCTTTTCGTCTCGGCTCCCTGTGCTGCCCCCTTTCTCAGGAACAGCGTCTCTTCGGGATTGTACACAATATCGTAGAGCAGATGCCTGCTGTCTATTGCACTGTAGGGAATGTCGGGGCACTGGTCAATGCCGTGTCCGGTCATCCCAAGCGGCGTGCAGTTCACAATGAGTGTGTGGCTTCTGAGAATCTCCTCGGTGAGGTCGCTGTATGCAATGGCGTTGTCGCCGGCCTTGCGCGACACGAAGATATACTCCATGCCGAGCCTGCCCAGCGCATAGGCTATAGCCTTTGAAGCACCGCCGGTGCCAAGTACAAGAGCCTTCGTGTGTCTGCCCCTCACGAGCGGTTCCAGCGAGCGTTTGAACCCAATCACATCGCTGTTGTGCCCCCACAGGCATGCCTTGCCGTTATTGTCGTGAGTAACCCTCACCACGTTCACGGCGTTTATGTCTCTTGCCTCGTTGCTCATGCCCTCGAGGTACTGCATAACCTGCACCTTGTAGGGTATTGTTACATTGAACCCCTGCAGTTCGGGGTTTTCCTCAAGTATGCGTGGCAGTTCCTCAATGCTCTCAATCTCGAACGGAATATATCTTGCATCGATTCCCTCCCTTTCGAATTTTGCATTGAAGAATGCAGGGCTTGCCGACTGGGCCAAGGGGAAGCCTATTATACCATATTTTTTCATCTGTTTCCAATAAGTAAATGATGGTGACCCTAAAGTAAAATGGTCACCATCGTGTTTTTCTGTGAGGCTGAATGAGAAACTGTTTGAATTCCTGAAAGTTTGAACAGTTTTCAGTCATTTACCCCAGATATTTCTTCACGTTCTGTTCAATGCGTGCGTTTATGTCGTTGCACTCCTCCTTCACGAACTTCTCTCCGGTAATGTTCTCGAACAGTTCAATGTAGCGGTTGCTTATGCTCTCCACAATCTCGTCGGTCATTTCGGGAACCTGCTGCCCCTCCTTGCCCTGGAAACCGTTCTCCATGAGCCACTCGCGTACAAATTCCTTTGACAGCTGTTTCTGCGGCTCTCCCTTCTCGAACTTCTCCTCGTAGCCCTCGGAGTAGAAATAGCGGCTGCTGTCGGGAGTGTGAATCTCGTCCATCAGGTAAATCTTTCCGTCATGCTTTCCGAACTCGTACTTCGTGTCTACAAGAATGAGACCTCGCTCTGCAGCAATCTCTGTTCCGCGTTCAAAGAGAGCAAGCGTGTACTTCTCGAGCAGTGCATACTCCTCGGGTGTAGCAAGACCCTGCGCAAGAATCTCCTCCTTTGAAATATCGGCATCGTGTTCGCCAATCTCGGCCTTGGTCGTTGGGGTTATTATGGGTTGCGGGAACTTCTCGTTCTCTCTCATGCCCTCGGGCAGCTTCACGCCGCAAATCTCTCGTACTCCGCTCTTGTATGCACGCCATGCCGACCCGCAAAGGTATCCGCGTACAATCATCTCCACCGGGAAACCCTCGCACATAACACCCACAGTTACCATAGGGTCGGGTGTCGCAAGCTTCCAGTTAGGTACAATGTCGGCTGTTGCATCAAGGAACTTCGCTGCAATCTGGTTCAGCATCTGTCCCTTGAAGGGAATCCCTTTGGGCAGCACTACGTCGAATGCCGAAATGCGGTCGGTAGCCACCATCACCAGCTTGTCGTTGCCCACAGTGTACACATCGCGCACCTTGCCGTGGTACACGTTTTTCTGGTTCTCGAAATTGAAATCAGTGTTAGTCAATGCTTTTGCCATATCTTTTTCTTTTTATCGTTTACTCTCTTTATTGTCTTGTTTTGGGTGGTGATAGAGAAATCTTATTATACCCCCTGCGGACATCGGCCGGCGGTTCGCTTCGCTCACTCCATCTGCGGCTTGTTCTGTCTCTTGTCGGCAGCCATCTCCTCGTGTCTCTCATATGCCTCCACAATGCGTGTCACAAGCTTGTGGCGCACTATGTCCTTCTTGCCCAGTTTCACAAACCCAATACCTTTGACCCCTTCGAGAATCCGTAATGCGTGCAGAAGCCCCGAGTTACTGTTCTGCGGCAGGTCAATCTGTGTGAGGTCTCCCGTTATAATCATCTTGGTGTTGCTTCCCATTCGCGTCAGGAACATCTTAATCTGTTGTGGGGTAGTGTTCTGCGCTTCATCGAGTATCACAACAGCATCGTTCAGCGTTCGTCCTCGCATGAAGGCGAGCGGAGCAATCTGAATTACATTGTTGTCCATATGCTCTTTCAGCCTCGACATTGGTATCATATCCTCCAGTGCGTCGTACAAAGGCTGAAGGTACGGGTCAATCTTGTCGCGCATATCGCCGGGCAGGAAACCCAGTTTCTCACCTGCCTCCACGGCAGGCCTGCTCAGTATTATCTTCCTTATCTCGCGGTTCTTCAGTGCCTTCACTGCAAGCGCGATAGCCATATATGTCTTGCCCGTGCCGGCTGGGCCCACTGCAAACACCATATCGTTCCTGGTGAACTCCTCCACCAGGTGGCACTGGTTCTCGGTTCTCGGGTATATTGGCCGTCCGTTTATGTTGTACACAATAACCTTGCTGTCGCTTCCCTTGTCTCCGCGTTTGCCGTTTACAGCATCTATAATGGCCTCTTCGTTAAGGCTGTTGTATCTGTTGCAATACTCCTTCAGCAATTCTATCGCTCTGCCGAAACGTTCCAGTTCCTCATCGTCGCCCATTGCCTTTATAATGTTGTCGCGTGCAACTATCCTCAGTTTCGGGTGCAGTCTCTTCAGCATCTGCAGGTGCGCGTTCCCCGCACCGTAGAAACCCACAAGGTCAATGCCGTCGAGTATAAAAATCCTCTCTATCATTCAGTCGTTTGGAAGTAGTTTTAATTCAGCACTTATTTCTTCTTTACTTCGGCCTCGAAACGGCGTACAGCCTCGCCGCCCTGGCTACATGCGCAAGGCCCCGTTATGCATCCTCCCGGGCACGACATCACCTCTACCAGCTTGCCCGGGCATTTGCCTGTCTTGGCATATCCCTTGAGCATGGCAATGTTCTTCTTGTGAAGGTCGGCAATTACCACACCCTCGAGCTGCTCATTGCCAATATGGTTCTTCACCGCAGTGAAAACACCTGTAGTCTTTGCAAAGTTGTGTGCATCCTTGCATGCGGTTTCGGCCGGCGTGTAGGGCATTGTACTCTCAATGTCCACCCTTGCTCCCTGGAAAACGGCATCGAGTTCGCGGAATGTCCACACATAGTCGACATTCTTGTCTTCGTGTCCCTCGGCCTTCTTCGATGCGCAGGGCGCAATGAACACCGTCACGCACTCCTCGCCGAACTTCTCCTTCGCATATATTGCCGTGTAGTGCATGGGCGAGCCTGTCGACGATACATACTTGACAATCTCTGGAATATGCTTCTTTGCAAGGTTTACATAGGCCGGACAACAACTGGTAGTCATAAATGGCTGCCCCTCCTCAATCTTCTCCTGCAACTCCTCAGCCTCGCGCCGCGTTGTCTCCTCGGCACCGTATGCAACCTCCACAATGTCACTGAATCCAATGGATTTCAATGCACCGTAGACTTGCTCGATAGGCTTGCCGAACTGGGCAAGCACTGCCGGGGCAACCATTGCAACGACCTTCCTGCCCTGGCGCATCTTCTTCAGCACGTCAAAGACCTCGCACCTGTCGAATATAGCTCCGAACGGGCAGGCATTCAGGCACTTTCCGCAATATATGCACTTTTCAGGGTCAATGTGCTCAACCCCGTATTCATCCTTTGAAATGGCCTTTACGGGGCAGGCCTCTTCGCACGGCACCGGCATATATATGATAGCGTGGTAGGGACATACCTGGTGACACTTTCCGCAGCTTATGCACTTATCGTGGTCAATGTGTGCCTTTCCATCCTTGTCATACACAATAGCATCCTTGGGGCAATTGGTGTAGCAGGGGCGTGCAACGCAGCCGCGGCACAGGTTCGATACCTCGTAGTTAATCTTCACACACGACGAACACGCCTCGTCCATAACGTGCAGCACGGCTCCGTTCTGCATGTTTAGTTCCTCGCGTTCCATCATGCGTTTGGCATAACTGCTCAGAGGATCCATTTCGTTCACCTCGTCCTGCATGGTGAATCCAAGCATAGCCATAGTCTTGTATTTTATTACTGCACGTTCCTTGTGTATGCAGCAACGGCCTTTTGGCTTGCGGTTACGCGGATACATCTCGTAGGGCATACTGTCGATTCTTTCAAGAAGCTCGTTCTTCTTCCACATCGACACCAGTTCTGATAATAGTCGATACCGTACAAACATCACATTATTATTATAAGCCATTATTTAGAAGCAGTTATCTTGAATCTGTTTGAATTTCTAAAATATTTTATCATAGAAGCGGTGTGACTTCTAAGAAGCTGTTTAAATTTATGTCCTTGAATTTTTTATAGGTCTTTTTTAGGATGTTTTTTCATTTTTCAAAGGCGCATAGCGGGCTATGTAACTGCGAAAAAGGGGAAAACAGACAAAAAAGAGCATAAAAGGCAAGCACAACTCGCGAACAATGTAATCTTTTTTTGAAAGAAATTTAAACAACTTCTAAATTTTGTCGTAAAAATAACTAAAAAACATTGAATTGAACTAATTTTGTAGTAACGAAAATATAAAAAATGATGAAGTTTGCATTTAATGTGCTCCTGCGGAAGCTGCGGAACGGTGAAAAGCTCTCTGCATCCGATTGGCTTGTGCTTCTCTCGGCCGGTGTATCCGAAAGGGAGACCCTTGCCGCAATGGCGCGTGAAACAGCCTTGGCAAACTTCGGCAATAGGGTTTATGTACGTGCCCTCATTGAAATAAGCTCCTATTGCCGCAACAACTGCCGTTACTGTGGCCTGCGTTGCGCTAACACGGCAGCGTCGCGCTATCGTTTGAGCAAAGAAGAGATACTCGAGTGCTGTCGGCGTGCAGCCACTGTCGGGTTCAATACCTTCGTGCTCCAGGGCGGCGAAGACCCACAGCAAGGCGATCGGTGGCTTGCTTCAGTGGTGTCGGCAATAAAGGAACACTATCCCCAGAAGGCTGTCACCCTCTCCGTAGGCGAACGCACGGCCGAAGGATATGCCCTGCTGCGCAGCGCAGGAGCCGACCGCTACCTGTTGCGCCACGAGACGGCCGACAGCGGGCACTATTCCCTGTTGCACCCCCCATCGATGAGTGCCGCCAACCGCCTGCATTGCCTCGCAATGCTCAAGGAACTTGGCTACCAAGTGGGGGCAGGAATGATGATAGGCTCCCCGGGACAGCAGCCCGGGCATCTTGTCCAGGACATGATGCTGCTCGACGAACTGCAGCCACAGATGATAGGCATAGGCCCCTTTATCCCGGCCACCGGAACACCCTTCGAGGACGAGCGACCCGGTAGCGCAGAACATACCCTGCTGCTCATCTCGCTGCTGCGCCTTCGTTTCCCCAAGGCTCTCATCCCGGCAACAACTGCACTTGCCACTTTGTGTGCCGACGGAACAGAACGTGGCATTCTTGCCGGTGCCAATGTGGTTATGCCCAATATGACACCGTTCAATGTCAAAGACAAATATACGATATACGACAACAAGAAAACCTGCGGAAGCGAGTCGGGCCAGCAACTTGCTCTGCTTGATGAACGCTTAGCACGAATAGGCTACCGGGTAGACCTCTCCCGCGGAGATTATGAAAGGTAACCCACCTTCCTTTGTTTCGTGCTCATATTGTCCCCCTGTATTAGGGGGACGGGCACAGCGGAAGAGGTAAATATAATACAAGATAATTAATATGTACAACGCAAAATCGACCATAGCAACAGAATTCATCAGCGACAGCGAGATACGCGACACTATGCAGTATGCCCGCGAGAACAGCAGCAACCGCACCCTGGCAGAAAGCATCCTTGAAAAGGCACGCGCCTTCAAAGGCATAACACACCGCGAGGCCGCCGTGCTGCTCGAGTGCAACGACCCCGAAACAGTTGAGCGCATCTATGCCCTTGCCAACGAAATAAAACACCGATTCTATGGCAACCGCATTGTTATGTTCGCACCGCTTTACCTCTCCAACTACTGCGTCAACGGCTGCGTTTATTGCCCCTATCATGCAAAGAACAAGAACATACGTCGCAAGAAACTCACCCAGGACGAAATACGTGCCGAGGTCATAGCCCTGCAGGATATGGGACATAAACGCCTTGCTCTTGAGGCCGGCGAGCATCCCCTCGTCAACCCCATTGAATATATACTTGAGAGCATAGATACCATCTACAGCATCAGGCACCGCAATGGTGCAATACGCCGTGTAAACGTGAACATAGCCGCTACAACTGTAGAGAACTACCGCCGTTTGCGCGATGCAGGCATAGGCACATACATCCTGTTCCAGGAAACATATAACAAGAAGAATTACGAGGCACTGCACCCCACCGGTCCCAAGAAAGATTACGCATGGCACACCGAGGCCATGGACCGTGCTATGCAAGGCGGCATAGACGATGTAGGCATTGGCGTGCTCTTCGGGCTCGAGACCTACCGCTACGATTTTGTAGGCTTGCTCATGCACGCAGAACATCTCGAGGCAACATATGGGGTAGGCCCCCACACCATCAGCGTGCCCCGTCTCTGTCAGGCCGACGATGTCGACACTGCCGATTTTGAAAACGCCGTGCCCGACGACATCTTCTATAAGATAGTAGCCATAATACGCATAGCCGTTCCCTATACCGGAATGATTATCTCTACTCGTGAGAGTGCCGTTAGCCGTGCAAGGCTTCTCGAACTCGGCATTTCCCAGATAAGCGGCGGCTCACGCACCAGCGTCGGCGGCTATGTCTGCGAGGAACAGCCAGAGGATAATTCCGCACAGTTCGACATAGCCGACCACCGCTCCCTCGATGAAGTGGTAGGGTGGCTGCTCGACCTCAACCACATCCCCAGTTTCTGCACCGCCTGTTACCGCGAAGGACGCACCGGCGACCGCTTCATGACACTGCTCAAGAACGGCCAAATATCGAACTGCTGCCTGCCCAACGCGCTTATAACCCTAAAGGAATACATCCGCGACTACGCTTCACCGGCCACCCGTCAAAAAGGCGAAGCCATGATAAAACGTCTGTTGGAAGGCATTCCCAATGAACGCGTCCGCACCAAAGCCGCCGAATACCTAAGCAGGATAGAGCACGGCGAGAGAGATTTCAGGTTCTAAAGTATGTAAATTAGAGAACAGAGAACAGAGTGCAGAGAACAGATAATAAAAATCGCGTACTTGTCATCCTGAGCGTAGCGAAGGAACTTGAAGAAGATA
>CAZAIM010000044.1:0-18669 GCA_964485215.1 uncultured Bacteroidaceae bacterium | reverse complement strand
CGAATCAAGCTGAAGCACCTCTATCCTATATTGAACTTTTAAGTGTTACAAAGTAGTAGTATGATTTGCATATAGTCAAATTAGCAAGTGAGTCATCAAAAGATTTGCTTCGTGGTATGGTGTGTTCAATATCTACACTGTTTTCATCAAACAACTCACTGAAATTTATGGTTTCTCCGGTGTACATGCATATGCCGGATTGTTCTTTCCATAACGAATATTTTATTACGTTCTTCTCAAATAACCGGTCCTTGTAAATTTTTTCTATGGCATTTTCCTTTTTGTTTTGTTCCAGAAGTATTTTCCCTTTTTCTATGCTTTCTTTGCTTATGACAACATCATCGGCATACTGAAGAGTTGTTCTTATCAACTTCTCAATTTCTTTATGCTCAGCTTCTTTGTTTTCTGCATATTTGTTTATTGCCCAACGTTTGTTCGCGTCATTAAAATCTCTTGTGGTTTCCACGATAACCCTTGTCTTGGAATCAATAATGCCGTTTTCAAGCAACTGGTTTATTTTATTGCGCATTATGTTTAGCGTGCGCATAACAACCGGATTTTTTATTGCGCCAATGTTGGGAGATGCAAGTTTGCCAGAATGTTTAAATTGTGAGTATTCTGAAAAATTAGAATGATGATAAAGATTCTCTAATCTGTTTTTGAATTCTATGTCTTTGTCAGAGTATAGCTCACTAAGGAAGGTCTTTATTTTGTCTGTGATTTCTTCTGTTCTATAATAATTTCTATTATGATCTGCAAAATACCTTTGATATAAATCTGCGACATCTTGTTTAATGACGACTTGCTTATCTTCGTCATAATTATCCCATTTGCTTTTACCGATGGTTGCTATGATGGTATTGTCGATATCTATATAGTCTGAAGAATCTAAAACATATTTATAGTCTTTGAACGCAAAAGTGCTCTCTATTGGGATACTTTTGTGCGCAGATATAAGGTTGTTTGTGATCTCATTTACAAGTCTCTCATAATTGTATTTGTCTTTAATCTTAGCAATATGCTCAATTATGTTCGCTTCTTCTTTTTCCCATTCGTTATAGCCGATAATCTCTGGTATTTTGGCTAACAGGACTGCATCGCTGTAAATATATCCTTTTTGTAGAAAGTAGTTTATTTTTCTTATAGCTTTTAATGAGAGGTTCGCATACCCCTCGTTAATGGCATCCCAAAGGCGGAGAAGTGATTTTGTTTTGTGCTCATCCCATTTTAATGTGCGTTCTGCAAAAAGTGTTATGTTTTCGGGGTCATCTGTATTTCTGCATATATTCCATAGGTCATATGCAGAATATGTAGCAAGATATTCATTACCTGTTTTATTTTGTCTTTTCTTATAGCCTGTTATGCTTATGTATTTCCATCCATCTCCAAGCAAATTCTTTAGTCTGGCAATAACAGGGCAACCTAAGACGCTTTGATCATCTTTGTAGTTGATTGTTTTACGCGCTTCTTTCGTTGAAAAAGTAAAACTGAAATGCTCCTCAAGCAGTTCTTTAATCTCTATGAATTTAAAACTTCTTCTTACATATTTGCAAAAAATGTCATTGTAAATTTTGACCTTTAAATACAATGGCACTTCTAACCATTTGCCGTTGCTGTCAAATCGATACCGTATGTTGTTTATGAAACACCAGGCTCTGAATTCTTCATAATCGGGGTGCGCCAACGGACACCTTGTCTTCTTGTTTTCCAATGAACATTTGCCGATATTCTTTTTTTGTCGTTTTAAAGGATTCTTGTAAAAAATTGTTCCTATACCTTTTTTCTCGCTTGTCAATCGATTGTGTAGCTCTGATGAGGTGTCAAGGTCTTTTTGATAGCTGAATATATATGTGATTTCATCTTTGTATTGGCTTCTAACAGCTTGATAGATGCTTCCACGAACTCTGATTCCGCAGTTTTCAATGTGTGCGAATGCTTCACCAACAGTTTTCAAGTTGTTGGCAGACATGTGTTCTTGAAGTGCTCCCGATTTTTTTTGTTCAGAATCTTTTAATGTGTAACCTTCTGTATCGAGACTATTATTTTCTTGTTCCTTTATGGTTTCTCCTTTACTGCTTTTAAATCCTCTTCTTTGTGCAATGTGATATAAAGCTCTGCCCAACTTGTATCTTTCTATTGCCTGGGAAAAATCAAATTGTCTATTTGCCAACTCTTTGCGAAGTTGGTATGGACTTGTATAATCAGCAATGCCGTCATTGTTAAAATCTAAAGCAATCCATTTCTGGAATTCGATATCATCTGTTGGGTATTCTCTTTTAAACCCCTTTTCTTTGTCATAGTTTTTCCAAGCATAAAGCTTATCTTTGGATAAAGGACAAAGATTGTGCTCGATTAGAACTTCTAGTGTTGCCCATTTTCTTCTACGGCGTACATCTAATAATCGCCTTGCCCTACTTTTTGTAGAACGTTCAGCTGCATAAGAGTACTCTTTTCCTTCTGCGCTACCAACTCCAGAATTGAAAATATCGACCGAAAAATATTCGGCTTGTTTTATTATATCATTGCCTAAATCTGTGTTTCTTACGAATATCCCGAGAGAGTTCGTTCCTAAATCTATTGCTAAGGTTTTTCCCATTTTTTTTTGAGTTTTTAGTTTGGCTTTTTCAAAATAGTATATACCTTTGTCGTGATACTAATGTGAAGCTTTTCACAACAAGGCTATAAGCCGTAGTAATTTGGCTCCTGCGACTGCCGCAGGAGTTTTTTTTGTCTGCTATTCGCAAAAATAGCAAAAATAGATATAAAATAAAGTGTAATATCTTATTTTTGTTAATTATTCCGTTGTGAAAACATTAGGTTTGCCCCTCGTCCTTAACGGGGGGCTTTTTTGTGTTTTGGGATGAACTGCAGTGGGCTTTTGGTTTCGCTGCGGTACGCTGTCGTTTTGTGGCTTTTTGTCAGTTTTTGCACTTATTATATAAATATTTGATTATTTTATGTTATATTCGCAACATATTCCCTAATTGTGGGCTAATACTAACCTTAATTTATATTTTATGAAAAAAACGTTACTTTCTTTGCTTTCGCTTTTTGCCGTGGCAAGTGTTTGGGCACAGGTGCCTTTCAAGGTGACTACCATTGAAAATGGCGAGTTCGCCGAGGGTACAACCTGGTACACGATGGGTATTGGCGAAGGCGCAAAACTTATCAAGGATAATGCCGGTGCCGACCATATTGCGCTTGGCATGTCAACACCAAAAGGCGATGACGATGAACTCTGGTGCTTTGTAGGAAATGCCACCGATGGCTATGCTGTGTACAACAAGCAGGCCGGCACAAGCAAGGTGCTTGCTTCAAAGACAACTATGACCGCCATTTCGGGTTACGGAGGCACTGGCGGTTCCACCTACCCCACAATGCAGGATGCAGAGAACCTTCCTACAGGTTATGTGGGTCGCTGGGACTTTGCTTCATCGGACAAGATTGCCGATGTCGACGGCTATTTCATGAAGATTCACGGCACAAGCTACGCTGTCAATAATTTCGGCGGCATAGGCAAGCTCGCTTTCTGGGCCGAGGGTGCTGACGCAGGTTCAACAATCGTATTCACTGCAGCAGAGGCTTCGGTAGAGATACTTGCTTCTGCCGGTTCGTTCACCGCAAGCAACACCAACGGTACATGGCACTCAAAGTGGGAGAGCAGCGAACTCAGCGGTTTCTCACTTTCTGCTAATGCCAACAACATGCAGGCATCGGGTGATTACATTGCCGGATACTCAGGCCAGTCCGGTACATGTACTTACACTCTTACAGCTCCCGAAGGCCTTGTTGTTGCCGGCTACAGTTTCGACTATGTCAACACAAATAATGACAACAGTTATGCCTTGACACTCAACGTCGAAGGCAAGAGCTACACATCTTCGGCTACAGCACAGCACCTGGATATTGAGGTTGCCGAGCCTGCACGAATGGTGTCATTCAGCCAGACAGGTGCCAACAAGGGTATTACATTCTCGAACTTTATTGTTTACATGAAGCTTGACATCCGCACTCCGGAGCCTGCTTTCGACGTATTCCCAACGCTTACCACTTCGGATATTCCTTACCGTATCCCGGCCATAGCAACAGCAAAGAACGGCAACATCATCGCTGTAGCCGACTACCGTCACAGCCGTGCCGATATCGGTATGGCGACAAATGGACGAATAGACCTCCGCGCACGCATAAGCAAGGACAACGGTGAGACATGGGGCGATATTTTTGATATCATTCAGGGCAAGGGTGCTGCCGGCATCGATGCTTCAAACAATGATATGTATGTAGGTTTCGGTGACCCGGCAATCGTTGCCGACCGTGAGAGCGACAAGGTTCTTGTAATAAGCTGTTCGGGCAATGTATCGTTCCCTAACGGACAGCGCAACAACCACCAGGGTATCGCGCACTTCTACAGCGAGGACAACGGCGAGACCTGGAGCACTCCTGTTGACCGTGCAGAACACATATATGCACAGTTCGACAACACACAGCATGGTCCGGTACGTGCCATGTTCGTTGGTTCAGGAAAAATTTCCCAGAGCCAGTACATCAAGGTAGGCGATTACTACCGCATCTACTGCGCCGTTCTTGTAAAGAACGTGAACAGCACACATGTGAACTTCGTGCTCTACAGCGACAACTTCGGTGAAAGCTGGACCGTACTGGGCGGTGGCGAAGTTTCACCAATCCCAAGCGGTGGCGATGAGCCTAAGGCTGAGGAGCTTCCCGACGGTTCTGTAATCATCAGCTCACGTACAACAGGCGGACGCATCTATAACATCTTCTCATATACCGACAGCAAGAATGCCGAGGGTTCTTGGGGTGCTGCAACATACTCCAACTCATCGAACAGCGGCACAATTGCTGTAAGCAACTCTACGAACGGAGAGATTCTCTTTGTGCCTGCAAAGCGCACAGCCGATGACAAGAAGGTATATCTTGCATTGCAGTCGGTTCCATTCGGTTCAGGCCGTGCCAATGTAGGTATATATTATAAGGAGTTGGAGACGCTTGCCGACTTTGTATCACCTGAGGCCATTGCAGCCGACTGGGACGGCCGTCATCAGTCGAGCTACCTTTCCGGTGCATATTCAACAATGTGTCTGCAGCAGGACAACAACATCGGTTTCCTTTATGAAGAAGACACCTACGGCACAAGTGGTGGCGGTTATACCATCGTTTACAAGAACTATAGCATCGAATACATTACTGACAGCGCATACGTTTATGACGCAGATGTTGACAGGACAGCAATTGTTGCAGCAGGCCTTGACTCCAAGCTCGACGCATTCGACGCAGATGCTCCTGCATACGTAGGTTCTGCCGACAAGAACTCAATTGATGCAGTCGGAGAACTGATTGAGGCATACAAGGCAGCACCTTCATACGAGGCTTACGAGGCTATCAATGCAGCTATTGCAAACCTTCCTAAACTGGAGGTTGAGGCAGGCAAGTGGTACCGCATCCGCAACAAGGAACGCAGCAGTGCCACACTATACCTCAACCCTGAAGCAAGCCGTGTATCTGCTGCTGTATCAAATGTAAACAATGCAAACCAGCTGTTCACATTTGTTTCAACAGGAGCAGAGAAGGAATTCTACCTGTACAACGGCAACTTCCAGTACTATCTTGGACCTCTCGGTGCTACAGAGACTCAGCCTGTTGTTACAACAGATGAGACAGCTGCCGGAAAATGGAAGATAAGCAGCACAGCAGACGGTAAGAGCTCAATTATCTGTCAAAACAACACAGGCAGCTATACAGGTCTTCACCTTGCAGGTGACAACGTACGCCTTGTGCCTTGGACCAACAATGCAGATGCCTCACTCTGGTACATCGAGCCGGTTGATGAATTTGAATTGTCAATAAACGAGTTTGCTGCGGTGTGCATGCCGTTTGCAATGACTGTTCCTGAGGGTGTAATCGCTTACACCGCAGGTGCAGCAGTTGAGGTTGACGGTACTGTTGTTGCTCCATTGACAGAGTACGGCAGCGGTGTTGTTGCAGCTGGCGTTCCGGTGATTCTTGCAGCCGAGAACGGTACATACACCATCGGTGTAGGCGGCGAGGCTGTTGAGGCAGTTGCCGAGAACCGCTTAGGTGGTGTTCTAAAGAGCCGGAGCGTGAGCGGCTCAAACATCTACAAGCTCAACAATGGTGTCTTTGAGAAGCGCACTGCAACATCGGGCAACATCACTGCAAACACTGCATACTACACTGCAGATAGCGAAGCTGCATCTATTGCTTTGCAGAAGGGTGAAGCAACATCTATAGATGCAATTTCAACCGAGGAGGGTAAAGTCAAGTTCTACGACCTCAAGGGTAACCGTGTAGAGAAACCTGTACGCGGAATTTATGTTACCTCTAAGGGCGAGAAGGTTCTTGTGAAGTAAATCTTTATAATATCAAATACCAGGAGGGTGACTTTTAGTCGCCCTCCTGTTGTTACATGTCTATTCTATTGCACGGCGTATCATTGCATCGGTTGAATAGCGACCCGGTCCGGCAATGAACATAAGTGTGAATGTTATAAGGTACATGAGCGCAGTCTCCCTGACAGCGAATGTGTCGTTGCTGTGTATCACAAAGAATGCTATAATCATTGTGAAAATCATAGGCATGAGGCACAGGCGGTACAATGCTCCCACTATGACACCAATCGAGCAGAACAGTTCGGCAAAAATTGCAAGCGAAAGAGAGATGGTTGTTCCTATGCCAAGAGGGTCGGGGAATGTTGCCTCCAGGTAATCGAATGCAATCATTTTGGCCATTCCGTGGCTGAAGAACATTGTTCCGAATGCTATACGTGCAACAAGAATCAGAAGCGATGCCGGAGTATCCTGCGGTATCGCCGGGAAGATGAATTTTAGAAATCGGTTCATAAAAAACGGGTGTAATGTTTCCTTTCAAACACTGCACCCGCTTCTGTTGTTCACAGCTTCTCAGTTCGTTGCGTCTTCTTTCAGTTCGAAGCGTACGTTGACGTTAAACCTGTATGTTATCTTGCCAATATCAAAAATAGGCATGGCAGAACTGCTCTCAACGGCGGCATCCTCTTCGACTGAATAGTTTGCGCGTGACTTGTAAAGCCGTGGTTGCACTTCGCCGCCGTTCATCCAGGAATTGATGCTCAAGGCCTTGCCTGTCCGTTGCCCGATGGCTCCGGCAAGAGCTTCTGCTTCTGCTTTCGCCTGTTGCATAGCCTCAATGCCCATCTCCTTCTTCAGTTCCCTTTCTTTTGTGAACTTTACCTTGGCAAGCTCAATGTTTGAAATCTGCCTCTCCTCGAGTGAGGCAATAACCTGTTGCATAGTGACGGCATCATGTAGCTTTAGCATATATGTCGCCTCGGTTTTCGGTATTATCTTCTTTGAGAACGTCTTGTAGCCTACTTCGCTGCCCATGTAGTTGAGTGTCAGGCTCTCCGGAATGTCTATGCGGTTTGCCTTGAGTGCGCCGAGCATAGCCTCCTGCATCTCCTCGAGACTCTTCTTGCCCTTGTAGTCGCTTTCGCTTATGGTTATTTTTATATACAGTTCGTCGGGAGTGACCTCGCGCTCAACAGTGGTATTCATGTCAATATAGGGTTGCGCGATATTCTGAGCCACGCTCTCTTGCAATGCGGCAAACAGCATGGCAACAGCCATTGCAGTTGTTATAAAAAGATTCCTTCTCATACTTCGATGTCTTTTAATTGTCTATGATTGCCAAAGGTAGATGCTTCCGGCATATAAAACAAACCAATTAGCAGGAGTTAACTCAAATTAGCTATTTTTTGTACCCTTTTTGCGGAATTCCAACGGCGGTATGCCTGTCTTTTTCTTGAAGAATGCCGAGAATTGCCCAAGACATTCGAAATGCAGCCTGTTGGCTATTTCTGCTATGCTCAGGTTGGTAGAGTACAGCAGTTCCTTGGCCTTGGCAAGTTTCAGTTCCAGCCTGTATTGCCCCGGGGATATTCCGCATTTGCTCTTGAACTCGCGTCGGAACAGCGAATAGCTTATGTTGAGTGATGCTGCAATCTCCTCGAGTGACATGCTTCCTGTCATGTCCTCTTTCATAATGACCTTGGCCTGATTTATTATGCGCATTATGTAGCTGTTGCTCAAGGAGTGGTTGAGTTCTTCGTAATAGAGCCGCCCAAGGAGTGAAATGGTGAGGCTGGCCGCCATCTGCTGCATACCCTTCTTTTCTTCTGAGACGATGTCAAGAACTTCGTGGTACGTGTCTATTATTCGCTCGTCGACCCCTATCTTGAATACGCAATTCCTGAACGTGAAGAAGCCCGTACTGATTTTCTCATCCATGAAACTGCCGTTGAAGCCAATCCAATGGTCGTCCCATCCAGTCTCGGGGTTGGGCGAGAATGTGTGCCATTCTCCGGGGAAAAGCATAAACATCATTCCTGCTTCAATCTTTGTCCTCGGGCAAGAAAAGCTTTCGAAATATCCAGTGCCTCGGGTAATGTATACGAGCTGGTATTCGTTGAGGGTACGGCGTTTGTTTTCGGGGAACATATATCCGTCGGGGTGTACCGACAGCGAGTAACTCTCTCCCGGCTTTATGTGCTGGAATCCCGCAGTTGTCACGGCAAGCCCCCATAGCTTGTCGCGTGGCGATGTCTGCAGGTACTTGAATTTTTCAGCCTCCTTTTTTGTGTCAATAGTGTTTTTCATAGTATCCATAGTATATGTTCGGGCTCAACGAACCTTGGCATTTCATTTTACAAAGGAAATGAAAAAAGAGATACAGCTTCTTGAATTATGAACAAAAATGTATTGAATCTGTTCTATTTTCTGCATTCATACATAAAAGTAATAAATTATGGACAGAATTTTAAAAAGTTTGTTATTGTCGGCAACTTTACTGTCGGCAACAGTGGAGACGGCTGCCCAGCGTTGGGTGGATACGAAAAGCGAGGTGGCTCCTGTAATTTACATCAGTGAAACGGTTAATGAGGCCCCCGATGTGGTGGAGATTTTCCAGAACTCGCAGAGTGCCTATCACCACGACCCGCGTGCCCCACGTTTTATTCTTGTCGACCAGAAAGGCAAATGGGGGCTTGGCCTTGGCGGTTATCTGCAGACGAAGATAGAGTACGATTTTGACAAGGCTGTCGACAATGTTGATTTTCTTCCCTCTGCCATTCAGCGTGCCGGCGCGCCATCGAGCCAGTATAGGATGGACATGACAAATTCTACCCTTTTTATGAAACTTGTGGGTAGCAGCCGCTTTTTGGGCGATTTCGTTGTCTTCACTTCGGCCAACTGGCGCGGCAGCGGTCTCGGGCTTCAGCTGCAGAATGCTTATATGAGTACAAGGTATTTCACAATCGGTTACACGGTCGGCTCTTTTATGGACATTTCGGCTGTGCCTGTTACCATTGACTATGGAGGCCCTTGCGGTATGACTTTCTACCGTTCAACTCAGGCAATGTTCAAGTATGGCTTTGACTTTGGCCTTTCTATGGGAATTGGTGTAGAGGCTCCCGATGTGAAGGGAAGTGAGAACGAGAATATATCGATAGGTGCACAACGCGTTCCTAATGTACCTTTGTTTGTGCAGTACAATCTTGGCAACAGGCCCGACAACCACATACGCTTCGGTGCAATAATGCGCGACATATCATATAACGACAGAATTACGGACAAGAGCAGCGACAAGGTAGGCTGGGGCGCACAGGCAAGTATACTTGCCACGATATACAAACTGAAGATAATGGGTCAGTTCACCGTGGGCGAAGGTATCGGTTCGCTTGTCAACAACATATCCAATGTGGGTGTCGATGTGGTCCCCGACCCGGAATCGCCCGGCAAGGCCATGATGCTGCAGAGTGAGGCCTGGTATGCCAGCCTTCTCTATAACTTTACCGACAGGCTCTTTGCTTCGGCTACATATAGCCAGACTGTGCTCCATTCGCGCAAGGGCTATGGCGACATACATCCTTCGGGGTATCGCAAGGGGCAGTATCTTGCTGCAAACCTATTTTATAACATAAGTGACAATATGCAGATTGGTGTGGAATATCTGCACGGCTGGCGTTTGGATTTTGATGAGAAGACCTTCAATGCCAACAGAATCAATCTTTCGGCCAGGTACGATTTCTAATGAATATATTTACCAATGGGGCTGCATTGCCTCTGCGATGGCTGGTGAGAGAAATCTCATCCGCCATCATTTTTTTTGCAATATAATGGTAACATTTGTGTAACCAAGGAGTAATCGGTATTGGCAATCTTTGCACTGTAGAAAACTTTTTATTTTTTATTTTTATGGATTTTTCCTTTCTGATGGATATGAGCGGTACGCAGATTGCATATCTGCTCATTGTAGTGTTTCTCTTCGTGCTTGCCATAATAGACCTTTGGGTTGGTGTGAGCAACGATGCTGTAAACTTCTTGGGTTCGGCAGTAGGCAGCAAGGCTGCCAAGCTGAAGCACGTTATGATTGTGGCTGCCCTGGGTGTTTTTGTGGGTGCAGCGTTCAGTAACGGTATGATGGAGGTTGCCCGTAACGGAATATTTAATCCGGGCGAGTTTGCCTTCAATGAGGTTATGGTCATATTCCTGGCTGTGATGGTGAGCGATGTCTTCCTGCTCGACCTGTTCAATTCGCTGGGACTGCCCACTTCCACAACTGTTTCCATGGTGTTTGAGTTGCTTGGTGCAGCCTTCATCGTTGCTGTCATCAAGGTTGCGACAAGTGAAGTGGAACTCGATGTGTTCGGTATGCTCAACACAAACAAGGCACTCGTTATGATTATCTCGATATTCCTGTCGGTGGCGATAGCCTTTGTCTTCGGTCTTCTTGTACAGTGGATTTCGCGCCTTATATTCACTTTCCACTACAAGAAGAACGGCGGTTCGAAAATTGGAATTTTTGCCGGAGTTGCCGTTACATCGATAATATACTTTATGCTAATCAAGGGTCTTAAGGGTACTACGATTGTTCCGCAGGAAGCCAAACTGTTCATCGAGGAGAATACCTTGCCGATACTGTTGGCCTGTCTGTTCTTCTTTACATTGCTCATGCAGGTGCTGCACTGGTGCAAGGTGAATGTGCTTAAGGTGGTTGTTCTCATAGGTACCTTTTCGCTTGCTCTTGCGTTCGCCGGAAATGACCTTGTGAACTTTATTGGCGTTACGCTTGCCGGTATGGACTCTTTCATCGCTGCTATAGCTCCTGGCGGCAGTGTGGATATGCCTATGACAGCACTCGAGGGCAGTGCTTCTACAAGTGTCTTCATTCTCGTAGGAGCCGGTCTGGTTATGGTTGTTGCGTTGTGGACAAGCAAGAAGGCGCGCAAGGTTCTGCAGACATCGATAAGTCTGTCGACCCAGCAGAATGGGGAGAACGAAATGTTCGGCTCATCATCCTTTGCCCGTAATCTGGTTCGTGTAACCACCAAGATGGTGACAGCAATTTCACGCAGAATGCCGAGCGGCCTCAAGAGATGGATAAACAAACGTTTCACTCCGCTTGAAGAGCGCGAGGATATAGCCTTTGACCTTGTGCGTGCATCGGTGAATCTTGTGCTTGGCGGTCTGCTCATCGCTCTGGGTACTTCCTTGAAGCTTCCCCTCTCCACAACATACGTTACATTTATGGTAGGTATGGGTTCTTCTCTTGCCGACCGTGCCTGGGGCAGGGAGAGTGCCGTGTACCGTGTAACGGGTGTAGTTTCTGTTATCGGCGGCTGGTTCATCACAGCAGGCGCGGCATTCCTGCTTGCGGCATTCGCGGCATCGATAATGTATTTCGGTGGTCTTGTGGCGATGTTTGCCATGATAGGTCTCGTAATATATCTTCTCTATCGCAGCAGCGTCAGGTATAAAAAGAAGAGCGAGGCCGAGAAGGAGAATGCCGATATGCAGGTTATGCTTTGCAGTGAAGACAAGGATGAGGTGTGGAAGTCGTTGCGCAAACACTCTGCCGAGACAATATCCCAGTCTCTGGCCTTCTCCGCCGAAACCTACAGGCTTGTCTTTGAAACCTTTGCCAAGGATTCTCTTCGTCCGTTGCGTGGCTCGGTGAACAGGATTGTCGAGAGCAAGGCACTGCTGAAGAAGAACCGCAGGGTTGAAACAAGGGCTATGCAGCGTATGGACCAGCAGTTGGCATTCGAGCGCAGTACCTGGTATCACTTGTGCACAAACAGCAGCCAGCAGATGCTGAATACGCTGACAAGAATTGTAGAACCCGTGAAGGAGCATATGGAGCATAGCTTTACTCCGCTGCCCAAGTCCTATGTCGAGGAGTTCTCGCCATACTGCAGGGATATATATGCAGTGCTGGTAGATATAGACCGTATGATTGTTTCCGCCGACTACAGTGCATCGCGTGAGGTTTCGGAACGTGCAAAACAACTGAAACGGTCGCTTGCCGCGTTGCGTAAGGAACAGACCGCACGTCTGCACAGCAACCAGGGAAGCCTTCGTGTTGAGTTTGTCTATCTGAATCTTATCCAGGAGAGCCACGAGCTTCTCAGCGAGGTGCGTAACTTGCTGCGCGGATGCAACAAGTATTTCGCTTCCGAGGAGGTGCAGCCCAGTATTTCATAAGGAGCAGTAACATTATTCAAAGAGAAATTGCAGCTATCTTTTCGGGTAGCTGCAGTTTTTTTTGCTTATATGTGTTGCATTTTAAAACAAATGTTTATTTTTGTAACAATTTCGTAACGGTTGCGTAACTTTTGCGTGACTCTTACGTGCAATTTTTGTAAAAACTGAATAGGTTGCCTTCGCACACCTTTCATGTTGCCTGCAAGATTATTTATAAACATAGATTATATGGACTTTATTAATCAAATTGCCTCTTTTGTGTCGGGGCTGAGTACAGTAGAACTCTCCTATATGTTCGTAGTGCTCTTTATGTTCACCCTTGCCATCATAGACCTTACGGTGGGTGTCAGCAACGATGCAGTGAACTTTCTCAGTGCGGCAGTAGGCTCAAAGGCTGCCAAACTTAAACATGTACTCATTGTAGCGGCTGTCGGTGTCTTTGTGGGAGCGGCCTGTAGCAGTGGTATGATGGATGTTGCCCGGCATGGAATTTTCGACCCGGCATCGTTCAGTTTTGCAAACGTCATGTGCATATACCTTGCAGTTGTAATAAGCGACGTGTTCCTGCTCGACCTTTTCAACTCCCTGGGACTGCCTACATCAACAACAGTCTCAATGGTATTTGAGTTGCTCGGTGCTTCATTCATTACGGCTATATTGAGTTCGGACAGCGGCTTAAGTTCGCTGAATACAGAGAAGGCACTCACAATCATCATTTCGATATTCCTTTCCGTGGCCATAGCGTTTGTCTTCGGTCTTATAGTGCAGTGGATATCCCGTATCATTTTCACATTCCACTACCGCAAGAACCTTTGGCGCAAGATTGGCATCTATGGCGGATTCGCTTCAACAGCCATAATATACTTTATGCTTGTAAAGGGTCTCAAGGGCAGCAAACTTGTTGAATTCTTGCCCGATGGCATATCAAACTTCATCTATGGCGACACGTTTACATTCCTGCTGTGCACGTTCGTGTTTATGACAGTGCTGATGCAGATTCTGCATTCGTTGAAGGTGAATGTACTGAAGATTGTGGTTCTTATGGGTACATTCTCGCTGGCAATGGCTTTTGCCGGCAATGACCTTGTGAATTTTATCGGTGTAACACTTGCCGGTTTTGAGTCGTTCCTGACATTTGAGAACCTTGGCGGCGATGTCTCCTTGGGTATGGATTCTCTTAACCAGCCAACTACCACAAGCGTCTGGTTCCTGATTGCAGCCGGTGCCGTTATGGTCTACGCACTCTTTACAAGCAAGAAGGCACGCAAGGTTCTGCAAACATCCATCGACTTGTCGAGCCAGCAGAACGAGGAGGGTGAAATGTTCGGTACCTCTTCGATAGCACGCAATATGGTGCGCACAGTGACCAAGGCTGTGGATGCTGTTTCGCGCAAGACACCAAACGGCCTGAAGAAATGGATAAACAAGCGTTTCACTCCGCTTGAAGAGCGCGAGGATGTTGCCTTTGACCTTGTGCGTGCATCGGTGAATCTTGTGCTTGGCGGTCTGCTCATCGCTCTGGGTACTTCCTTGAAGCTTCCCCTCTCCACAACATACGTTACATTTATGGTAGGTATGGGTTCTTCTCTTGCCGACCGTGCTTGGGGCAGGGAGAGTGCCGTGTACCGTGTAACCGGTGTGGTTTCGGTTGTGGGCGGCTGGTTCATCACGGCTGGTGCGGCATTCCTGCTTGCTGCGTTTGTCGCAACAGTGCTGAACTTCGGCGGTGTTATAGCAATGTACATTATGATTGTGCTCGTAATCTATCTGCTTATCCGCAGCCACATTAACTATAACAAGAAGAAGAGTGCCGAGAAGGTCGACGAAAAGATGGTCAAGGTGCTGAAGTCGGATGACCAGTCAGAGGTGTGGAATAACCTGCAGTCACATGCAGCCGATACCCTCTCGCATACTCTCGAATTCTCAGCCTTGACATACAAGAATATGTTCGAGTCTTTCTCAAAGGATGCTTTGCGTCCATTGAAGAGCTCTCTCATAAAGATTGTAGAGGAGAAGGCTTTGATGAAGAAACAGCGTCGTGCCGAGACGCGTGGCCTGCAGCGTGTTGACCAGCAGCTGGCGTTTGAGCGCAGCACTTGGTATCACCTATGCACCAACAGCTGTCAGCAGATGCTGAATACCCTCACTCGCATAGGTGAACCAATGAAGGAACATGCCGACAATAGCTTCAGTCCGTTGTCTAAGTCCTATGTAGAGGAGTTCTCGCCATATTGCCGCGATGTATATAACGTGCTCAAGGATATCAACGAGATAATAGCTTCCGGTGATTTCAGGAATGCCGATGAGGTTTCGCTACGCGCGAAGAATCTGAAGCACGCTCTTGCCAATCTGCGCAAGGAACAGACAATGCGTCTGCACCAGAGCCAAGGCAGTCTAAGGGTGGATTTCGTTTACTTGAACCTTATCCAGGAGAGCCACGAGTTGCTCAGTGAGGTGCGTAACCTGTTGCGTGGAGGCAACAAGTTCTTTGCTCCGTCTACGGTAATTGTGCAGCCGGCTGAAGAGGCCGACGAGCAAGGCTGATAGTGCCACTCTCTTATAATGAATTGCCGGCAGAATGTTAATAATGTGTAATAGACCCTTCTGCCGGCAGTTTCATATTAAGAAGATGCTTAAATTCGCGTAGCATAAATGAAAACTCCTGGCAACCCCAGGTTCATTATAGATTTGATAGATATGAAACATATTGGACCACATGTATCGGCAAGCGGTGGAGTGGAAAACGCTCCGCTCAATGCAATGGCTGTCGGTGCCAGCGCATTTGCGCTGTTTACAAAGAACCAGCGTCAATGGGTCTCTGCGCCATTGACCGAGAAAAGTATAAGGCTTTTCAAGGAGAATTGCGCGAAGGGCGGCTTCAAACCGGAGTATATACTGCCGCACGACAGTTATCTGATAAACCTTGGGAACCCCGACGAGGATGCTATACAGAAGTCGAGGGCTGCTTTCATTGATGAGATGCAGCGTTGCGAGCAGCTTGGGCTCACAATGCTTAACTTCCACCCGGGCAGTCACTTGAACCGTATTCCGGTAGAGCAGTGCCTGGATGAGATAGCGGCAAATATCAACCTGGCTCTTTCGCGAACAAAGGGTGTAACCGCTGTTATTGAAAATACAGCGGGGCAGGGGAGTAATGTGGGCAACAGGCTCGAAGAAATCCGTTATATAATAGACCGTGTCGACGACAAAAGCCGTGTAGGAGTGTGCCTCGATACCTGTCATTTCTACTCCGCAGGCTATGATATTGTCAATGACTATGATGGTGCCTTTGGAGAACTTGACCGTGTTATAGGGCGAGAGTATTTGAAGGCAATACACCTCAATGATACAAAAAAGCCGCTTGGCTCGCGTGTCGACCGTCACGACAATGTGGGCTTAGGCTTGCTTGGCATAGAATTCTTCAAGAAGTTTATGAAGGATTCGCGTTTCGACAATATGCCAATCATACTTGAAACGCCCGATGAGAACCGTTGGACCGAGGAAATCGCACTTTTGCATAGTTTTGAATAGATATGGATAACGGGCACAGGATATTGGTCGTCGATGACGAGGCGGATATTTGCGAAATTCTGAAGTTTAATCTTGAGAATGTAGGCTACGAGGTAGATACCGTGAATTCCGGAACAGAGGCTCTTGCTCTCAGGCTGGAGGAATACAGTCTCTTCCTGCTCGATGTAATGATGGACGACATGAGCGGTTTCTCGCTTGCCACGCAGATAAGAAAAAACAGGCTGCTAACAGCAGTTCCTATAATTTTCATTACAGCCCGTAATGGAGAGAACGATGTTCTCACCGGTTTCAATATAGGTGCCGATGACTACATTTGCAAGCCTTTCCGCATAAGCGAGGTGCTTGCAAGGGTAAAGGCCGTGTTGAGGCGTAACGTTACGGCTCGGGAGAACTCATCGGCCCAATCCTCTCTGGTACATGGCGAGCTGGTGCTCGACTGCGATACAAAGAGAACATATATTGCCGGTAAGGACATATCGCTGACAAAAAAAGAGTTCGAGGTGCTGTATATGCTCATGAGCAAGCCCGGTAAAGTCTATTCGCGCGAGGAGATACTCTCACGTGTATGGCCCGATGATGTCAACGTTCTGGAACGTAGCATTGATGTCAATATGGCTCGAATGAGAAAGAAAATGGGTGTTTATGCCAATAATATCGTATCGCGCAGCGGTTTCGGATACTGTTTCGTGAACGATGTCAATGATTAGTATGTCCAGGTTTTTTACACGTTTCTTTTTCCCCGTTGTGGCACTGCTGTTGCTGCTGACAATATCCTTCCTTTATTATAATTACCAGAAGGAGAAGGATGTAGCCTTGCTGCACCAGCAAGGAGTGCTGTGCAATATAAACGAAAGCGTATACGACCTGCTCGAGATTAGGGGCTGTACGGTGTTTGACGATTCCTCATCGGTGTATCTGCAACGTTATGTATCGCACTATGACAAGGAAGGGCTACGCATTACAATAATCGATGTCTCCGACGGATGCGTGCTGTTCGACACCTCTCTTCCGGGCGGTGCAAGTGAGGTGCAGAGCCACGCAACACGTCCCGAGGTTATGGAGGCGTTGGACAATGGGGTGGGCTATGATGTTCGCCGTCTCTCTTCGGTTCACGACGAAGAGTATTTCTATGTTGCAACCTATTATCCCGGGTACGATTATGTCGTTCGCAGTTCCCAGCCATACAAAATGGCCTTGCGCTCCGATGCCACAAGTGAACTTGTACTTCTTGTAATTGCAGGCATCATAATAGCAGTTGTGCTATACATTATATATCGTATGATAAGGCTTGCCGGAAGTTCGAACTTCGCAAGCCAAAAACTCTTGCAGCACCTGCGTATTGCCCAGGAAGGAATAGCAGTCTTCGATTCCAAGGGCCGTATGCTGTTTGCCAATTCTCTCTTCAGTGAGTATGCCGACATACTTTCGTCCGCTCGTCTCGAAAAGATAGAGAACATTCTTCTTCAGCCCGAATTGAGGAATGTCAAACGCTTTATAGACAATGGCGGTTACAGAAACAATACCGTTCGCGATGCATACGTTTCGGACAAGGTTGAGGCCTCGGGACGTGTCTTTGCTCTTAGAGGAGTGCTTTTCGGCGACAACACATTCGAAGTCTCCATAAATGATATTACGGCAATAGAAGAGCAGTCTAAGGTAAAGAACCAGCTCACACAGAATGTGGCCCACGAATTCAAGACACCGGTATGCAGCATTCAAGGTTACCTTGAAACGGTATTGCAGAACTATCCCGGCAAGATGACCGAGGAACAGTTGATGCATTTCCTTAATAGGTGCTATACGCAGAGCAATCGTCTTGCCAATCTTGTTCAGGATATATCGCAGCTGAATACAATGACCAATGGAGTGCAGCGGTTGAATAGGGTTAATACCGATGTGTCGCAGATAGTGGCAGGAATAGTGCAGGAGGTAGGTGACAAGTTGCAGGAACAAAGAATGAGTGTGACTAACGCACTGCCAGGCAAACTGATGATTAACGCCGACCCTTCTATGCTTTACTCCGTGTTCCGGAATCTCTTTGACAATGCGATAGCCTATGCCGGTGAGGGAGCCGAGATAAATGTCTCCTGTTTCCGCAGTGATGCCGAGTTCTGCTACTTCAGTTTCTCGGATAATGGTGTCGGCGTCTCCGAAGAGCACTTGCCCCGTTTGTTCGAGCGTTTCTATCGTGTTGACAAGGGACGGAGCCGCAGGCTTGGAGGCACAGGTTTGGGGTTGGCAATTGTAAAGAATGCAGTAGCATTGCACGGAGGTACAATATCCGCAAGAAACCGCCAGGGTGGTGGGCTGGAGTTTGTTTTTAAACTTCACCGATAGTAAGGCTCACACGTTTTCCAAGACCTTCAAATATTCTAACAAACGAGCGAGAAATATCAAGCTTGCTTCAATATTTTTCAAAGCGAGTGCAGAAAATATTCGAGGTTTATCTCAAAGATACATTATTTTTAACGTGAATTCGATATAAGAAATCTTAGGTACATTCCTACTCCTCAGTCACTCCGTGACAGCTCCTCGCATGAGGAGCGGTAATTTGCAGAATTTTTCTTTCTCTCTTTTCTCT
>CAZAIM010000043.1:0-18702 GCA_964485215.1 uncultured Bacteroidaceae bacterium | reverse complement strand
GGAAATGCTTTTGCGTTATCCTCTTTTTCATTGAAAGAAGAAATAGAAGAACGTTTTCTCACTGCAAAAGGCGGAAATGCTTTTGTGTTATTCTCTTTTTCATTGGAAGCGGAAGAAGGACGGGTTGCATTACGGGGTGTCTCTTTTGAGCTACCGGGTGCTATGGTTTCATCATCGGCAGCGGAAACAACGGAAACAGGATAAACAGTCTCTTCACTCTCATCTTTCCTTTCTTCTTTCTCATTTCTTATTTTTGCTCTTTCATCTTTGCTCTTTCCTCTTTCCACTATCTCCAAGAACTCATCAACGCTCTGGGGGCGGTTGTCTACAATCAGCTGCATTGACTTTTCAATGGCTGAGGCTGTTGAGGGGCTTAGGCTGCCGGGGAGCGGCTGAAGTTTCATGCCACTGGCACGTAAGGTTGCCTCAACCGGGGTTATGCCGCTCAATGCTTTGTAGAGGGTTGCACCGAGGGCGTAGATGTCGGTTGCGGCGTGGAACTCTGTCAAGCCACGGCTGCCTTGTTCGATGGGGGCATAGCCGGGGGTGCAGCCGAGGAGTGTGGAGGTGTTCTCGCCGTTAACTTCGTCGTATTGCTTGGAGACGCCGAAGTCTATGAGTATTGCACGGCCGCTGCTCTCTACCATTATGTTATGTGGCTTGACGTCGAGGTGAAGGCGGTTATGCGAGTGGACGTAACGGAGGGCGTCGGCCACTTGGCGTATATAGCCAAGGGCTTCGCTCTCGCCCAAATGGCCTTTTTCGCTTATAAGCTGGCCGAGGGAGGAGCCTTCGATGTAGTCCATTACATAATAGACGGTACTGTTCTCCTCAAAGATGTCGGTAACACGCACTATGTTAGGATGGTTCATTCTGAAGATAGCCTGTGCCTCCTCTACAAACTTGACCCTCAGGCGTTCGTTAAGCGCGACCTTGCTTTGTGTAGCAACTACAACATTGTTTGTTGCACTGTCACGGTTGCAGAAGTCCTTTACAAAAAATTCCTTTATTGCAACATAGGTATCAAGCAAAGTGTGCCTTGCCTCGTATGTGCAGCCGAAGCCGCCGCTGCTTATGTAGCGTACTATTTCGTACCTTCCTCCCTGCAATCGTGTTCCAATAGGTAAATGCATAGTGTTCTCTCTGTTCTATCGCGAAGATAATACAAATGAACGGAATGCAGAAATTTGCAGAGTGTATTTTGATGCCGTTTTCAGAAGATACGCATTGACTGAAGACGCGGCTATCAGTTGCACATCATTATGTAACCGTTGAGGTAGGCTGCAAAAAGCAGCCACAGCAGGTAGGGAAAATTGAGATAGGCCGAAAGGTGACTGTTCATATAACACCCTACGAGATAAACCACAAGGAAGAGAAAAAGCACTATAAGCACAGCAAACCCGAAGACCGGCGACTGCATATAGAAGAAACTGAAACTCCACAGCACATTCAGCAGCAGCTGGAAAATGAACATAACAGTGAGCACACGGGAGAAGGCTGTCCTTGTGTTCCAGATGATGCCTGCGGCTATACCCATCAGAAGGTAGAGCAGGCTCCACACAATTGAGAAGACAAAGCCGGGAGGGGTGAGAGACGATTTCACAAGAGTGGGATACCAGGTCTGCATAGCCTCGTTCTGCAACAGCATGGAAAAATAGCCTGCAAGAAAAGAGATTGCCACAAAGAAGAAAACAGGAATAAACTTTTTCATAACACTAAGAAGCTATTTAAGGAATAGGCCGGCTATCTCCATATGATTGCCGGCCTATCTATAACAAGTGTACAGAACTTTTGTTCTACTCTGTCTTATCCTTCTGTTTCTGTTTTATCACATCGTTTATCTGCGAGTCGGAATAGTAAGGAACCTTGCCGGCCGGAACATACTTGCTCGAAGCCGAAAGGTGAGTATCCTGGTCGTCGAAGAAGATGTGCGCACCGAAAGCCTTCAGCAATTCATCCTTCCTCAAACCACCAAGGAAATAGGCCTCATCGACATATACGCCCCATTTGCGCAGTGTCTTTATCACACGGAAATGCGAAGGCAGGCTGCGTGATGTGACAATAGCCAGACGAAGCGGCGAAAGTTCGATTGAGGTAGGGAGAGACTCCTGTATCTGAGAAAGTTTCTTGAGAAGATTGGCAAAAGGGCCTTCCTTCAAAGGAATATCGGCATTCTCCTTCTCATATTTGTAGAAGGCATCGATACCCTCGGCCTTGAAACGGCACTCCGACTCGTCGGAAAAGATTACAGCATCGGCATCAAAGGCTATCTTTACACGGCTGTCCTCGGGATTGAAGTCGGTAGGCGGAGCATAGATGAGTGCCGAAGCACAGATGCCAGAGTCCATCACACGCTGCACGTCGCCCTCGTCCTTTGAAAGGAACAAGTCGATAGAAAATGCCTTGAGATACTTGGAAAGCGATTCTCCGCCCGACAAGGCCACACGCGTGATGTCGAGCCCGTACATATCGAGAGACTTAAGCATACGCATTCCGGTCTCGGGGCTGTTGCGCGACATGACTACAACCTCCACAATGGGGCGGTTGGCCTGTTTGTTGAGTTCGAGCAGGCTCTTCACCAGGTAGAATGCCGTACCGCGCTCAAGAGGTTCGTCCTCGTGTTCCTCCTGGTACTTGCGGTACTTTGCAACACCATATTTCTCAAAAATCTCATTCTCTGCCTCAAGGTCAAAAAGAGCGCGTGAAGATACACCGATAACAAGGCGTCCGTCTAAATTCTCCATTATAATATTTAGAAGCTGTTTAAATTTCTAATAAAAGTTATCTTATATTGTACGTTAAATTCCCCTTTTGCAGGAGTTTTGCAAAATTAGTTCATTCGTGCACATTTATCAATAAAAAAACATAAAATTATTAAGCAAAG
Organism: uncultured Bacteroidaceae bacterium; assembly: GCA_964485215.1. Classification (GTDB taxonomy): domain Bacteria; phylum Bacteroidota; class Bacteroidia; order Bacteroidales; family Bacteroidaceae; genus HGM04593. Next base: position 15,818 of record CAZAIM010000043.1, on the reverse strand, counting down.
GGGAAACTGGCTGTTTCGAAACAATATTTTAATTAAATTCGCGCCGTAACTGAGAATACTGATAAAATGATAAAAGATATTGTCTTTGACTTTGGCGGCGTACTCACAACAATTGACACCGGCAGAGCATTGCAGAAGTTCCGCGACCTTGGTGTGGAGCAGCCCGAGCAATATATAAATTCATATTGCCAGAAGGGGCCTTTCTTCGAACTTGAGAACGGCGACATTGGCGCAGCAGAGTTCTGCGAAAAACTGAGCGCAATATGCGGCAGGGAGATAACATACGAAGAGGCGAGAGATGCCTGGCTGGGGTTTCTTGTGGAGATACACGAGGAGTGGCTCGATTATCTTCAGTCTCTGCGTGGCAGATACCGTCTCTCAGTGCTAAGCAACACGAACCCTTTCATTCAAGGGTGGGCGCAGACCAAGGAGTTCACCCCGAGCGGAAAATCCCTCGCCGACTATTTCGACCTGCAGTTCTTCAGCTACCGCATGAACTGCTCAAAGCCCGACGAGACGATATACCGCAAGATGCTCGAGAGCGGCTGCATGAAGGCCGAAGAGACACTTTTCGTAGACGACGGGCAGAAGAACATTGATGCTGCAGCCAAGGTGGGAATAAAGACCCTAAAGGTTGAGAACGGGGTCGACTGGCGCACTGCACTCTGCGATGCGCTGGCTCAATACTGACGTTTCCTGTTACGGTCAATATATACCAGCCCTGTCAATATCAGCACCGCACCGGCAACCGCTATCCAGGTAACCCTTTCGCCCAACACCATTGCAGATGACACAATTGCAATGATTGGGTTCAGATAAATTAGGTTGGTGGCACGCACGGTACCAATCCTTTCAAGACACCAGTTCCACCCAAGGAAACAGAGCATTGAAGCCACACAGCCAAGAAAGAGGACATTACCCCATACTGCAGCTCCGCCATGAACAAGAATGCCAAAGTCCATTCCGCGCAACAAAAGTACCGGCAAAATTGTAAGGAGCCCGTAGCCGAAGACCTTACGTGTTATGAGCATATTGCTGTATTTGTCCTGCAAATGCTTTATAGCCAAGGAATATAGTGCCCAACAGAGACAGGCCGCAAAGGCAAGAACATCGCCAAGCGGAGAGAGTTTGAGCACAAAATTGCCATTGAACACAACCAGTGCCATTCCTGCAAGTGCCACGAGAGAACCGACTATACCGGCTCTTCCAAGACGCTCGGCCGGATAGAACCGCCCCACAATAAAAGCAGTTATCATTGGGGTGAGGCAGACGATGAGCGACACATTGGAGCAATAACCATAGGCAAGGGCATAGTTCTCGGTCACAAAATAGAGCGAACCGCCCGAAAGGCCAAGCGACAGGGCTATGAACTCATCCTTTACACTGCCAAGAAAAAGCCTGCGCCACGAAAAAGGCAATATAAGAAGGTAGGCTACGAGAAAACGGATAAAGAATATCTCATACGGACGCATCCCGGCATTGATGAGTACCTTTGTCTGCACAAAGGTACAGCCCCACACAACCACAATGGCAAATGCGACTATGTAGACCAATATCGAAGATTTCGTCCGCGAAGTTTTCGTCATAGAGGGACAGACCGGCTTATTTTACAGCAAGCTTGTCGGAAACCTCCTTTGCACGCTGCAATGCAAGATGTATGTGTCCACAGACGTTCTCACTGCCCACAAGGTCTACAATGCCTGCCTTACGCAAGGATTTCTCCACATTGTCATGCACGCCCGAAAGGATGACCACCCTACCCTCCTTCTGCGATGCCTTGATGAAAATCTCGAGATTGTGCAAGCCGGTAGCATCGATGAATGTAACCTTGCGCATACGCACTACACGTATAGGCATTGCATCGGTGTTGCGTGTAAGTTCATCGAACTTGTTGGCAATGCCGAAGAAGAAAGGACCCTCTATCTCGAAGACCTCGGTCCTGGCAGGAATTGACAGTATCTCGTCATTCTCGCCATCCTGATGCACAGCCATCTCCTCACGTACAACCGATATGTGGGCACTCTCCATTGCGCGCTTCATAAAAAGCACAATAGCCATCACAAGACCGACCTCAATTGCCAATGTCAGGTCGAAGAAGACTGTAAGCAGAAGCGTCACGAACAGAACGCTTGTACCCGACATGGAGCTCTTGCACATGGAACGTATTGTTCTCCAACCACTCATATTGTAGGCAACCATAACAAGTACGCCGGCAAGGCATGGCATAGGAATAAGAGCTACAACATCGCCAAGGAACAGCAGCGCAAGCAGGAGCACAAAAGCATGCACGATGCCTGCTACCGGAGTGCGGCCACCATTGTTTATATTTGCCATAGTACGCGCAATGGCACCGGTTGCCGGAATTCCGCCGAAGAACGGCACTGCAATATTTGCAATGCCTTGACCTATAAGTTCCGTATTGGAGTTATGGCGGTCACCGGTAACACCGTCGGCAACCATAGCCGAAAGCAACGATTCAATGGCACCGAGCATAGCTATGGTGAAAGCCACAGGAGCAAGTTCCTGTATTGTTGAGAACAGCGTTGCACCCTCATTGAGCGCAGGCACAGTCAATGATGGCAAGCCGGTAGGCAGGGTATACATATCGCCAATTGTACTTATCGAAGTGACACCGGCATATTCACGCAACACCCAGGCAATAATAGTCATAAACACAATAGCGAGCAATGAGCCAGGCACCTTCTTCGAAATCTTAGGTGTCAACGCTATAATCAGGACGCTCAGAACACCCATAACGGCACTCCAAGGGTCAACATCGCCGATATGACGGAAATAGCACATCCATTTCTCGACAAAATTGGCAGGGACATCGGCTATGCCCATACCCAAAAGGTCGTTTATCTGAGTTGAGAATATGGTTATTGCAATACCTCCTGTGAAACCTATTATAATAGGATAAGGCATGAACTTTATTATTGTTCCCATTCGGCACAGGCCCATTACCACAAGGAATATGCCGGCCATTACTGTAGCGATGGCAAGACCGGCAAGACCATGCTGGTCGACGACACCATAGACTATTATGATAAATGCTCCTGTGGGACCGCCTATCTGCACTTTGGAACCACCGAAAACCGAAATAAGGAAACCGGCAAAAATAGCGGTTATGAGACCCGGTGCAGGACCTACACCACTTGCAATACCGAATGCAATTGCAAGAGGTATTGCTATTATGCCTACTATGATACCGGCCATTACGTCGGCTGCAAACTTATCGCGCGAGTAGTTTTTCATCGTTTCGAAAAACTTTGGGCGAAAATCAATGAGATTCTTTGCTTTCATCTTCTTTTATATCTTTTTATGAAAACCGGCTGCAAAATTACAAAAAAATATCTTTTTTAATTTATTTTGACAGATAATTCGTCGATACATCCGGTCTACATAAGAAGTATATTTATAGAAGATGTTCTTAACCATTCAATATTTGGCTTGCAGCATTCTTTGTATCGACCTTTGAGATAACCCTTTCGACTATTCCATTGGCACCTATGACAAATGTGGTGCGTATTATTCCCATATACACTCTGCCGGCCATTTTCTTCTCGCCCCAGGCACCAAAAGCCTGTATCGTATGCTTCTCGACATCGGCTATCAACGGGAAATTAAGCTGCTGTTTCTCCTTGAAACGGCCATGGGAGACAGCACTGTCGGCACTCACGCCAACAACTGCATAGCCGGCAGCCGTCAGTTCTTCCATCCCGTCACGCAGGGAGCATGCCTCGGCCGTGCAGCCAGGCGTGCTATCCTTAGGATAGAAATAGACGACAAGCCTTTTGCCTTTATAATCACTCACCCGTATTTCATTGCCATTCTCATCGAGCCCGAGAAAATCGGGCGCAACATCACCACTCTTCAACATATCACTGCTATTTTATAAATTCAACATTTATTATCATAACATCCTCAAGCGGACGGTCGTTTCTGTCACACCGCACATTCTGTATGCTGTCCACCACTTCGAGCCCGCCAATAACCTCGCCAAAGACCGTGTACCCTCCGTCGAGGTGCGGAGTACCTCCTAACGTAGTGTATGCCTTTTCCTGTTCAGGGGTAAACTGAAGTTCCACCCCGTAGCGACGTTTATACTGTTCCTTGAACTTCTGCAACTGCTCAGGAGTAAAAACAGTGCCCCATACTATGTAGAACTGGCTTGCCGATGATGCCTTAGTGGGGTTCACATCGTCTCCTTCACGAGCCGCAGCAAGCGCGCCGCGCTTATGAAAATGTACTTCGGGCATAATCTCGGCAGCAACGCTGTAGCCCAAGTCACCTTCGCCAAGCAGCACCCCTGGACGGGCACCCTTTGAGAGAGGGTCGCCACCCTGCACCATAAAGTCCCTTATCACACGGTGAAAAAGAAGGGAATCATAAACCTGTTCCTTTACCAGGGTCTTGAAATTGTCCCTGTGAAGAGGAGTATCGTCATAGAGCAGAATGTCAATGTCGCCGGCTGTAGTGCATATCCTGACCTTGGTAGGTTTCACAGAAGAACAGGAGAGCACGAACAGCGCAGACAGAAAAACAAACAGAATATTTTTCATATGATGCACTTGATATTTTTGACAAAAATACTGCTTTTCGTCAAAAAAGCAACGCTGTGCCACGGGAAACAGAGAAAAGCCCCCTTTACGCATGGGCGGGCGACCCGAAAGTCACCCCCACGAGTTTTTAGAAATACAGACCGTAGCCTATCTTATGTAAAGAAATTCAGAAACTGTTTAAATTTATATCGTTTAGTTTTTTATAGAGCAAGAATATGGTGTTTTATTATTTTTTGCAGGGCGCGTAGCGGGCTACGTAACCGAAAAAAAGAAGAAAACAGACATTTTTGAATATAAAAAACAACGAAATAGCGACTTCCAATATAAGAAATACTTTTTTTTAGAAATTTAAACAGCTTCTCAAACAGTTTCTTAGTGCATTGTGGCAAAATGATGCAGATTCAGCTGCTGCGAGCGTCCGGCTCTGTCTTTGAGGTTATAATATATAAACCCGTTACCTCTGGGTGCCATAGCTACCTCACCCTGCTCTATCAGTTCCGACATAATATCGGACAACCCTGCATAGGACTCTGCATTTATGGCATTGTGTCCCTCCTTTCTTGCAATGCCGAATGTTGTTGCAATCTCAACCGGATAGGCAAAGCCATAGCTGGCCATGAATGCCTTCACATTGACGGCTGTGAAGAGTTCGCGCCCATCGTTCACTGGAGATATCCTATTGTAGGACAACTGCAATATGCTATGCTTCAAAATGTCGAAAGTAGTAAAGCCGCGCAGCATCATCTCCTCGCCGCGATACTCAAGTATGTAAGTAGGGAATTTATTCACTGCGTAGTCGCGGCAATGCGCCCTGTCACGCTTCAGTTGCGCTACAGCATCGTGACTCTCGAACAGATGCCTGAAGCGGTCCGTGTCCATACCCACGACTGCAGCAAGCTCAACAAGTCTGGCTTCATCATTCGTGGGTAGCGCGTCCACAGCCGTAGCCTCCTGCAATCGGCGCAGGTAGTGCAATGGCAACGATTCAGGCACAGAACCGCTCTTTTCCTTAGCATAAAGGGAGGCTGCAATGTAGGCAAGATTCTGCGGTTCTGTAGAACGGCGTTCGGCTGTAAAGAGACGGAACCCCGACTCGCACACAGGCATTCCGTGAATGAGCGAGGCATCGAGCCACACCTTATGTATATTTCTGTTTGAAAGAGCTATGTCACCTCCTATGCCCGACTTGCGGTCATTGAAAGTCTCAATGTTATCTATCATCACGCCCATAACGTATGATATCTGCAACTGGTCGCCGTAGCGATAGGACAACGCTCTCAATACTGGCACACTACCCCAGCACCAGGTGCACACAGGGTCGGCAAAAACTGTAATATTCATTCTGTTCATAACTGGTTATATTTAGAAGCTATATGAATTTCTAAATAATGTTTTTATAGAAGCTGTATGTTTCGCCATTCTTTATATTCAAACAGCTTCTTACCCGTAAAACAGAATATGGCGGAAAATGTTTGCAGACAACAGGTGCGATGACTGCCGCAGCAGTCATCGCACCTGTTATATTTGACCGTAAACGGTAACAGCGTCTCAGTCTCTCAACCTAAAGCCCAGAGCCTGTGCTACTATCTTTGCCTCGTGACGACGTATGAGCAGGAATGCAAAGACATTAAGCGTAAGCCCTATGAAGGGGAAGAGCATCGGCAGTTCCATATCGGCAGCAGCCTCGCCCGAATATATGAGCGAATATATAAGGAACAGGATATAATAACCGGCCAATAGCAGCATCGAGAGGATAGTACACCTCTTCAACAGTTCAAAATTGCTGAAAAGCGATACAAGTAACGCAAAAACATTCAGCAGGCCGACAAATACCAGAACAATTCCCAATGCCATTATAGCACTCGAAGAAGAGCCATCCTCTGCAGTCATGCAGAAGTTGCCGACAGTAATCTGCGAGCCGTCGGGCTCAACGAAATACATCAACGGCTTCAGCAGCGTCAATACAACGAGCACGGCTGTAGCCACATAGAACAATTGGTAGAAACGGAATTTCATACTGTCAAATGTATATGAAATCAGATTTCATCCTCCTCTACCTCCTTTGACGGGTCGCGGAAGTATATCTTGCCGTCTATGAACTCCTGAGCAGCAATAAGTGTAGGCTTCGGGAGTCTCTCATAGTAGCGTGAAATCTCTATCTGCTCGTGGTTCTCGAACTGCTCCTCGAGATTGTCTGTCGATGACGAGAACTCATTGAGTTTCTTCAACAGTTCCTCCTTCATCTCAGCAGCTATCTGGTTAGAACGCTTTCCGATAATGGCAACCGATTCATAAACATTGCCTGTTTCATTTACAAAATCTGCCATATCGCGTGTGACAGTGTTTGTTGGGGCATTAGTCTTCTTGTAGTCCATCTTATTATTTTAGATTTAATATAAGCAGTTTAACTTGTTTGCAATTGCTTGGGCTGTCTTTGACCAGGCTAAATGTGTTTCAGGAACAGATTCCGGGAATTTGCTATTCCTTGACGAATTTCTTTGCCTCCTTGAAGAAACTGTCGGCCTCGGGCAAATGCTTGCTGCCCGGAAATTCAGTCTTGAAAGCATAATACTCGTCAATCGTTTCGCGGTATCTCTCGTTTTTCTTCTCCTCGACACTATTGTGCGCCATCTTGTACTTGGCTCTGAGGACAAGCATGGAGAGTTCCTCTCTCAACTTCGTGTAGGGATAGTCCTTCAGTGCATTCTGTGCTGTGATTATACAGGCCTGATAGTTATTGCCCATATATGCCATGTAATCGCCCAAATCGTAGTATAGCTTGGCAGTTTTGTACTCCTTCTCAACTATCACGTCGTGCATAGCAAAAATCATATCCTGAGCCGCTTTACGATAACTGCTGGTTGGAAAATACTCCAGAAACAACTGCAGTTCGTTTATTGCAACGAATGTACCCGACTGGTCGAGTTCCGGTTCTGTTATATCCATAAACAGAGACTTTCCCGAATGAAAACGGGCAAACTCGGCAAACTCGCCACGGGGATAATTGGAATAGCAGAGCCTGAAATATTGCGAAGCCGTCTCATAATCCTCAGAATTGTAATAGCACATCGCGAGCATTATGAGTGACTCTTCGGCCTTGTCGCCACCTTTGAGCATTGTCACCATAGTCTCAAGCAGTTGAGAAGCCTTTGAATAGTTGCCGCTAAGGTAGTATTCCTTGGCCGCCTCATATTTATAATCGACATCTGCCGACTTGTAAACCTTATCGAAAGAGCTACAAGATGCAAGCAGAACAACCGCCAACAAAAGTATAAATGCTGTTTTCTTCATCTCACGATTTTAAGAATGTTTACATTATGCTGCCATGAACAAGTCATAACAGGATGTAATACTCCGCTATAACAATTCAGTCTGCAAAATTAGTGTATTCCACCGAAAAATACAACCTATTTCTTTTTTATTATTATTTATAAAAGCAGAAAATTGCTTAAAAAAGCAAAAAGAACGATGGCGACCCAAAGTCGCCATCGTTCTTTTTGCCGGGATGAATGAAAAGTAATGCTGTCAACGCACAAACACGCGTTCGGCACCTATTATATAAAAGCCTCTTTCCAGCCCTATCCGGGTTTCTGAGACAATCTGCCTGCGCTCAACCTCGCGGCCAGACACATCATATACCTTAACACTGACGGGGGTATCGCTCCTCACAACCACTCCGCCTTCCACAACCTCTACCGAGAGTGGCTTGTCATCTTCCACACCGTGGATTCCTACAGTGCCGCCGGTATTCTTCATACCTTTCGTCTGGTAAACACGTACCCAGTCAAAACGGGTCTCATAGGTGTGCGTGACATCGGCATTAGCAGCCCAAGAGCCGTTGCCCACGCTCTGGTTGAGTATCAAGTGGAAATGTTTGTCAAACGGCCATTGCCCCTGGCTCAGATGCGTTGCATTCACAGACTTTGCATAGCGTCCTACCTCCTTGCCGTCGACATACCATATAAGGGTTTTCTCGTCCCACTGAAGAGCATATGTGTGATAGCGGTCATATGTTACACCTGTATTGTAGCTCGACTTAGGGTTATTCGTATTGCCAAGGTCGTAGCTCCAGTTGCTGTGTATCGTGTGATATGAACGTCCGTCGGTGTCGATTGCCTCCCATATATCAATTTCACCGCAGTCGGGCCAGCCTGCGTTCTGGTCCTCGGGCATCATCCAGAATGCAGGGAAATGGCCTCTCCAGGCATTGCTAAGAATTCGCGCCTCTACGTAGCCATATGTAAAACCAAAACGGCCGTTGCTCTTTATGCCGCCGGTAATCATAGGAACCGGGTCTGTCTCCTGGTCGGGGTTAGGGATAGCACGAGCCACCAGGTCGCCACCCTGCAGATAGATAACCTCCTTGCTGTCACTGAGCCAACGGTTCCATGTAGCACCGTAGCGTTGACAGCGCATCCATTTCTCATTTAGAGGTTGGCTGTAATCCTCGGCATTGAACTCGTCACTGAACACAAGTTCCCACTCGCTCCCCTCCTGTGGCACAAAGGTTGCATAAAGAGCCACATCGCCGTTAACATATTCAGCAGCCACGACGGCCTTGTTGTATACATTGACAAACAGTTCCTCCTCGCTCCACTGTCGGTTGCCGTTTACATACTGTTCACCGTCAAGATTATGCCCATGACGTGCAACCAGCCTGCTACACTCATAGCCCGGAGCACCACGCAGCACCACAGTAAACATCTCATAGGAATTAACCGTCAACGGCAGTGCCGTATTGTCTTTGCCATCTATGTTACCATTATCGGTATACAACGACAGTTTCTTTGAACTGCCAACCAGATTTATCAAAAGGTCGATAACTGCACCACCGTCGGATACTATATTTTCGGAGCCATCGGGGTTAATGCTATTGCCATCGAATTTCAAACGGACACGGTACATACCGTCAGGAACGGCATCGCCGAACACAAAGGTCGGCAAAGTGAGCATATTGCTGCCACTCACGGCAGCATTTCCTTCGCTGTCGATTCCATTGTGGCAAGAGAAAGCCACAAGTTCACTCGACAAAGCGGGCGTACCATCCTCATTCAGCAGAGCAACGAATTTGCCGTCGTTGTTCAAGTCTATATACAGATATACATTCTTGTCATTGGCACCTTCAACGGCAACCGTCATACTTCTTGTTCCACAAAGTGGAATAGAGTATTCATCTGTAATATCGTAATACAAATCCTTTGTATCAACATTTATGTTGGCATCGTTATGGAATTGTTCCTGTTCGTTTATATAGACACTTATTTCGCGTTCCTCGGCAGCCTGTGCATCCTTGTCAAACGAAAGCGCGTAGCCCTCGCCACCGATACCACCGGCAACGTTAGCAAAGAGAGCTGTTATTTCAACATCACCATCGATATATTCTGCGGGAACTGTTATCTTTCCGTCAATCACAAGATTCCCGGAGAGAACATCTTCGCGCCACTGTCTTACCCCATGCACAACCTTCTTGCCCTTGAGGCCGTATCCGTGAATAACCTTAACAGCATCGAGCACATATCCATCCTTGGGCATCACAGAGAGCACCAGCGGTTCACCGAAAGTAACCTTCTCTGGCAACGCTGTGCCGTCGGCGGCCAGCAGCTCGCCATTGTCGCATCCTACCGACAGTGCGCACTCAGCAGCGTGCACATTCAGCACCACGTCACACACGGCACCGCCGTTCTTAATGATGCCATTGCCATCCTCGGCGCGGCCGGCAGGGTCAATGGATGCCCAATCGACCTTGTAGCGCATGCGGTAGAAACCGGGAGCCATGTCATCGGGCAATGCAAATGCTGGCGGATTAAGCACATTGGCATTGTTCACCCTTGCACCGGTGCTGTTATAGCCGACACCGGAACCCACATTAGGCTCAGCATATGAGAAAGCCAATACATCACCTGCATACGAGCCATCCTCGTTGAACTCTACATCAAAAGCACCGTCCATGCCACGGTCAAGGTATACGAAACCATTCATCCAGTCGCCTGTGAAACCGAAAGAAGCAGTGAGCTGCTCGCCAGGAACAGCCACGAAGCAACCCTCTTCCACTTCACTGTAAACCTTCAGCGGTGTTGGCAACTGCAGTGTCTGTGCGCCGAGCAACACACTATTCAGGCGACGGCTGCTGTGAGTGTAACCCTGCTCCTTGTCAAAGACAACCGGATAATCCTGGACAGCATTCTTGTTCACAAGCACCATTTTGTCAATGTCACCCATATACGCGCTCTCGTTGAAAAGGCGGACAACATTCTCGCCCTTCTGAAGAACGACATCAAATTCTGCATAGCCGACACTGCTCCAACCACCTGAATTGCCGGTATAGGTTATAGGCTCTCCGTCATTTACGCTCAGTTTCATTGTGCGGTCTTCACCGGTAATAAAATATACACGCAAGGTATATTCGCCACCCTCTTCGCTGAAGACATTGCGCCACTGCAGGTCGTTCACATCACGTCCGCCAAGCCAGCCCACTGCCACGCCACCCGAACAGATTTCCTTTTCGGCATAGATTGCAGTACCATATACCTCATTGTTCTTGATTTCCTGATACGATGTAAGCCAAGCAGTCTCGGCCTCGTATACCGTACGCTCGAGACGCTCGTCAGCTTCGAGCCTGTATACGCGTGTGCCATGAGCAGGCACGGAAACAGAGAACGAACCTTCATGAACGCCCTTGTCGGCCTTTGCAAAGAGGTCGCGCACCTTCACCTCGCCTGCCAGGTCGAGCTGCGAGAAAGAAATGCTCATATCCTTGGCATCATCGGTTGGGTTATAGAATGCCACCACACGTTTTGTGCCATACTTCTCCTCAACATCCTTAACAAGCACATAAGTGCCGTTCTCACGTTTCGCCACATAAGCCTGCAATCCAAGCACATCCTGGTCAACAGCGATAAGTTCCTTGTTCTGCATCAGTTCAAGGGCATTGCCCTTTATATCGTTAAGGTCGCAGCCAATGAGCAGCGGAGAACTCATCATACACCAAATGCCGAAGTGCGTCTTGTCCTCCTCGTCGCTGAGGCCGCGGCCCACCTCAAGCATATCCATATCGTTATAATGGCCAGGAGAAGCATAGGCCGACAGATAAAGGCTCTGGCCAATGATGCTCTTTATTGAAGCCCAGTCAAGATAAATATCCTCAGTCGTGCGCCAAGAATCAGCGATTTCGCACGCCCAGGTACCAGGGAATGCCCAACGGCAGATGTTCCATGTAACATCGGTGCGGCCTGTTGCCTTTATGGCCGCCGCAATCTCCTTGTAACGTTGCTCAACGTCAAGGTCGAGCCCCTCAGCATTGTTGTTTGCATCGGCACCGCAGTAATCGACTTTAATGAAATCAAAATTCAATTCATTGAAATAGAGTGCCATATCCTCGGCATCGTGTCCATAAAGCCCTACCCCCAGACCTATGGTATCCTTTGGATTACCCCAGTATGAAGCACAGGTATTACTGCCTGCATCGGAATATATACCGGCCTTAAGCCCTTTGTCATGAATATAATCGACCACAGGACGCATTCCATTGGGAAAACGCATAGGATGAATGAGCAGCTTGCCATTCTCATCGCGCCCTCCGAAAAAACCGTCATCGATGTTAATATGGTTGTAGCCACACTCCTTGAAGCCGAGCGCAACCATAGCATCGGCCTGTGCCTTAATCACAGAATCGTTTATTTGGAAACCGTAGGTATTCCAGGAACTCCAGCCCATAAGTGGCGGATTATCTGCCGCAGCCAATGAAGGCAAGGCAAAAGCCATAAGAATGGCAAAGATTTTTTTAACCATATGATTATTGTTTGATAGTGTTTTTACAAATTAGAGAATGAATACAAACAGGCAATACCTGCGATTTATCGCAAATATAGTAACAAACGAGCGAGAAATATCAAGCTTGCTTGAATATTTTTCAAAGCGAGTGCAGAAAATATTCGAGGTTTACCTCAAATATACGAACAAACGAGCGAGAAATATCAAGCTTGCTTGAATATTTTTTAACGCGGCAACACGAAATAAGCGTTGTATAAAAAAAGAATAATCGCATTTTGCAATTATTCATTTTATACAAGAAACCATAACAACTTCTCAGTTAAGCACCAGTTCCCTTATTGCACCATTGACATTCTTCTGTACCCTGAAATTGCGTGCAAAGTTCCTGATGAATTCCAGTGAAGTCACTGAAGGCTTCGGGTAACTCTCTTTTTTCAGCGACTGTTCCAAGAGATTGGCAGTAATTTCAAGTTCCGGAGTAATCTTTTTATCCATAGGCATTCCCTGTTTGCAGTTTACACAATAATAACGCATCAAAACAACAAAAAGTATATGCAGGGACACAAAAAAACATCCCAAACATATACTTTTTTCATCTGCAACAGGAAAACCCTCAAGCAGTCTTCTACTCCATCACCAGTGAAATGGACTTTTCGGCAGCAATACGGCGCATATTCAATATAGCATAGCGCATACGTCCAAGAGCCGTATTTATACTCACACCTGTAATATCGGCAATCTCCTTGAAAGAGAGTTCCTGATAATAACGCATAAAGACAACCTCGCGCTGACAATCGGGAAGTTCGTCAATCAGGGCACGAACATCCTTCAGCACCTGTTCGTTCACCAGGCGGTTTTCCACATTCCCTTCGGCAAGTTTCGCATTGTTGAGCAAGTCTACCTCTGTCTCATCGTTTGAAATGACATTCTCATTCCTTTCGGTGCGGAACTGGTCTATTACCAGGTTGTGTGCAATGCGTGTTATCCAAGCCGAGAACTTTCCGTCGTTTACATAGCGACCCTGTTGCAACGTGACAATTGCCTTGACAAAGGTCTCCTGAAAAATATCCTCAGCCAAATCACGCGAACGTACTATAAAATAGATGTAGTTGAATAACCTGTCCTTATGACGATTCAGCAAAATGTCAAATGCTGAGTTATTGCCCTCCAAATAAAGTGCGACCAACATATCATCGGTCATCTGCTTCATACTCTCCATTATGTCTTCATTAAAATTTGGAGTAGAGTTTTTCTATAGGCAATAGTATTAAACGGTTATTGATTGAATTTCTTTTGGCAAAGGAAAGAAATTATTATATTAATTCCAAATAATTTTTGAAAAAAATAGCATTCGGCACAATATAAGACCGGTTCACACGTTCTGCAGAAACTTTCTCCGACCCCACAGAGGCTCATCGTAGCTTTACCGTTCTTTTTTCATATCAAAAGAAAACCCCAAACAAGGTACATAGAAAAGGCTATATTACTGACCGGCAGAAGCAAATTCAATCTAAAACAGTTTCTAAATACGAAAACTGTCAAATAGGGTTAAATGAAGAAGGAAAGAATCTTTAAAGTAACTCATTTCAAGCCCTTTTATTTTGTATTTTTGAGTAAAGATATGCCAAAGTGGCAATTGGGCAACTCCACAAAGAAGTCATAAGATAATTTTGCATTGTAATAATTTAAATGCAATAATTATGAGCAACTTTTTTAACAACAGCCAAAGAAGACCGAACATTTTTGAGAGAGCAAGAGCATATGACAACCGGAATGAAGGAAATTTCCACCCCCAATAGGATGGTTACGAAAAAACTTACAACAAACTTACGGATGATGAGAAGCATTTTGTATTAAGGTATCCAATACTTGCATACAAGTTCAATAGCAACGCCAACAAAGCAAAAAGTGCAGTAGAACATTTCCAAACAAGAAGGACGGATACGGTGATGCAATCCGTCATTGTTATTGGCGCGCTTTAAACCAAGTATCAGCAGGTTATAACTCACCACTTGCAAAAAAATTGGAGATGCTCACGAGAACACACCAAACAACAACATAAATGAAAAGAATATGGATTTGCACAACAACTCTGTAGGCTATTCCTTAGGCAATAAAGCGATTATCAATAGATGGAGTGAAGAAGAACTATATTAAAACAAGTAATTAATGCAGCAGACAATGGGAAACTTTATATGCTTAAATAACATTATAATAACAATATTGGCAACATTGTTATTTATAGGCTGTGAACCAAGTGAACCAAAACTTGAACTTGGGCTTAAAAGACAGACTATTGGAGAACCATTCACTTTTAACGATTATTGCGAAGAAGAGTATGACAGCATCTATTTAATACATCCTTATGATGATGAGAGTGTTATTTGGTCACTACCATACCGAATGTCACATAAACTAAAAGAAGAAATAAGTTACACTTTAGATGATACATTTACAAGAATCCTTTTTATAGATAATGACACTGTAAAAGCATATACTGAAATAGGCAAACAAGCTGCTAAATTTTCTAAATCTGAAATTACAAATAACGGACCGAAATTCTCTTTTAGACAAAGATTTGTTTTAGACGAAAACAGTTATATTCATATATACGAAGGATTGCATTTTACCGCTTTTCAGTGACATTGAAACAATAGAGGTACAGTAGAAAGTCTTTTGCCGGCTTATTATAGCAAGGAGTGTGACCTTTGTAGGTCACACTCCTTTATGTGAGATTCGATATGAAGCCTTTTTTGTCAGCCTCATTATCGATTTGCTATCAAACAACAGTTCCTGTTACTGAGCAAGCTTGTTGTCAGAACCAAGCACATTCACAATCTTGTGGATATACTGCTTCTTCATATTCTCACGAGCCGGGCCGAGATACTTTCTTGGGTCGAACTCAGCAGGGTTTGTTGCAAACACCTCACGAACCGCAGCAGTCATAGCAAGACGGCTGTCGCTGTCGATATTGATTTTGCAAACCGCGAGCGAAGCAGCCTTGCGGAGCTCCTCTTCGGGGATACCGATAGCATCCTTCAATGCACCACCATACTTGTTGATAGTTTCAACCTCGTCCTGTGGAACTGAAGAAGAACCGTGAAGAACGATGGGGAAACCAGGAAGTTCCTTCATACAGCCCTCGAGCACGTCAAATGCCAATGGGGGAGGAACAAGTACACCCTTCTCGTTGCGTGTGCACTGCTCTGGCTTGAACTTGTTTGCACCGTGTGATGTACCTATAGAGATAGCCAAACTGTCGCAACCGGTCTTGGTAACGAAGTCAACAACCTCCTCGGGACGAGTATATGTGTGATGCTCGGCAACAACATCATCCTCAACGCCAGCGAGAATACCAAGCTCGCCTTCAACTGTAACGCCATACTGGTGAGCATACTCTACAACCTTCTTTGTAAGAGCAACGTTCTCGTCATAAGGAAGATGAGAACCATCGATCATAACTGAAGAGAAGCCCATGTCGATACA
>CAZAIM010000042.1:10865-18862 GCA_964485215.1 uncultured Bacteroidaceae bacterium | reverse complement strand
GGTGCCTGCGTAGCTGCCTGCAAGAACGGTTCTGCAATGCTGTTCGTGTCGGCAAAGGTAAGCCAGTTCGCATTGCTGCCACAGGGTAAGGTTGAGGCCAAGAAGCGCGTTAAGGCAATGGTTGCCAAAATGGACGAGCTCGGCTTCGGTAACTGTACAAACACCCGTGCATGTGAGGCCGAGTGTCCCAAGTGCGTTTCAATCAGCAATATCGCCCGTTTGAACCGTGAGTTCATCAAGGCTAAACTGAAAGATTGATAAAACGTCGATAATCAACAGAAATAGAGTGCCTCCCCGGCACTCTATTTCTGTTAAATGAAAAATTATGATTACAGAATCTAAATAGCTTGTGATTAGCAGTTGAAAATTGAAAGTTGAGTTTTTAAACTGTTTTGTTACGTATGAAAAGTTGATATTATTTTCTGAATTTTTGAGTTTAATAGTGGTCGCTTTCTTTTGTTGCGTTTCTTGCAGCTCTTCCGGACCAGCTATTTCTGAAGCAGTTGACTTGGGTCTTAGCGTCAAATGGGCACCTTGCAATGTGGGTGTAATTTCCCAGGAAGAGTACGGCGGCTATTACGCTTGGAGTGAGACTGATGAGAAGAACTATTACGATTGGTATAATTATAAATGGTGCAATGGCTATCATGACTTGAACGGCAGCGACCGCATAAACGGTTTCTGTGTGCGCCCCGTGTGTGATTAGTGGGGAGTTTATAGATGAGAAAAGTTCGGATTCTATAAAAAATATTATAAAATCAGCCCGCTTCTAAACAATCTCTGAAGAGTCTCTCAGTACTAACAGCCCTTCTGGGCCCATATTGAAAAGCAAATCGACTATGCTCAGGTTGGGAATGAAACCGTTTCTTTGAGCAAATACCTGATAATATGGCAGTGCGGAATTGCCGGCAGTTGTTTCCAGCGTCTTAGGTTCGGCAATGGAGCGAAGGTCGGCGATGGCGGTGTTCGGGCTGATGCCATAGTTTTCTCCAACGGGCATAATCCTTACCTCCCTATCGAGTCCCATAAGCTCGCAAATGACGCTGTGAAGGCGCAAGTTGAAGTCCATAAGGAATCCGTCGTGTTCCTCATAGAAACGTGCAAAATCATCGGCATAGTAGTCGAAAAAGGGGCTTTTACGGTACGCGCTCACAAGTGCATTCCAATGTTGATGTCTCCAGTTGCCATGCTCGCTGATACGTACATCGCGCATAGCGGTACGTCCGCCATCGTGTACTACCGGTATCGTGAGACTCTGGGTGCCGCCTTCCGTTGCTATTACAGCCCTGTTGCGGAATGTCTGTTTTGTGAATGGTGTGTTGTCGTCAATGAGAAGCCCTGTACCGTTGTACAGCGATGCGTACAACGGTACAGGAGCCAAGTATAGTGGGTGTGTAAGAATCTCCACGTTTCCTTTCCTTAGAAACTGTTTACTCCGCGGAACATTCTGCTCCAGCGTATCTTGCCATCGAAGAGCCCGTAGTCCTTGTCGAGCGAGAGCCATATGAATAGAGCTTTGCCGACGATGTGGTCTTCGGGCACAAATCCCCAGCATCTCGAGTCGGCACTGTTGTGGCGGTTGTCACCCATCATCCAGTAGTAGTCCATTTTGAATGTGTAGCTGTTGCTTTCTGCGCCGTTGATGAATATCTTGCCGTCCTTAATCTCGACATTATTGCCTTCGTAAACGGCTATGGGGCGTTCGTAGATTGCGAGGTTGCCAAGTGTCAGGTTAACAGTTTCGCCCTTCTTGGGAATCCACACAGGGCCGTAATTGTCTATTGTCCAGCCATAGTTGCCGTTGAGAGGGTATACCCCATCGGTGTTGTCGTTGTTGACAATCTCAATGCTTTTGCATAGCCTTTTATTGTTGCTGAACCATTCGTAGTTCTCCTTTGTTAGTGGTATCTGCCCGGTGTAGTATAGCGTCTGTACGTCGTCGAGACTTATGCCTCGTTCCTTGAGAATGTCATCGGGAATCTGTTGTGTGAGCTCGATACGGTAGTTGAACTGCGAGTTTTTCGGCTGCTCAAGTGCCTTACCGTCAATGTATATTACCTTGTCTTTTATCTCAAGTGTATTGCCCGGCAATCCTACGCAGCGTTTTACGTAGTTCTCGCGACGGTCGACCGGGCGGAGTACAATCTCTCCGAATTGTTCCGGGTGTCCTTCAATGTACTTGTAACCATCGTCATAGTATTTCTTGTATGTTGCTCTTATTTTGGCTGTGTCGCCATTAACGCTCTCTATGCTGTATTTGTCCTCATTCAGCTGCTTGCCTATGCTGTAGCAGTAGCCGTGGAAGTCTATCACCTCGGGATTGGTTGTCGCAATGTCGCCGGCCGGGTAGTTGAAGACAACGATGTCGCCTATCTCAATCTCCTCGAAACCTGCAACACGCTCATAGTCCCACTGTATGGCATCGATATAGCTCTTGCAACCGAAAACTGGCATTGTGTGTTGCGTGAGCGGCATGCTGAGTGGGGTAATGGGCTTGCGTGGGCCATAGTTTATTTTGCTCACGAAGAGATAATCGCCAACAAGTAGCGATTTTTCGAGCGACGAGGTGGGGATTACGTAGTTCTGGAAGAAATAGAGGTGCACGAAATACACTGCTACCAGGGCGAATACTATTGCATCGACCCAGCTCATTACCTTGCGGAGGTGTTTGTTTTCGGATTTCTTCCACCACTTCCAGGGTATGATGTGTGTGGTGTAATTGTCTATAATGAATGGTATAACAATTATTCCCAACCAACTTTTAATCCAGATAAGGAACAGTATGTAGAGTACAAGGTATGTACTCATCTTAATCCAATCCTTACGTGTGGGGTTGACGGTTACAATTTTTCCGAACAGTTTGAAATCCATAATTGTAAACTATTATTAAAAATCGAACAAATCTTTCATTCCCAGCATTCCGTTGTTCTCGTTTGTAAACTCTGCTGCAAGCACTGCGCCGAGCGCAAAGCCGCTGCGGTTGTGTGCATCGTGGGTTATGGTTATAGTATCGGCTGCTGAGCCGTATCTTATACTGTGTATGCCTGGTACCTCGTCGCGACGTATTGCATCAATCTTCAGTTCGCTTTCCTTGGGCGCATTGCCCTTGGTCACGGTGCCATCGGGGTTGGTGAGGTCGCCCATTATCCACTTCTCCTTGCGCCCTATGTTTGCAAGTATGCCTTCTGCAAGCGTAATTGCTGTTCCGCTAGGGGCATCGAGCTTGTGTATGTGGTGTGTCTCCTCCATCTCCACGCTGTAGCTGGGAAAACGGTCCATTATCTTTGCCAGGTAGCTGTTCACAGCAGAGAATATGGCTACTCCAAGGCTGAAGTTGCTTGACCAGAAGAGAGTCTTGCCCTCTTTCCCGCACTTCTCACGCATTTCGGTTTCGTGCTGTTGGAACCAGCCTGTGCTGCCGCTTACAACTTTTACCCCAGCATCCATTGCTGCAATGCAGTTTTCATATGCAACGTGGGGTGCTGTGAACTCAATGGCAACATCGGCACTCCTGAATGCTTCACCGCCGAGCTCCTCACGGTTGTCAATGTCTATGATTGACACAATCTCGTGTCCTCTCTCCAGGGCAATCTTCTCAATGGTCTTGCCCATTTTACCGTATCCTATAAGTGCAATTTTCATCTCGTTGTCTTTTTTTGCAGGTGCGAAGATAAGGAAAATTTTACTTAAATGTTTTCTATATATTATTAAAAATAACAAATGGCGGTGTGCATAATTGACAAACTGCTTCGTTGTCATCAATATTAAGGCTCAGTCGAGTACTTGGGTACACTCCTTTTGCATTAAATCTCAACGCCTTTATTTTGTCAATTCTTATAAATCTAAAGGAGCTGTGCCCAAAATTATATTTTGACACAGCTCCTTTTTGAAATCCTGCTACCGAACTATTTCTTTATAAACTTCCTACCCAGCCAGCGGCGTAAAGGCTCGTCATAGAACTTCAGGCAGATAAAGGCCAGCAATATGCTTGAGACTATAACAAGCAGGGCTTCTGCCCAGCACTCGCCAATGGTGTAGCACTCATTCTTTATGAGCCATTTGTAGAAAACATACATAATGGGATAGTGTACAATGTACAACGGGTAGGAAAGGTCGCCTAACAGATTGTTGATTTTTCCTGTAAAACCGTTGCTCTTTCCACATGCTCCAAGCCATACAAGAGCCGGGAAAATCAATGCAATGCAAATGAACTCATAAAGGCTGTTGGCACTTATCTCTCCACGTGGTGCAATGTTAGGCACTGCAAATAGTACGATAAGTGCAATGCTGCATATCCAGAATGCTCCTTTTACCTTGCGCGGTCTGAAAGTGCGTGCAAGCAGCATACCCATGCTAAATGGGAAAAGCATTCGTACGAAACCGCCCCAGAAATTTACCTCGTCTATTGTCCAGCCCACGCCAATCATGTCATATCCGGAGATATTCCCGATAAAGAACCATGCGTGTACAATGCCAAGAATTGCGGTGAGTATGGCAAGTATCGTTGTCGGTAGGCGACGAATGAAAAGGGCATACAGGATGTTGCCGAGATATTCAAAGAAAAGTGACCAGCCCGGTCCGTTAAGCGGGAACATTTCGCCATTGCCGCGTACTTCATAAGGAACACCTGGGACTGCCGGTATCATGAACATCGTGAGCAGCAATGCAATCATAACCCAGCTGACAGGTGTGGTGGTTCCGTCCCATTTTGTACAGCCTTCGGTGAAGAATGCTATGGCTCCAATAACGGCTCCCATAATGAGCATTGGGTGCAAGCGTATGAGACGACGTTTGAAGAAACTGCCAAGGCTCATCTTCTTCCAGCGGTCATCGTATGCGTAGCTTATCACAAAGCCCGAAAGAATAAAGAAGAAATCCACGGCAATGTGTCCGTGGTTCAGTGTGGTGATAATGCCGTTACCGGCACCGTTTTTATACTCGGCGAACGCAAGGCCTTCGAATATGTGATATATAAGTACCAGGATTGCTGCCACTCCACGCAGGCCGTCAAGCAGTTCGTAATGAGGTTTTGTATCGGCGAAATATGCCGATGAAATTGTGTTTTTTTGCATTTCGTACTTGTTTTGGAATGAACATATTGTTATCATCGGCAAAGATACGGAACAGCTTTCTGTTATTATTTGCTTTTAGGCAAAAAACACTGCTTGTTCCTTATTCTGCTGAGAGTGTATATTGAAACGCCTAAAAACTCGGCAATGTATTTTAGCTTTACTCTGTTCAGTAACCCGGGGTAGTGTTCAAGGAACCGTTCGTACCTCTCTTCAGGTGGCAGCTGAAGCCTCTCAACAAAAAGAATGCTCAGCAATATGTTGCACTCCTGGTGTATGGCCCGTCCCCAGTTTGCAATGTCAATATATTTCTCATAAAGACTGTTCAACTTTTCAATGGGCATCGTGTATATGAGACAATCGGTCAATGTCTCTATGCTTTCTACCGACGGTGAGTTGTGGTAGAGGGAATGCATGCCAAAAGTGATGTCTCCCTCAAGGCTGAACCAGGTTGTCGTGTCTGTACCGTCCTTGTGGAATATTGAGCGGGTAATGCCTTCTTCAATGAAATAGATGCTCTTGTCTGTTGTTCCTGAGCGCACCAGCATGGTATTCTTGGAATAGTGTGCTGGTGTCATGCATTCAAACATGGTCTGCATGGCTTCATCTCCCATGGGGTGGTGACTCAATATTTTCGCTTTTATGTTCTTCATAATGTTGCGAATATACTCATTTTTTTACACATAAAACCGTTGCAAGCCAAATTATCAGCCGAATCTCTTTCGCGCATACCCGTTATTTAAAATAAAATGGTTACTTTTGTAAATTGGAATAATTGTGACGCAAAACAAAAACAATATAATATTTATGGAAAAGAAATTCAAAAGAACCCTTGTGACATCGGCCTTGCCATATGCTAACGGTCCTGTACACATCGGTCATCTGGCAGGCGTTTATGTGCCGGCCGACATCTATGTGCGTTACCTGCGCCTTAAAGGCGAGGATGTACTCTTCATTGGCGGCAGCGACGAGCATGGCGTACCTGTTACAATCCGTGCAAAGAAAGAGGGCATAACTCCACAGGATGTAGTTGATCGCTACCACGGTATCATCAAGGAGTCGTTCGAGAGCTTCGGCATCTCGTTCGATGTATATTCGCGCACTACATCGCAGACTCACCGCGAACTGGCATCGGAATTCTTCCGCAAACTCTACGACGAGGGCAAGTTCGTGGAGATGGAGAGCGAACAGTATTACGATGAGGGCGAGCAGCAGTTCCTTACCGACCGCAATATCCGTGGCGAGTGTCCACGTTGCCATGCTGCCGATGCGTATGGCGACCAGTGCGAGAAGTGCGGAGCGACACTCTCTCCCGATGAACTCATTAACCCATACAATGCCGACTCGGGCAACAAACTCGTGAAGCGCAAAACCAGTCACTGGTATCTGCCCCTCGACGCTTACCAGCCGTGGCTGGAGCAGTGGATTCTGGGCGAGCATAAGGAGTGGCGCAGCAACGTGTATGGCCAGTGCAAGAGCTGGCTCGACACAGGTTTGAAGCCACGTGCCGTAACTCGAGACCTCAACTGGGGTATTCCTGTGCCTGTGGAAGGTGCCGAGGGTAAGGTACTCTATGTGTGGTTCGATGCCCCTATCGGCTACATCAGCAATACAAAGGAACTTCTGCCCGACACATGGGAGCAGTGGTGGAAGAGCGAGGATACACGTCTTGTACATTTCATCGGCAAGGACAATATTGTGTTCCATTGTATAGTATTCCCTTCTATGCTGAAAGCACACGGCGATTACGTATTGCCCGACAACGTGCCAAGCAATGAATTCCTGAATCTGGAGGATGACAAGATTTCCACATCGCGCAACTGGGCTGTATGGCTCAACGAGTATCTTGTCGACTTCCCCGGCAAGCAGGATGTCCTGCGCTACGTGCTCACTGCCAATGCGCCTGAGACAAAGGACAACAACTTTACATGGAAGGATTTTCAGGCGCGCAACAACAACGAACTTGTTGCAGTATACGGCAACTTCGTGAACCGTGCCCTTGTACTCACAAAGAAATATTTCGAAGGTAAGGTGCCCGTTTGTGGAGTACTGACTGATTACGATAGGGCTATCATTGCCGAGTTCGTCGATGTTAAGGACAAGGTTGAGAACCTTCTGGGACAGTTCAAGTTCCGCGATGCTCAGAAGGAGGCTATGGAACTGGCACGCATCGGCAACCGTTATCTGGCAGAGACAGAGCCTTGGAAACTTGCAAAGAGCGACATGGAACGCGTGGCTACAATACTTAATCTTTCGCTTCAGCTTGTTGCGAACCTCTCTATCGCGTTCGAGCCGTTCCTGCCGTTCAGCAGCAAGAAACTGCGTGAAATGCTCAATCTTGCATCATTCGAGTGGGCAAGTCTCGGCAGTACTGAACTGCTTGCTGTGGGTCATGAGCTTGGCGAGGTCGGGTTGCTGTTCGAAAAGATTGAGGACGACGCCATTCAGGCACAACTCGACCGCCTGGAGCGCATAAAGAAAGAGAATGAGGAGGCTAATTACAAGGCCAATCCGGTGCGTCCCGAATGTACATTCGACGATTTTATGAAACTCGATATGCGTGTGGGTACCGTACTTGAGTGCACAAAGGTTCCCAAGGCCGACAAACTCTTGCAGTTCAAGATAGACGATGGTCTTGAGACACGTACAATTCTTTCAGGCATAGCAAAGCATTTCAAGCCCGAAGAGCTTGTAGGGAAGCAGGTATGTTTTATTGCAAACCTTCCGCCACGTACAATGCGCGGTATTGTCAGTGAGGGTATGATTCTCAGTGCCGAGGACAATGAAGGCAAGCTCTCTCTGCTCACAGTGACACCGCAGGCAAAACCAGGCAGCGAAATAAAGTAACAGCAGTCTAAAACATACTGTCGCAAAGGGGTTTCTTTGGGTAAAAGGATAAGGTAGAGCAATGGCGAACAGCAATACATC
>CAZAIM010000042.1:0-10765 GCA_964485215.1 uncultured Bacteroidaceae bacterium | reverse complement strand
GTCTCAAATGGGTTTCTTTGGGTAAAAGGATAAGGTAGAGCAATGGCGAACAGCAGTACATCCAAAAACAGTCTAAAACATACTGTCTCAAAGGGGTTTCTTTGGGTAAAAGGATAAGGTAGAGCAATGGCGAACAGCAGTACATCCAAAAACAGTCTAAAACATACTGTCGCAAAGGGGTTTCTTTGGGCCAGTATGAGCAATGTTGTGTGCCAGCTCCTTAGCCTTGTCTTCGGCGTGTATCTTGCCCGAATACTTGGCCCTGGGGACTATGGCCCCATAGGTATGCTGGCAATATTCTCGGCGATAGCCGGTTCGTTGCAGGACAGCGGTTTTGTGGCGGCAATCGCAAACCGCAAGTCCGTGACACATGACGACTATAATGCAGTGTTCTGGTTCAACATACTCATATCGTTCTTCATGTATGGTGTGCTCTACTTCTGTGCTCCGCTGATTGCTTCTTTCTTTGACCAGCCGCTGCTGGTAGATTTGTCGAGATACAATTTTCTCGGCTTTGTGGTGGCAGGCTTCGGAATTGCGCCGTCGGCCTATCTGTTCCGTGAACTGAAGGTGAAGCAGAAATCCATTGCGCTCATATTGGCTATAGCGGTTTCGGGTGCCGTGGGAGTAGTGCTCGCGTTGAAGGGATATTCGTATTGGGGAATTGCTACGCAGAACATCGTCTATGTTCTTGTGCGTACCGCTGTGTGCTGGTACTTTACACCGTGGCGGCCGAGCCTGAAGATAAATTTCGCTCCGCTGAAATACCTCTTCGCATTCAGCTACAGACTGCTTATAACTAATGTCTTCCAACGGTTCAACTGGAATGTCTTCTCGTTTATACTTGCCAAGTTCTACAGCAGAACCGATGTCGGCAACTATACAAAGTCGGCCGAGTGGTTCAATATGGGTGGCGATGTTGTCAATGGAATGGTAAATGCTGTTGCACAGCCGGTTCTGGCAAAGGTTGGCGACGATAGGGAGCGTCAGTTGCGTGTCTTTCGCAAGATGGTGCGTTTCACGGCGTTTGTATCGTTCCCGTTGATGCTTGGACTTGCTCTTGTGGCAAAGGAACTCATAGTGATTGTCATAACCGACAAGTGGCTCGAAAGCGCAGGGATGCTGCAGGTTCTGGCCGTGTGGGGAGCATTCATGCCGGTGCAGTCGATGTTTACAAATCTGCTGGTGAGCCGTGGCAGGACACGTACCTTTATGTGGTGTACTATTGCGCAGGGGATACTGACGCTTGGAATATTGCTTGCAGTGCATACCCAAGGCATAAGGTTCATGCTTGTCACATATTCCATATTCAATGCCTTGTGGCTTTTTGTGTGGCATCATTTCGCATCGAAGGAGATACCTATTAAAATACACCTTTTTCTGCGCGATGTGCTTCCCTATGCACTGATGTCGTTGTGCGTGATGGTTGCGACTTATCTGCTTACCGGCTTTATAACCAACCTTTTAGTGCTGTTGGTGGCAAGAATAGGCATAGCGGCGTTGCTTTATATTACAGTTGCATATATACTGCGCTTCGAAGAACTGCGTGAAGCTGTCGATTTTATTTTCAAACGTAAAAAACAGGTTTGATTTATGAAAAAAATCCTGTACGACAACCAAATGTTTACTTTCCAGCGTTTTGGCGGGGTGACACGCTATTTCGCCGACTTGATGTATAATCTGCCGGCTGGCGAATTTGTCTCGGATATCCCTATGCGATATTGCGAGAACCATTATGTGACCGAGACGTATGGCCACAAGTATGAGAAGATTACTTTTCCTGATAACTATCGCATACGTCGCCAGATATATATGCTGGTCAACAAGCACATATCGTGGAAGGCTGTCAAGTTCAATGACTACGACATATTCCACCCGACATACTTCAACCCTTACTTTCTGAAGACACTGAAAAGAAGGCAGAAGCCGTTTGTCCTTACCATACACGATATGACATTCGAGCGTTATCCGCAGGATGTGCTCATATATGACCGCACGATACCGCATAAGAAGCGTCTCATAGCCGAGGCCGACCACATAATAGCTGTGAGCGAGAATACCAAACGCGACATCGTTGAAATTCTTGGTACCGACCCGTCGAGGATAAGCGTGGTGCACCACGGCTATCGCGCTGTTGCTGAGTCTGCAAAGCAGCTTTTCGACAGGTATGTGCTGTTTGTGGGCGAGCGCAAGGGTTACAAGAATTTCCTTCCGTGGCTTTCGGCGATACGTCCCATATTCAACCTCGACCCGAATCTCAAGGTAGTATGTACGGGTTCTCCCTTCACAGCCTCAGAACTTAAACTATTCAGAAAATGGAGCATTGCCGACAGGCTTGTGCATATATCGGCAAGTGATGCCGAACTGGTATCGCTCTACCGTTATGCTCTCTGTTTTGTATTCCCGTCGCAGTACGAAGGGTTCGGAATTCCTATTCTGGAGGCATTTGCAAACGGATGTCCGGTGTGTCTTAGCAATGCGAGCTGTTTTCCGGAGGTTGCCGGTGAGGCGGCATTGTTCTTCAATCCCAATGACGCGCAGTCGATGCAGGATACGCTAAAGGAGGTGCTGGTAAGTTCGTCCTTGCGTAAGGAATTGAGTGAGAAGGGAATGTTGCGCAGCAAGGAGTTTTCTATTGAACGTATGGTGAAGCAGACGTGCGATGTGTACCGTAAACTATAGCAAGGAGTATCCATGAAACTGAACTGTTCCGAAATAGCACGAATATGGTCAATTGCCAAACGCCGCATCTGCGAGAGGCTGGTAAGGTGGATACAGAGGCTTTTTGCAAGCGAAAAGTTTGTGAAGAATGTGTTTGGGTCGAGCCATGGCAAGCGGGTGCTTTTGTGTCACCTGCCCGAAGCTTTTACGGGTAAGGCACTGCCAAAGCATCATTCCAATCTTACAGAATGTATGGCCGTAGCCAAATGCTTTGACCGCTTGGGTTATAACATTGACTGCACGTCGCGTGCAAACACGGGCATCGACTACAGGCCCTATGATATAGTCTTCGGTATCAATGGCAATGCTTTTATGGGCTCTTTCAGCGCGGCTCCTGAGATAAGGCCGTTAAGGATATTCTACTCAGTCGGTGCCGAAACCTGTTTCAATTACAGGAACACGTCACTCCGGAACAAAGAGTTCTTCGAGAGGCATGGCCGCTGGTTCCTTGATTCGAACAGATATATACCCGGTGACCCCAGGAACTATTACGAAGCGCATTTCAGTGATGCTGTAATATGTCTGGGCAATGAATATGTCTATAGCCAGTACCTTATAGAAGATTCCGGAACAGAACGGTACAGATGGCTTCCGGCCTTCTATTTTAAAGTGAAGGAGCCTGATAAGGAGAAGGATTTCGGCAAATGCCGCAGGAGTATACTATGGTTCGGCAGTGCCGGGCTCATTCACAAAGGGCTTGACATTGCCATAGATTTTGCGGCTGCTCACCCCGAATTTACACTTCATATATGTGGAAGCAGCAGCAGGGAAAAGGATTTTATGAAGTATTACGGTTCTGTCATAGCAAAATGCAGGAATATTGTAACACACGGTTTTGTGAATATTGAATCGAAGGAGTTTGCCGAAGTCTTAGCCCAGTGTGGCATAATCCTTAACCCTACAATTTCTGAAGGAGGTGCTGTGTCTGTACTGAACGTCATAGGCAATGGTGCGCTGTTGCCTGTATGCAGTCGAGCAACAGGAATTGATTTTGCCGATACTGGAATCATCGTTGAGCAGGTAACATATGCTGCATTTGAAGAGGCTTTGTTGTTGGCCGACTCCTTGCCGCTCGATCTTTTCGCCAAGAAGGCTTTTGCAGCGCACCGGTTAATCAGCGAGGAGTATTCGCTTGAGAAATATGAAGAGAGAATGTATAATCATATCAAGGAGATAACTGAAAATAACAAATAAAGAACGATTATGAAAGATTTAAACTGGAAAGGATTGCTGCCGCATTTCGGTGCCATATTGATTTTCCTTGTGCTCACGCTTGTCTATTTCGCTCCGGTGCTTCAGGGAAATGATATCAGACAGGACGATGCGATAGGCTCTATGGGCTGGGGCAAGGATGCCCGCGACTATCACGAGGAGAGCGGCGAGTATAGCTACTGGTCGAACTCAATGTTTTCGGGTATGCCCTGCAACTACACTTTTTCGCCACAGGCAAAAAATGTGTTTAAGCCTGTGGGTGATGTTGCGACATTGAGCCCGTTCGGTGCTTCCAAGCGGCACATTGGCTTTGTGTTCATTATGCTTGTGGGATGCTATATTATGTTCCTTTCCTTCGGGTGCAAGCCGTGGCTCAGTATGGCCGGTGCAATAGTGTATACGTTAGGGTCGTATAACTTTATAATAATAGGTGCCGGTCATATGAACAAAGGACTTGTCATGGCGACAATGGCACCGATAATAGGCGGTATAATATTATGCTACAGGCGGCGTCTGTTGCTTGGTTCGCTGGTGACGTTGCTGTTTGCCGGCCTAAATGTCTACTGGAGCCATCAGCAGGTGAGC
Organism: uncultured Bacteroidaceae bacterium; assembly: GCA_964485215.1. Lineage (GTDB taxonomy): Bacteria > Bacteroidota > Bacteroidia > Bacteroidales > Bacteroidaceae > HGM04593. Next base: position 6,247 of record CAZAIM010000042.1, on the reverse strand, counting down.
TACTATCTGCTGCTCACCGTAATAATTATGGCTGTGGTCTATTTCATATACGCATGCAAGGATAAATGGCTGAAGCATTACTTCAAGGCAACCGGTGTGCTGGCAGTTGTGGCCTTGATGGCCATAGCCCCGGCCGTGGGTATACTGTTGCCCACAAACGACTATGCAAAGGAATCGATGCGCGGAGGTTCGGAACTGAGCGTGGAAGAGGGCAAGAAGTCGTCGGGTCTTAGCACCGATTATGCTTTTGACTGGAGCTATGGAAAAATGGAGAGCTTTACGATGCTTATTCCAAATTTCTACGGCTCCGATTCGCACTGCAATGTAGGCGTGGAGAGTGAACTCTTTGAGGCCTATGTTGATGTGATGAAGGATGGATATGCCGAGATGATACTCGAGCAGAACCCGGGTGCCGGAAAGAGTGATGCTCTAAGATATATAAATGAAAACAAAGAACTGGTTGATGGCATTAATGAACAGGCCAGGCAGTTTGTAAGTTCTGCGCCAACTTATTGGGGCGACCAGCCGTTCACATCGGGTGCGGTCTATGTGGGTGCAATTGTCTGTTTCCTCTTTGTGCTTGGACTTATAATAGTCAATGGCCCCGAACGTTGGTGGCTTCTTGCAGCTACGCTCTTTACGCTGGTGCTTGCATGGGGCCGCAATCTGCCCGAAATAAACAACTTCCTGTTTGAGTATATGCCGCTTTACAACAAGTTCCGTGCTCCATCGATGGCACTGGTGATAACGGCACTTACAATGTCTACACTGGCAATTTTGGCGGTAAAGAGATATATGGAACTTGTGTCATCGGTCAGTCCGTCGGACAGAAAGCTTGCAGCAGTAGCCCTTTATGTCTCATTAGGCATTGCCGGTATCACAACTTTGTTCTTTGCTCTGTTTGGCAGCAGTGTACTGGAGTTTACATCGCCCAACGATGGAGGAATTGCTCAGGTTCCGGAACTGTATGATGCTATAATTAATGAACGTAGCAATATGTTGACGTCGGATGCTTGGCGTTCGTTCTTCTTCATTGTTGCTGGTGGCGGTCTGCTGTTGCTCTTCCGCTATGTCAGGGCATTTTCCAAGGAGATGCTTGTAGCCTCTCTTGCTCTTCTGTTTGTGCTTGATATGTGGCCTGTGTGCAAGAGGTATCTGAATAACGACATGTTCGAACCCAAAGAAGAGACAACGGCAATACGTATGACCGATGCTGACAAGCAGATAAAGAAAATGGCAGGCAACGACCCGCACTACAGGGTGTTCAACATCGCCGGCAACACTTTCAACGAAGCGTTTACATCCTATAAGCACAGTTCCATTGGCGGTTACAGTCCTGCAAAGCTTGCCCGTTATCAGGACCTGATAGAGGCTTATCTTGTGAAAATGGACTGGGATGTCATATCCATGCTGAATACAAGGTTCATCATAACCGAAAAGGGTGTTGTGGAGAATACCCCGGAATATGGCTTGCCGGGAGCATTCGGCAACTGTTGGCTTGTTGACAACGTGGAGTGGGTCAATGGCGCAAAGGAGGAGATTGCTGCAATTGCCGATATTGACAAGCGCACGGCTTATGTAGACAAGGAGTGGCTGGACAAGGTAGGGAACCCCGAACAGTACAACAACAATGCCTATGGAACCATTAAGCTCACCGAGTACCGTAACCCGGGCAACATAATATATGAGAGTGATAGTGAGGCACCGAAACTGGCTCTCTTCTCCGAGATATACTATAAGACCTGGAAGGCTTATGTCGATGGCAAGGAGGTTGCCCCAATACGTGCCAACTACGTGCTGCGCGCCCTTCCGGTGCCTGCCGGAAAACATACCATTGAATTCAAATGTGTCGACGAACTGATGATTGAGAGCCATAAATGGTCGCTCTATATGTCTATACTCGTAGGTGTGGCGATAGTAGGACTTGTTGGTTTTGGCATATACCGCAGAGTAAGGAAATAAGATTATGGGACTACTGCCTAAATTTTCAATAATAACAGTCACGTTCAACGCGGCATCGGTCATTGAACCGACGCTGCGGAGCGTGCTTGCCCAGAGCTATGGAAACTATGAGTATCTGCTCATAGACGGTGGCTCGTCCGATGATACTGTCGCCAAGGCGAAGGCGAGCGGCATAGAGTTCGCGCACATAGTTAGCGAACCCGACAAAGGGCTTTACGATGCAATGAACAAGGGTATCGCCCTTGCAACAGGTGATTATTTATGTTTCCTGAATGCCGGCGATGCCTTCTTTTCTTCCGGTACGTTGCAGACTATAGTCAATGCAATATCGGATGAGAAGAAGTTGCCCGATGTGCTCTATGGCGATACTGCCGAGGTGAATGATGCACGCGAGTTTGTTCGTATGCGCCGTTTCAAGGTGCCCGACCATCTTGACTGGCGCAGTTTCAAGAATGGCATGCTTGTATGCCACCAGGCTTTCTATGCAAGGCGCGACATTGCTCCTATGTATGACCTGAGATACCGTCTCTCGTCCGATGTAGACTGGTGCATCAGGGTGATGAAAAATGCTGCAAGACTTGTTAAAGTTGATGCAACTGTTGTGAATTATCTGCAGAATGGATTATCTTTGAAGCATCATCGTGTATCGCTGATGGAGCGGTTCAAGATAATGTGCAGGCACTATGGCGTGTTGTCTACTATCTTCAGGCACATTTGGTTTGTAGTGCGTGCTGTAATTGTTAAATAAAACTTAGAGACTAACCGATATGTTTTCAAAAGAGACTTATATTGCGCGCCGCAAGGTGCTGAAAGAGAGAATGGGTAGTGGATTGTTGCTTTTCCTGGGCAACAACTTCACAGGTATGAACTATGCCGACAACGCATATCACTTCCGTCAGGATTCAACATTCCTGTACTATTTTGCATCGGACTATGAAGGCCTTGCCGCTGTAATAGACGTTGATAATGACAAGGAGATAATCTTCGGCAACGAACTGACGATAGACGACATCGTGTGGACAGGAGTGCAGCCTACAATCAAGGAGAAGAGCGAGCGTGTCGGCATTGAGATAACGCGTCCTATGGCCGACTTTGCAGTTTATGTCAGGAATGCTCAGGCCAAAGGACAGAAGATACACTTCCTTCCCCCTTACCGTGGCGAGCACCAGGTGTGGCTTCAGGAACTTCTTGGCATAAACCCGGCTGCTCAAGCCGAGGCTTCTTCGATAGAGTTTGTCAGGGCGGTGATTGCGCAGCGCAACTACAAGAGCGAGGAGGAAATTGCTCAGATTGAGGAAGCTGTGAATGTCTCTGTGGATATGCACTGTGCGGCTATGCGTGCTCTCCGTCCCGGAACAACCGAAGCTGAAATTGTCGCTGTGGTGCAGGCCGAGGCACAGAAACACAATTTCGGGCTATCGTTCCCGGTTATTGCAACAGTGAACGGGCAGACACTGCATAATCACGCTTATGGCACTGCGTCATTGAAAGAGGGACAGATGTTCTTACTCGATTCTGGCTGTGAAAATGCCATGCACTATGCCGGCGACCTCACTACCACAATGCCTGTAGGCAGTTACTTTACCGAACAACAGCGTACGGTGTGCAATATACTGCGACGCGCCCACCTCACAGCAACCAGCAATCTGCGTCCCGGCATTGAGTACCGCGAGGTGCACAGGCTCGTGCTTACAGAGATTGCAAAGGGTATGATAGACCTGGGTCTTATGAAAGGCGACCCTGTTGAGGCTACAATAAAGGGAGCTACATGCATGTTCATGCCTCATGGACTTGGCCACATGATGGGTCTCGATGTTCACGATATGGAGAATTTCGGTGAGGTGAATGTCGGTTACGAGGAAGGCCGTACAAAGAGTACGCTGTTCGGCTGGAAGTCACTCCGTCTGGCCAAGGCTCTCGAACCGGGCTTTGTCTTTACCGTGGAGCCGGGAATATACTTCATCCCCGACCTCATCGACAAATGGCGCGCCGAGAAGCAGTTCACCGATTTCATCTGCTACGACAAACTCGATGCCTGGAAGAATTTCGGCGGTATGCGTGGCGAGGAGGATTGGCTCATTCTCAACGACGGTGCCCGTCGTCTCGGAAAGTACAAGCCTATGTCGCCCGAGGAGATTGAGGCTGAGCATAACAAGTGACAGTTAAACATACAGTCGGGTATTGAAAGGGTGGGTCAAAAAAAAATTGGCTTGCCCTTTTTTGAATAGAAGAAACAAAATTCTCATTATTTGAGCATTAGTTGCAGGAAAATGCTTATTTTTGCGTTGTCAATGGGGAGAAATCCATTGATGCAAGGTAGCATTAAGTTAAGTCCTAACCTGTGAAATCGCCAAATTTTTACGAGGGACGAAGCAACTGATGCTCATTCTGTGTTGTATATATAAAGGTAACGCGTGTTCTATGCGTAACCCACGTATATATCACGGCGTGGGAATATTGTTTCTTCAACGTACATCTCGTAACGGCGTTTGGCGATGCCGACAGGTTAATGGACGTAAGGCACAAGTCTCACGTCTTTTCTTTTTATATATTATGTAAGGTGTGAGATTATAGGGACTTTGAGTTTTTGAATAACTTTTATTTTTAAACCTATAATTTTATGAAAAACAATTATCTGAAACATTTTCTAACAGTGTTGTTGTTTCTTTGTACAACCACTGTAGTGGCCTATGACTTTGAGTCTGGAGGCATTTATTACAACATTACTGATGATGCAAACAGAACTGTTGAGGTTACATTCCAAGGAAGCACCTCTTATGATTATGCCAATGAGTACACCGGCAGTGTGGTAATTCCCGCAAGCGTTACCTACAATGGCATTACCTACAGCGTTACAAGTATCGGAGAATCTGCATTCAGCGGTTGTGAAAATCTAAAAAGCATAGAAATTCCTAATAGCGTAACAAGTATTGGAGAGTGTGCATTTTGGAATTGTAATAATCTAAAAAACATTGTAATACCTAACAGTGTAAATGATATCGGGAGAATGGCATTTTATGAATGCCAGAATCTTGAAAGTGTTATACTTCCAACAGATATTACAACTGTTCCGGAATATGCCTTTTTGAGTTGTTCATCACTTTCAAGCATTATTATTCCAGATGGCGTTACAAGTATCGAAAGGGATGCATTCTCAGGTTGCACAGAACTTACAAGCATCACAATCCCTAACAGCGTAATAAGTATTGGAGACAATGCATTCGAAAATACAGCATGGTATAATAGTTTGCCTGATGGTGTTGTGTATGCAGGCAAAGTGTTGTATAAATATAAAGGTGTAATGCCGGAGAACACAGAAATAATAGTAGAAGATGGTATCGTTTACATTACAGAACGTGCGTTTGAGGATTGTGTCGGGCTAAAAAGTATAGTACTCCCTAATGGTATTAAGAGAATTGACTATCGGGTATTTTATGGTTGTAAGGGACTGGAAAGTATTACAATTCCTAATACCGTGACCACTATTTCAAATGATGCTTTTTATGATTGTGATAGACTTGAACATATTATAATCCCGGAAAGTGTAACATATTTAGGTGATTATGCGTTTAGAAGTTGTGGACTGAAAAGCATTGTAATACCAGATGGTGTAAAAAATATAGGCAAAGGTGCATTTTGTGGTTGCTCTAATCTTATAAGTGTGGAAACCGGTAATGGTGTGACATCTATTGGCGAGGAGGCGTTTTATAACTGTCTTTCACTTTCAAGGGTGTTGTTGGGAAGTAATGTGGAACGAATCCGTAGGTATGCCTTCGGTGGTTGTTCAATGCTTTATAGTATTGTGTTGCCGCGTAGTATGAAAGTTATTGATAATTATGCTTTTGGTTATAGTAGAAACTTAATGGAAATAAAATCGTTTATTCTTCCTGAAGACTTGTTTGAAATAGGTAGCAATGTTTTTGATAGTGTCAATAAGGAATTATGTGTACTTTATGTTCCTGCCGGTGCGAAAGATTTCTATGCAGCAACTGGCGGTTGGGCAGATTTTATAAACATCGTGGAATTTGACGATAAAACCAGTATCGATGAAGTGAAAGATGAAAGCGAGTGTGTAAAAACGGTTTACGACCTGCAAGGCCGCAAGGTAAAGAATCCGGGTAAGGGGCTTTATATTATCGATGGCAAGAAAGTGCTTGTAAATTAAACCGTAATACCAAATCGGCTATTTATATTAAGAAACAGAGACGCGCGCGTCTCTGTTTCTTAATATAACGTGAATTCGATATAATTTTACTCCTCCACCGCAAGCGGTCCCCCTCCTCTA
>CAZAIM010000041.1:0-19273 GCA_964485215.1 uncultured Bacteroidaceae bacterium | reverse complement strand
CAGCTCCTCTTCGCATGAGGAGCACTGTTTTTTTAAAATTAAAGCTATCATTTTTCACTCCTCCTCTATTATTTATAGAGGAGGGGGACCGCTTGCGGTGGAGGAGTAAAATTATATAGAACTCACGTTAAATTAATTTATTATTATTGTACAATTTGTGCAATAATAGTCCTTTTAGGTTTGCATTTAAGTTTATTTTGACTATTTTTGCAAAGAATAAACACACAAAACCAGACAAGCCATGAATAACATATATTTGAAAAAAGTGCCCTTGCAAGGGTTTGCAACAACACAGTCATCGTTGCAGCAATTTGTTCAGCACGCCTACCAGTTGCAGCACACCTCCATTTTCTACTGTCTGCAAGGCGAAGCACTCTTCACCATAGACGGACACAAGTACCGTTTCACACAAGGACAGATAATCATTTGCCCCACAGGCTCCAACATTCTTCTGCTTGACATCACAAGCGATTTCTCGGCACGCCTGCTTGGACTTTCGAAACACATTTGGCTTGCAGCGCGCAGTTCAATGAGCCCCGAGAGGATGCACGCAATAGAACGCCGCACACACCAGGGATGCAACACCGAGCTCGAAACGGAGTTCCTGAAGAACATATTCAGGCAGATAGATATTCTTGAGATAGAGGCATGCAGCGAGAAAAACATCGAGTTCTGCCGGCAGAACATCATTCTTACAGTAAACGCGCTTCTTCTCTACATACAGCACATAAGCAAGGAGGGCGACAACGGCAAGGAACATATAAGCGAGAGCAAGGACAAGCTTTTCTACGAATTCAGGCACCTGCTGAACAAGAACTTCCGCGACAACCGTTCAGTGCAATACTACGCCGACACACTGAAGGTTTCCACACGCCACCTCAATGCCATTTGCCAGCGTTCGAGCGGACAGAATGCCAAGGAGATTATCGACCATTTTACTATCATCGAATTGCAGGTAGCCCTGATGTACACACACAAGAGTTTCCAGGAACTGGTAAACGAGTTCCACTTCCCCGACCAAAGCTACCTGAACCGATACTTCAAACGCCACACCGGGTTCTCATTGTCCGAGTTCAGGGCAAAGGGTGTGATGGTTGATTAACCAAAAAAAGACGGACAGCGCGCGCTGTCCGTCTTTTTTTGGTTACATATACTCAGTCCCTACCTACGCCTCGCACTTGAACGAGGCACCGGGCATATATCCGTCGCGCTCGGGCAGACGAATCTCGCCAAACTGCTGCTCATACCTTATTATATTATCTTGGAGAGCAAGCATCAGACGCTTCGTGTGCTCCGGAGCCATAATAATTCGGGACTTCACCTGACCCTTCGGCAAGTTAGGCATAATACATATAAAATCCATAACAAACTCCGATGCCGAATGAGCAACAACCGTAAGGTTAGAATAGGTGCCCGATGCAACATCATCCTTAACCTCTATCTGCAACTGGTTTTCTTTTCTTCTTTCCATAATTTTCTGCTTCTTAGAAGCTGTTTGAAATTTATTTTGCGATTGTTTGAGGATTGTTTTTTAGAAGATTTTGCTACTTTAAATGCAGGGAATAGTGGACTATTTCCAAATTTAAAGGAGGAAAAGGTACAAAAAACAGACTAAAACAAGCCAAAACATCACTTTACTCAGCTTTGATATATTTTTATTAAGAAATTTAAACAGTTTCTTAGTAACCGCTGAACGACACCAGGTCAATGTCGAATATCAATGTCGAATATGCCGGGACACCCGTTGTACCCGACACGCCATAGGCAAGTTCCGATGGAATGTATAGCATCCAGCGGTCGCCAATGGTCATTTGCTGCAATGCAGTGTAGAAACCGCTTACCGTACCAGAGAGAACGAATGTCACCGGCACATCGAACTCAGGGTCGAGTTCGCCGCTGTAGCTGCTGTCGAACACAAAACCGGCACTGTAGTTCTTTGTAGGTATGAGACGGCCAACATAATTCACCGACACCGTATCGGTGAACAGAGGAGATGCAGTACCGGTACCCTTCTCGAGAACCTTGCAGTATACATAACAGTCATTTGGCCACTCCTTCTGGGGGTCAAGCCCTTCGGCAAGCAGCACCTTCCAGCTGCCGTCGGCATTGGCACGCGCAACAGACGCCACGGAGTCTACATACTGGGCATTGCGTTCCTGCCAGTTGTCGAACTCGCCCGCTTCTTCGCTCTCCTCACAGGAGGCAAGACAGAACACGGCGGCAAGCAACAGGAACAGAGTTCTAATATCCTTCATAATGCACATTACGATAATTTCTTCAACAATGAAGTAATGCTCACGCTATCCTGGATGAGATTACGCAAGTCGCCTATGGCAACACGTCGTTGTTCCATCGTATCGCGTTCACGCAAAGTAACCATGCCATCCTCCAGTGTCTGGTGGTCAATTGTAACACAGTAAGGGGTGCCGATAGCATCCATGCGGCGATAACGCTTGCCGATAGAATCCTTCTCCTCGTAGTAACAGTTGAAATTGAACTTGAGTTCATTCATAATCTCGCGCGCCTTCTCGGGCAGACCATCCTTCTTCACCAGAGGGAGAACGGCAAGCTTCACCGGAGCAAGGGCAGCCGGCAAGCGGAGAACGACGCGTGTCTCGCCATTCTCGAGCTTCTCCTCGCAATACGATGCACACATGATGCTCAGGAACATACGATCCACACCGATAGAGGTCTCAATTACATACGGAGTGTAGCTCTCATTTGTCTCAGGGTCGAAATACTTTATGTTCTTGCCCGAGAACTTCTCGTGCTGTCCAAGGTCGAAGTTCGTGCGTGAGTGGATACCCTCGACCTCCTTGAAGCCGAACGGCATGCGGAACTCGATATCTGTTGCAGCATTGGCATAGTGAGCCAGTTTCTCATGGTCGTGGAAACGATAAGCCTCATTGCCGAAGCCAAGAGCCTTGTGCCAAGCCAGACGGGTCTCCTTCCACTTGTTAAACCACTCGAGCTCACTGCCCGGGCGCACAAAGAACTGCATCTCCATCTGCTCGAACTCGCGCATGCGGAAGATGAACTGGCGTGCAACAATCTCGTTACGGAAAGCCTTGCCAATCTGCGCAATACCGAAAGGAACACGCATGCGGCCGGTCTTCTGCACGTTCAGATAGTTCACGAAGATACCCTGAGCAGTCTCGGGGCGCAGATAAACCTTCATTGCACCGTCGGCAGTAGAACCCATCTCGGTTGAGAACATAAGGTTGAACTGACGTACCTCTGTCCAGTTGCGTGTACCAGAGATTGGGCAAACAATCTCCTCGTCGATGATTATCTGACGCAACTCCTCAAGGTCCATAGCATTGAGAGCCTTTGCAAAACGCTCCTGCAGAGCATCGCGCTTAGCCTTCTCGGCAAGCACCTTCGGGTTGGTCTCCATGAAAAGCTCACGGTTGAAAGAGTCGCCGAAACGCTTTGCAGCCTTAGCAGCCTCCTTCTCCATCTTCTCTTCATACTTCGCTATCTGCTCCTCAATGAGCACATCGGCACGGTAACGCTTCTTCGAATCGCGATTATCGATAAGAGGGTCGTTGAACGCATCGACGTGACCCGAAGCCTTCCATATTGTAGGATGCATGAAAATCGCAGAATCTATACCCACGATATTGTCATTCAGCAGCACCATACTCTGCCACCAGTAAGTCTTTATATTATTCTTGAGTTCAACACCCATCTGACCATAGTCGTACACTGCACCCAAGCCATCGTAAATATCACTCGACGGGAACACAAAACCATACTCCTTGCAATGCGCAACTACTTTCTTGAAAACATCTTCCTGTGCCATAATCTATATTTTTGTTTATATTTCAATCGATATGCAAATATTCTGCAAAGTAAAGCATTTTTTGCTTAAAAACATTGCCAACAAAGGCATATAATCATAAATATTTGTAAAAATATGCTATCAGTATAATAAAATAGTGATGGTGCCCCAATAGTAAAACGGGACACCACCTTATTAACAGAAGATTGACGAAAGAGAGTTTTTCAGTCACCTCCACCCTGCCATACATGTACTATTGCACATACACGCCATTATTGTCAAGAAGAATCATCTTCAGCCTCGCTCCGTCTTCAATATCGGTCCACCCCACAGGTGCGCCATCCGTACACGTCGGTTCGCAAAAAATGAATTTCTTGCCATTGTAAGTCGTATGCGCCCCTTTGACCTCCGTCTTCAAGTTCACAGCAGTAAGCATATGCCCGGGAACCATCACAAGAGCCACATCGAGCCCGAGCAAATCCCTGACAAGCCTTGAAAAAAGTACGCTTCTGTCCTCACAGTCACAATAGGGATAAAAAAGGCTCTCTTCGGCAAAGAACACGCGGTCCTCGCCCCAAATCTCATTGTCATAGCCATACACCAGACCCGTTTGCACGAAGTTCAGCAATCTGTCAACAGCCTCCACTTCGGACAGCCCGGCAATATGGTTCTGCAACACCGGATACAGCCCTTTTCTCGTGTTTTCATCAAGTCCAGTATTAGCATACAAAGCCCATCTTGTCATCTCGTCATTACCCAGCATCGATGTAGGATAAGTATCGTAAAAGCTCATCAGATTCTTGTTTACCATAACCTTAGCACTTACTCCGGGATAATCTTTTGATGTGATGCAACGCTCCTCGCTACCCTCAAAAGCAAAACGCTGCCCGGCATTGACAACCAACGAGAGTTTCTTCTCGTTCTCCCAGGAAGCCTCACATATATGCATTCTTGCAGGCAGTTCTTCTATTCCATAATAGTTACATCCACCAACCGTAAACTGATTGCGGTTATATATAAGCCCCTCACAAGCAAACAGCATATACAGCCTGCCTTCGTTTGCTCCAATCCTCACCTTGTAGCCCGACTGCATATACAGGTATGCAACCAGCAGCGCAGCACTGTTATCATCGCCATAATGTATATTCTTTGCCACAGCAACAAGCATCTGCAAATATGCCCAGTCGCTGAGCCTGAGTTCCTTCCTTAAGCGCAGACAGTCGAACAGCATATTGTCGTGCGTTTTGCGCGCCATTCTCTCTATTGCATCGGCAACAGCATTCTCATCAACACCTTTCACTATCACCTTATCACCGACATCGAACCTCACCTTTGCATTTGTCCCGAAGAAGGTAAAGTAAACCATTTTCTCCTCCACCATAGGTATTTCCTTAATCTCAACCACCGGCTGAGGCTGAGGAGCCACCGGAAGCGGTGGCATCAATTCATCAATGATAAACGGGCGGTCCTTCCGCGGTTCAAGCCTATCTTCGTGTGGCATAACTATTGGCGGCACAGGAAGCTCCTCCGGAACCGGAATCGCTGGTTCACTATTGAACTCCTCCCAGGCCCGACGGACAAATTCAACGTACTCGGCAATAGCCTTATCTCTGAAATCTTCAAAATCCTTTACCATTTTTTTCTTAGAGCCATAGAACTTCTCAATCAAAGATGCCTTGTAAGAGCCGAAATCACTTTTCAAATCTTCGCTGTCATCATTCTGTGCCGGCAACACAAATGGTGTTAAGGTCATAATCAATAAGATAAAATACCGTTTCATAATCATCTAATAGGCTATTTGCAATCATACATTATTCCGTATATAGACAAGGAGGACTTTGTCCTCCTTGTCGACAAAAGAGACATATCAGAAAGTCAACTTTTCCAGTTTCTCGTGTAATTTGTCGCTTTTCTGCTCCAGTTCACCCTTTATAATATCGATGGTTGTTTGTTTTGCAGTTTCGCGGTCATAGTAGCTACGAATCATAACCTCAGTATTGCCGTTCCCTAAATCCCTGTACACCTCTACAGCAGGAATAGTACGGCTCAAGGACTGTACAATAAGTTCCTTACTTGCCATTACCACCTGGGTGATAGATGCAGCCTCGGTATTTGAGAGTTGTTTATTGGCTACAGAAGCCTCTATAAGTGAAACGATCTCTGCTTGTACTTGGTCAGCTATATCCTGCTTTGCAAAATGGTCTGCCGACACTTTAGCTGCAGTATAAGACTTACCGACACCATTTCCGCTTCCGGCAAAATACTTCGGGAACATTTCATCGTTAATCATCTCCGCAAAAATATACGAACGTTCGAGCTGCTTGTCGAGCGGTAGCGCACCTACAGGAACCACCCAGCCTTCTTTCTTATATTTCTTTGCATCTTTACGTGCAGCCTTCAGAGATTTCTTGTTCAAAGACTTCACGGCAGCCTTCCTTTCCTTCTCATATGCCTTGCGGGCATCCTGCTGTGTCTGTGCCTCGGCATAAGAAACCATCATGCAAATCGCCATCAAAAAAACAAAAATCTTTTTCATAGTAGTAAAATTTAGTATTAGTATTAATCTGTTTTTATTCTCTTTGTAAGTTAAAGCAGCATCATTTTAAAAGTAACCCTACTTTTTTTATTTTTTCTGGAAATAATTTCAGGAACCACTTTCTACCATCAACCCTTATAGGAATATTTGAAGACAAAGGCGTTTACTCTCTCTCATCTTTGCTCTTTCATCTCAACGCATCAAGCATACCCATTGCCTCCTCCCTGTGCAAACAGAACTCCTCATCCTTCAGATACTTTTTCAGTTCCTTTATGGCACTGTGGTCACATTCCACCATAACAAGCAGATAAATATAAGTCCATCGCAGTTCGGCATTCAACAGCTTTTCGGCTCTGTATTCATACAACCACTCCTCATCATCGAACAAAGGTTCCTTTTCGGCATACTTTATATTCCCGTCGCTGTCCTCAAGTTTTTCTTCAACAATATCCAGAGCCCTGTAGTACTCTCCGGCATCAATAAGCTTCTCCACCTGTACCAGTTCGGGCAACGCAGCCCTGAAATTGGAGAAGTCGGGCTTTTTCATAGCAATGGCACTATGCTGCGAGCCACTGCCGGTGAAAGGATTCACAACAACCAGCAAGGCAATGCAAGCTGCGATGGAGACTGCCGTGTACAGCATATACAATCCTCTCTTGCCACCACGTTCCGATGCCTTTTCCCAGCCGGTCACCTTGTCCAGTTTACGCCGGCGTTCACCCAAACGGCCGACAATCATCCTGTCGACATCGTTACATCCGTTACCTTTCACATTCCCTTTCATTGCAGTAAAAACTTTATAAGTTACACAAGCTATATTCTTTGAGCACACGTTCTCTCAGCGTGTTCATGCACTTGTTCTTTGCTGTCTTGAGCCCATCCTTGCTGCTATTCTTTCCGCTTCTCATTTCCAATATCTCGTCAAGGCTCTTGCCTTTGTAATAGAACAGCGTAAGAATGTCAATGCAGGCCGGTGACATCTGCAATATGCACTCATCTACAATCCTGCGCTTCATCTCCTCGGCATCGCCATCAGCGGCATCGAACGCAAAAGCACTCTCGTGCTGCGCCGAATCGAAGAACTCTTCAAAACTCTCTTCACGCACATTGCGCACCAGTTCGCGATATTCGTTCCTGGCAAAGGCCATGAGGAATGTCGTCAGGCTGCACGTCATTGGCACATACTCCCCTGTGCGTTGCTGCCGGCATATCCTTTCGTCCTCTACCTTTATGCGCCCATTCTCTATTTCCGTCCACAGCTTAATGAACGCACTCTGGAAAATCTCCTGTTTGCAATCATCGTTGAAGAACACCTCGTTGAAACACCCATCGAAGTATTTCTTCGCAGCCTTGTAGAACCACTCCTCGACACGCCCGTCACGGTTCTGTAACCCCCGGACCACCTCAATGTCGCTATACGCTTTTCTGTTACTGCCCCAAAGAACAATCATCTTTTTCACAAGTTAAAGAACATACAATCACAAAGTAACCCACTATCGGTTCAATATTTTTTTCTTGCCGCTCACAACCGGGCTCTGCGGCAAGTGTCCCCTATTCTCTTCCATGAAACCGGCAAGAACCTTCTGCATCTCGCCATTTTCCATACTCAAAATTCCCAACCCCAATGTGTAGAGGGCATAAGTAAGCTTTCCAACCTTAGGCGTGTTCATTTCGGCATTCAGTTGGAAAGGCTTGCATGCACTCACCGTAAGCCATCGTTCCTCCAGTGGCTCCTCCAACGGAGCATCTCCACTTGCAGGGATGGTGAATTTCACATCAATGCCCCTTACCGGCGGCACATCGCCACACGTAGCATCGCCACTGTGGCAAGCATCTACCACAACAACCAGCTCGCCGCCATCGCCAATGCCCCTGCGCACGGCCGTCAGATAGAGCGCGACCTCATCATCGGAGAGATGCTTCTCTCCCCTGTCCTCAGAGCCGTACATCATATAAGCATCATAGGGTATCCACGCCTCATCCCAGCGAGCGTGCCTTCCGCTCCACTTGAACGACTCGTCGCCATTGAGGTCGGTCATCAGCTGCCCGTGTCCCGAATAGTGCACATACACCACATCGCCCTCACGGCAACGCCCCGCAAGTTCCTCGAAAGCCTTCACCATAGCAGCCTTTGTAGCCTGCGAGTTCTTCAGCACCACAATATCGGTATAGCCCGCAGAGTGCAACAGCGGAACAATATATTCAATATCCTTGTCACCGTTTATTTTGCCCCAGGAAATATCCTTCTGCTCTCCCAGGCCGAACACCAGTGCCCTTTTGCAAGGCTGCTGCGCAATGCACGGCACAGCTGCAAAAAGCAGCAACAGCAAGAAGAGAAATAAATGTTTAATGTTTTTCATGTAAATGTACAAATTGTTTGTTTTTAGTTTTATGCCTTTATTAAAAGGACGGCCGGCTTGTGAAGGTTTTCTACTCCTCAAACTCTAAACACACAGCCCATATCCTTATAAGGTCTGTATTTAAGCCAGAAAGGGTCAAACTTTCCAAGCATATTCAGTTTCTTGTTACAACCGCACATAACTCTTCTTAACAAAAAACTATCATAATGCGACATAACCCCCATACAAGAATTCACTACAGCCTGCATACGCATTGTATCCATTCTGTCACAGGCCACAATATTACGTTTTATTCTTATCAAGGAATTTGTTGAGATATATGTTCGGAACGGTTTTATATATGCCCCAAGGAATTCCACTCCCTTATATGCATCCAATACTGTCACCTTGTCGGGATTCAAGGAAAGTGCCAATTCGTTTTCAAGAAAAGCATTGAGTTCCGGTATCAGCGATTTAAGATAATCGCGGTCATGCGATACAATATACGCATCGTCGACATACCTCCCATAATGTTTGCACGCAAGTTTGCGTTTTACAAACTGATCAAGACTATTCAAGTAGATATTGCTGAACAATTGTGACGACAGATTACCTATCGGCAACCCACATTCAGATTCCGTCCCAAACAGGCTCTTCCCGACCGGAAGTTTTTCCCACTCACTGGGATTGCCTTTCATTATACATTTTTCCACGGGATCTACATTTATTATAGTCTCAAGCAGATATTCTACAAAATCAAAGTCCATAACGTCGTTCCATCGTTTACCCGGAAAATGTGAACGATGCCCCTTCATCTTCATCAGCGTTTCGCGACAGATACTCAACAGACGCTTTCTGTCGATATTCATGAAATAGCCTTTAATATCCATTTTCAGCACATAGCACGGTTTTGAATACCCGGCAGAAACACTTCTTATATGAGACTTAATACGATTGATACCGAAATGTGTGCCCCGACCTTTAATGCAACTGTAGCTATCATGAACAAATGTGTTTTCAAACAAGACGTGCACATAGTTATAGAAAAGGTGATGCACTATGCGGTCCCGAAAATCGGCGGCAAATACCTCGCGCATTTTGGGTTCATGAATAATAAAACAAGTCAGAGGCAATGGTTTGTATGAAGCAGTAATAAGTTCATCACATAGTTTTGCCAAATTATCTTCAAGTTCATATTCAAAACTCAACTGATAGGTTCGTCCGCGTTTATGCTTACGTGCATCTTTATATGCCCTGTACAGGTCAACAAGCAATTGCTTTCGGGAAATTGCAAAGCGACGGTATCCCACACCCGACACAACCGTTGTAAGTTCTGAGACAGGACGCACACTGTGGCCGTTGTTACGGTTGTTCCAATTCGTGTTGTGGTCTCCACTGTTGAAGTTCAGGTTGTACGCGTTGTCCGTATTGCTTTCGTTAGGCGTAGAACTCCAGTAGTTTCCGTTAGACCCAGTGTTGTTGAGCGACGTACCGTTGCGGTTACCGGCAGCAGGCACGCTTTGCGGGCAATCATCTATACTGAAAAGTGGCAAAGAAGCATATTCCTTGCATAATCTGCCACAAGACACCTTTTTATTTACCATATCAATCTATTCTGTTTATGGTCAAATCACCCTCATTTTACATTGAATTTACTCGCACGCTGCCAAAAGCCTTGACCTTTGGCATTCAGGCCTGTTGTATCGTGGCAGTATTACCGCCGCTATTTTTTCTAATCTCACTTTTCTCCCAAGCCGACATTTGTTTCGAGATAGCATAAGTATACTCTATCAGTTCAACATATCGTCCTTCCGATATATACTTCAGGTCACACATTATCCGAATATACAGTTGTACTTCAAGCAGTGCGTCCCTCATACTCTCAATGACAGGAATCTTATATTGTATGCGGTTAGCCCTGTAGACCAGCAGCAGAATATCCGTAATCCTATGTCTTAGTTCCTGCCCCAATGTATACCGGCAATCCCGTGAAAGCCCCGGCATCATTCCACTCACGGCAAGAAGCAACGAATAGGCCGACTTGTAGATAGGTAAATTTGTATATATTGCCATTTTAGAAATTGTTTAACAATTTGCGCAGTTCTGCAACAAACACAGCACACTCTATCATCGATTTACTCTCAAGCGGAAAATCACGCAGACGTCTTATGACCTCTCGTTCAGCGGCCACGCCCGCCAAGGGCAAAGAATTGTATTCACCTTGAGAAGATGGAGCCGTTTCTACTGTAGCTTTCCAAGTCTCGTATCCTTCTTCAGAAGGCAATTCATTTGGCAAAAGTTCTACATCGTAGCCATAATCTGTTTTTGCAGTTCTACGATTGCCGACATTGCTCATTAAACTTTTTTCGGGAAACCCAATATAATATATATCACACTTCAACGACTTTATAAACTTGCGCATAACCTTATAGCGAGCAATGCAACTTTGGAACAGCCATGCCGAATGATTATATGCACGATAGAACTCTCCCGATTTTATAAGGCGAACCGTATTCGGCGGAGCAGATTCTTCAAATTGTATTACATTAATGTATGTTGGCATTATGTTAAAAACTGTTTTACGGTTGTTTTTTGTTTTTATCTCTCCATAAAATTTCCGGTTGCCCGCCCCAAAACGGGGCGGGCGGCACCGGAGCTCTTGAATGCTCCGGTGCGAATGAATCGGATGCGCTTCGCTTATTATTCTGAGACAGGACGCACACTGGGGCCGTAGCTACGGTTGCTCCAATGCGTGTAGTGGTCTCCACTGTAGAAGTACAGGTAGTACGCGTAGTCCGTATTGCTCTCGTTAGGCGTAGAACTCCAGTAGTAACCGTAAGACCCAGTGCTGCTGAGCGACGTACCGTAGCGGTAACCGGCAGCAGGCAGGAAGATGCTGTTGCCGTTCTTTTTGCTCTTTACTCTGTAACCGTTAACATTGTTTTGGGTGGTCCACTTCCAAGTGCAGTTGTCTATGAGTTCTTGGAACTCGGCCTCAGTGGGCATGCGCCAAGTGCTGCCCCACTGATTGCGGGCGACATCGTACTGGGCGTTGCCGCCGATGTCGCTCATATCTTTGCCATAGGTGCTGCTGGTGCTTTCACTGTAGTCGCTCTTTGTCGATGTCTCACCCCAGGCGTAGTAATCGCCATATTCCTCGGGGCTGCTTGCGCCTACATTGCAAGTTGCCCACTTGATGCCGCTGGGAAGGCCAAGGTCAACCCAAGCGTAACCGTTGAGTGTGCCGGTAGTGGGAATTTGTTTCCACCCCTCATAGTTATCTGCTGCCGGAACTGTTATATAACCGCTCATGCCTGCCTGCAGCATAGACAGAGGAAACTTGCGCATATAATATGCATCTGTCATCAACTTTATTTCCCGTGTATTCTCATCGGCATAAAAGCCATATATATACCCGGTTGAAAATTCCTCACCCTGCTGCACTGTCGTAAGTTCCGACATTGACGACGAAGAGGCGAATGATTTACTACCCAAGTCGAATGATGTATAACAGGATATTCCTCTTACTATAAACGACTGCGCACTGCCCGACACAAAACGCACCCTGCCGGTCTTGGGCGATAGCTGTGCAGAGAGAAACAGTTCATCGCCATTGTAACCGTAGGAGCCATTGAGGCACTCATAGACTGCGCTATAGGCTGTAAGTTCCACCTGTGTGTTGCTTTTGTACGTTGCATTTTCAAAGTAATAGACCTCGCACACCAGCCCGTCACCGGTTGCAAGTGTGCCGCTGAGGTTAAGTGTCCACTCGCTGACGGCAGAATACACGGCACAGCCGGTAACGGTGCTGCTGCCGCCAAGGAAACGGATGTAGAGCCTGTCGCCATCCTTCCACTCATGCCCGTCGCCGGCACGGGTTGCGCCATCGTAACCGGCAACTGTGCCGTCAAAAACCATGCGGCAGGTGACAGTGCCACTCTCATCACCACCCGGCTCGGGCAATGACAAATCCTCTTCATTTGTACACGCCACCAATGCAAGCAGCAAGAATATAAAAAGAGTAAATAATATCTTTTTCATTGTTACATTTTTTATATATAATTTTAATATTTCCAATTCATTGGCCTGCGCACATCAAGGTCGCCATAGCTGCGTCCGAAGATTGTTGCTGTATTTGTCATATATTGCTCTGTACCATAATACACGCTATAATCATAGCCTAAAGATTCTGTCAACAGCAAGGCCTCATCAAGCAGGCTCCTGTCCCCGTCACAATGGAACATAAAGCGATTAAGGTCGTGGTTATCAAGAAGCAATATCAGCCTGTAGCCTGCCGGATAAACAGCAAAATGCTCTTTCAGCCTTTGCGTTAGCCTGCTATTGCCCAGCAGACGTCTCCCGCTCCTAAGTTCATCTATAAGTATTTCCCTATAAACAAAATCGAGGACACCGTCAAGCACTCCTGCATAATCGGCTTGTGCTACGTCCTGTGAAAGTGTCCCTGCAATAAACTCCCGACGACGACATTCACTTGCAAACTCCAATTGTGAAGCATATTTGACAGGAGGCAACAGTACCTCACCAAAGACAAAAATATCAGGGTTGATTCTCTTTACCTCACACCTTAGCTCACGCAAGAAGCCAAAAGGCACGCCAATGGCATGGTCAATGCGTATACCATCAATATTCTTCTGTGCAAGCACCTTGGCTACATTAACCATAAAATCGGAAGCAGCCACGTTATTAAGGTCGAATTTTGGCAAATCGGGGCAACCGAGGAACGTTACATAATCCTTTTTCGCCTTGTCGAACAGGAACCAGGGATGGGGTGAACCTTTCGGTAGCTGGCTATTCTTGAAAATTTTGTTGTCTATGTGGCAATGGTTAGGCACGAAGTCACAAATTATCTTCATACCTCTTCTATGAACCTCACTTACAAGATTGTCAAAGTCGCTCCAGTCTCCGAATGAAGGGTTAATTGCACGGTAATCGGTAATGTGATAACCATGGTAGGCTTTGCCGTTATATACAGGAGTGAGCATTATTGTATTGAAGCCTTGTGCAGCAATGTAATCCAATTTTGCAGTTATGCCTTTTATTGTTCCACCGACAAAAGCGTTGACATCGGCCGGTTGAGCCGGAGGAGTGACCCACCCGCCGTTGAAACGGTCAATCATTATATGATAAATTGACATTTTTGGAGAAGACGGTGGCAAACAGCTGCTGCACACGTCCGAACGCCTGCAACAAATGTCTTCCGGAACACCTTGCTTGCAACTGCAGCTACAACAGCAGCTACAGTCACAAGAGCAACAGCGCGATTCATTTCCTTTAGCAGATGCCTGCATATCTGCAACCTCTGCTTTTAGTTTTTTCACATCATTAAAACGGTCTTTTGATTTATAATACCAACAAATCAACTCTTTGAATATCAGAATAATGCCCAGTACAATTATAAAAAGAACTACTACCTTCATAATGAATATCCTATTTTGTTAAGATAAAATATAAGCAGAACAATCCAAGCCGCACATATTACGATTGGCGCAAAGGAATAGAACTGCAGAAAATTGACTCTGCTGTTCATTACAGAGTTAGGAGCTGTAATAACCCAATGACTTATTTCGCGGGGTTTATTACGCCTTTTGCTATACACATCCCATGTATCGAGCACACGACCTATAGACATTTCACTTATAGAGATTGAGTATATACCGGAAATCGACAGCAGTACGCCGGCACAAAGAACTATATAAAGAATTATATTCTGCATATCCTCCATTCCATCCAACTGCGTCAATGCAGCAAAGAAGATACCCTGTACCGCAAGTATCCATGTCATGCGGTTGTTCTGGTGTGAGGTTTCGTGACGCTGCTGTTCATTAAGGTAATCCACATTCCTGTTGATAGACTCCTGGCTATTAGGATTCTGTTTTATCTGACACATAATATTTATAGTATAAGATTATAATATGTTTCTACTCGCTATCATTTACTGGACGAATTGTCAACCCACGTCCATTATACATACTATGTAAATAATATTTACTGCTCCCAAAATGCAAATAATACCCAATACTGGAAAGATCTGCACGATTAGAGCTCCAGTAGTAACCGCCAGACCCAGAGGTGTAGAGCGACGTACCGAGGCGGTAACCGGCAGCAGGCAGGAAAATGCTTGCACCGTTCGACTTGCTGGTTACCTTGTAGCCGTTGACTCCGTTTTGGGTTGTCCACTCCCAAGCACAGTTGTTTTCGTCCAGAAGTTCTTCAAATTCTTTATATTTAGGCATACGCCAAGTGCTGCCCCACTTTGCACAGGCAACATCATACTGGGATTTACCACTTATGTTACCATCTGGAGCGTTCGTGTTAAAATCTTCATACTCGCTCTTTGTCGATGTCTCACCCCAGGCGTAATAATCGCCATATTCCTCGGGGCTGCTTGCGCCTACATTGCAGGTGGCCCATTTAATACCACTGGGCAGGTCAAGGTCAACCCAAGCGTAACCGTTGAGTATGCCGGTATTGGGACGTCCCCAGTCCTCATCATTTCCCCAGCCATCGACACCTACATCCACATTAGTGCCGCCGGCATACTGCGTAATGTCTATAACAAGGCTTTTCTCCTCGCCAGTGGGAAGCTCGCCAAGCGAAATTGTCAGTTGCGATTTCCTTGCATCATCGGTGGTATTCTCCGATACCACTACATAGAAGGTGCGCGCCTCGGCATCGTGCTGCAACACATACCAGTTGTCGGTACCGGGCTTTGAGATAGAGTAGCTGCCGTCGGCAGTTATTGTATAGGTTGCCGATGTGCCGCCACCCTTGAACATATTTATGTCACTTGTGCTTGCCGACAGGGCACGCCCTTTCTGGGTTACTGCAAACCTTACGCCCTGGGTACACTCGTTGTTGGTGGTGCTCATGGTGGGCATAACAACAAACTGTGCCTCACGACTGTTAATTGAGGGGTTATAGGCTGCAGTGAGCGTGTAGCTGCCTTTGCTATCAGCTGCAACAGAGAGCCAGCCGCTTGCTGTGCCCACATACTCTATACTGTCCTTTGCACCTACAGTGGTTGTTATGCTCAGGTTCACCGAACCACCCATTGCGGCAACCTCGCCTGCGGTGGAACTTATCTTCAGATACTGCCCCTGCTGCACTACCGAAAGGCTTAGAGTACGCCCCTCGGTAACTATTGTCAATGTACCGTTGCGGGCATCCTCATTATCATTTGTCTGCACGGTTACATAGACTTTCTCGCCACCGTTGCCGCTGTACTGCGACAAGGAGAACCAGTCGCCCGAGACCATCGCACTCCAGCTGCCGGGAACAACAATCTCTATCTCCTTCTGCGAAGTTTCCCAAGGGAACTCCAGCGTGCTGCCGCCGAACTCCGAATCGAGACCGCTCTGCACAACCGTAACATCCTTATACACACTCAGCCCTTCGATGCCAATGCGCAATGTGGCACTGCGTGAGTTCAGCGAGCGGTTCTCGGCAGCCTTCACGGTTACATCAGCTGTTCCTTTACTGCCCTCGGCAGGGGTAACTGTGAGCCACCCGGGGCATGAGAGCACCTTCCACTCCTTATCGGATACCACGGTAAGTTTCTGCGCCTCGCCACCGGTTGCAGTGAACTCCTGCAGGCTGCCACTGACATCAAAGCCTATAGCTTCTTGCGACACGGGAATCGAGAGTTTCTGCGTTGTGCCAATCTTCACATAGACAAAGCCGTTGCGTTTGCTTGTTGAATTGTTGGCAAGCGCGGTAATTTTCAGTTCTGCCTTGCCGGCTGTGCCGCGCTCGGGGGTAACAGCAAGCCACGATGCCGAAGGAACGGCACTCCAGGTGACATCGGCATCGATTTCTACATTCCTTGTACCGCCATCGAAACCGAAAGCTATCTCCTCGGTGCTGCCGGTGACACCACCCTCACTCTGCACCACGCTGAGAGTGGAGAGCGCAGCCGTTGTTCCGACGCGACGCAGTGTTACGGTCGCTGTGCGCGATGCAGCGGTAACATTCTCGATTGCTGCAACCTGCAATGCAGCGGAACCGTTCCTGGACAAAGTGAGCCATGCTGCTTCGGTTACAGCCTCCCACTCGATATTGGCATCGACAGCAACGGTAGCCGCCACTGCCTGCGGAGCAAAGGATAGCGATGTCTTGTCGACTTTAATATATGCGCTTGCTGCAGCCTGTGACACCGCGATAGTCTTTTGGAATTGGTATCCCGGGGAGGTTGAACGAACTGTGAGAAGTGCCGAACGGGCCTCATCGACCTTTCTGTTCTCGCTTGCCGTGACTTTAACAGCTGAAGTGCCGGCAGCTGTGCCTGTTCCGCTTGTGACCGAAAGCGTGAGCCAATCGGGCGCACCGGTTATCTCCCACGATACGTTCTTTGAATTTATATCCACAAAATCAACCAGGTTCTGCGAAGCACCGAACGACAAAGCACTCTTCTCAACGGTGAGATAATATGGTCTGTCGGCCAACTGACCACCTGATGGTATCTTGTCCTCGGCACAAGAGAAAGCGCACAACACACAAACGATATATAATATATGTCTAATCTTCTTCATAACTGCAAACTCCTTTTAGAAATAAACAAACAAACCTACACGGGCATTAAAGCCGCTACCCCAGCCCTTGACACCGGAAGAAACAGCCTCGAGCTGCTCAAAAACATCCTTCTTGCTCACGGCAAATGTATATTCAGGGGTGATGCTCACACCCAAATGGCCAAGCAAAGCACACTCACAACGCAAGCCTACAGAGGCAGTGATTGCACTCGATGAAATATTGTCGCTTGACATGGAGACAGCACCGGCCCCCACCTGTGGGGTAAGGCGGAAACGTGTGCCAAGCACAAAGCCATAGCCTACCTTGCCGCCAAAGGCTATTGCCGAGAGATTCTCTTCACCGGGGAGAATTCCATCTGCGTAGTTGACATATACAGTCTCTTTTCCAAGGCCATAGGTACCGTATGCCTCGATATTGAAATTCGAGAGATAGCAGCCGGCGTTTACACCCACACCCATAAGGGAACCGAACTGGCCGGCAGCCTCAAGGTAGCCGCTGAACTTCTTCTGGTACTGACGTTTGAGAGAGAATTTCACCTGAGGCTTTGAGCTGCTCAGATGCACACGCTTGCTGAATTCGTGATACCCTTTTTTGGCAAGACGTACATCATAGTAGCCGCTTGCCATTTCACTTAGGTATGGAGTAACACCTGCCTTTTTGCCGTCTATGTAAAGGTCGGCACCCGACGGACGGGATTCTATTGTCATCACTGCGATATCGCTGAGCATTACATTGTAGTCGGTTGTCTCGTTCTCGCGTATCTCAACCGTGGCTGTCTCGCTTTTGTAGTTGGGCATGGACACCTCTATTTTGTGCCTGCCAATGAGCAAGCTGTCAATAATCATAGGGGTTTTGCCGCAATGCTTGCCGTCGACAGTTATCCTGGCACCCAAAGGGCTTGAGGAAACAGAGAGAAAACCTGTAACAGGCACAGGCGAACGCAACTCTATGACACGGTCATTGTTCTCCTCAATCTTTATCATTTCGATAACGCTCTTGTGCTTTGGTTTGCGGCACTCAACGCTGTAGACACCCGCCTTAAGGTCTCCGTTCCAGGTTTCCGTGCCCATCTTCTCG
Source organism: uncultured Bacteroidaceae bacterium (assembly GCA_964485215.1). GTDB lineage: Bacteria > Bacteroidota > Bacteroidia > Bacteroidales > Bacteroidaceae > HGM04593. The sequence continues at coordinate 987 of CAZAIM010000041.1, read as the reverse complement.
TCATTTATATAAATATCGGTTCCGGGTGTTGCCTTGAATGTTATGTTAGAAAAATTCGGGCGAAGAACAACTTCTTCGATATGGGTGCCGTTACGTTTTTTCAGTTCTATAAGACCCTCACTGTTGTGATATTTATCGGACACCACTGTATAAGTGTAGGTGCCCAGTTCCATGGACTTGGCAACCGCTCCGCTCTTGTCAGTAACGCCGAAGTTTTCCATCTGCGCCCCGGGCTTCTGACTCTTCAGCATAATTGTTGCCTTGGCAGATGCAGGCTGCACTTTAAACTGCAGCATCTGCCGGAACACAGTAGGAGCTTCAACGCTCAACTGCATTTCATAGGCTCTGCCGGACCGGATTGTAAGGCCAAGGTCATAACGCTTGATGCTGCGGTAACCTTCTCGTTTAATGTTAACGCACTTCGCATTACGACCTACGTATACCCAAAGCTCGCCATCCTTGACCTCGACGATGTGAGGTATGTGCTCAAAATCGAAACTATAGGCACTGAGGTCGTCATCGGGATTGTTTGAAGTGACGATGATGATGGCATAGGGATTGAGGTCGGCGTCTAACTTCTCATGGGTTTTAGGGGCTGTGATGAGAGGATTCTCGCCAAAACTTGCAACGTAGAACTTTGATTGCTGCGTCTGCGGAAATGCCGGCATTACGGCAAGAAGCAGCAATGCCAGCAACAGTAAAAAATGTTTAGTGTCTTTCATATAAAATATAGATGTATAATTTATCCGTTTTTCTCTTTCAACTACTTAAAGGAGTTCGATATAAGAAATCTTAGAAGCTGTTTGAATTTATATCGCCAAATTTTTTATAGAGCAAAAATAGGATGTTTATTTGTTTTTCGAAGGGCGCATAGCGGGCTATGTAACCGAGAAAAAGAAGGAAACAGGCATTTTTGAATATAAAAAATGGCGAAACATACGGTTTCTATAAGAAATTATTTTTATAAAAATTCAAACAGCTTCTTAG
>CAZAIM010000040.1:0-19307 GCA_964485215.1 uncultured Bacteroidaceae bacterium | reverse complement strand
TGATAAAGGGTAAAATGATACTGAAATTACAGACTTATCAACATGGAATTTCTACTGAACCGTTTTGTTGTCTTTTCGTTTTTATTGTGGTATTTTTGCGGTAAAGTATGTATGTATGTATGATTACGCGTTGTTACCTTGAAATAACAAATATCTGTAACCTTGACTGTTTGTTTTGTCCTAAGACGGTGAGGCCGAAGCGTAGCCTGTCGCTCGAGGAGTTCGATTTGCTGACTGAGCGTTTACGCGACAGGGTGAAGTTTCTCTATTTTCATCTGATGGGTGAGCCGTTGCTGCATGCTCATCTTCCGCAGTTTATTGAGATGGCACGGGTAAAGGGGTTTATCCCGGTGCTTACTACTAACGGTACTTTGCTGTCGCGTGCGCAGGCTGTGATTGGGGCGTTGCCTCATAAGGTGCAGGTGTCGCTCCATTCGCATGAGGGCAACGGCAGGGAGAATCCCGAAGAGTATATACGCGATGTGATGGAGTTCGCTAAAGAGGCGGCTTTGCGTGGCATAATAGTTGTTCTGCGCTTGTGGAATCAGGGCGGTTATGATAGCTGCAACGATAGGTTGCTCGAACTTATTTCAGGCTATATTCCTCGTCCGTGGACCGAACGCTATGATGGTTGGCGGCTTGCCGGCAATATATATCTGGAGTATGACCGCATATTCGAATGGCCCGACTGTGGGCGTGAGGAGTATTCTCAGGAAGAGGCTTTCTGTTATGCCTTGCGTAACCAGGTGGGCGTGCTTGTGGACGGTACGGTGGTGCCTTGCTGTCTTGACCATGAAGGGGCTATACCGCTCGGGAATCTGTTTGAGCAACCGCTGGAGGATATTCTCTCCTCGGAGCGTGCGGTGGCTATGTACGATGGCTTTACGCGTCATGAGGCGGTTGAATCGCTTTGCAGGCGTTGCGGATATATGTCGGTAACAAAGCGGTTCAGGAAATAAAAATGAAAAATGCGAGGGTAAAGCCTCGCATTTTTCATTTTTTCTCTGCTTACTGTGGCAATGTTATGCTGTTGAACTGTGATATTGAACTTGCTGTGTGCTCACGCAGGAGAATCTCTTTCATTTTGGCAACTACATCGGGGTACTGCGATGCGAGGTTGTTGTCCTCGTGTGTGTCTGTTACAAGGTCATAGAGGCTGCAGTTGCCGTTCTGTACAACAAGCTTCCAGTTGCCCATGCGAAGAGCCATCATGTTTGTCTCGTGGAACTCCCAGTAGAGGAACTCGTGTTCTTCCTGTTCGCCCTTGCCAAGGAGTGTGGGGGCGAATGAAAGGCCGTCGAAGTAGTCTACTTCAAGGTTTTTGTTGGTGTAACGCTCGACATAGTTGTCGATGCCTGCAAGGTCGCAGAATGTGGGCATAAGGTCGTAGAAGGCCAACTGGTGGTCGTTTACAGTGCCTGCCTTAACCTGGCCCGGCCATCTTACTATAAATGGAACGCGTATGCCGCCTTCTGTTGTTGAACGCTTTGTTCCGCGCAGCAGTCTCTCGGTGTTGAAGTAGTCGGGGTCGCCGCCACCTTCGGTGTGAGGGCCGTTGTCGCTTGTGAAGATGACGATTGTGTTATCGTCGAGGCCTTTCTCCTTGAGTTTTGCAAGTACCTCGCCAACGTATGCGTCAAGGCGTGTCACCATAGCTGCGAACTGCTGGTGAGCTATGTTGGTAGGGTTATAGCGTGAACCGGCATCGCCACTGTAGCTCTTCTCTTGGCAGAATGCGCCTTGGTAGGCCTGCAGGATAGAGTCGTTGGGCTGTGCGAGTTCGGCATGTGGCAATGTGTAGGTGAAGATGCCGAAGAATGGCTTGTCGGCAGTCTGCTTGTCAATCCATTCCATTGCTTCCTGGTGGATGAGGTCGGCTGAGTAGTCGCGTCGGTTCTTGTAGTCCTCGCCATGCATTGCATAGTTGATGTTGTTCTGCAGAATTTCACGCCTAACCTCCGTGTCGCCGGCTTCCCTGTCGTATGAGTTAAGGAAGTTGGGGTAGTAGAGGTGTGCCTGGAACTGGCACATGAAACCGTAGTACCTGTCGATACCGCGTTTATCGGGTGTCGATTCCGAGCCTTCATAGCCTCCTGCCCATTTTCCGAACATGCCGGTTGTGTAGCCGTTGTCCTTCATTATCTCGGGAAGGATAATGTGGTTGGGGTCGTATGGCTCCTGGCCTGTCTGTACAGGGTCCTGGTTGTTGCCGTAGTATGTAGAACCTATGCGGTACTCCTTGTTTCCGCGAACTTTTGTGTGGCCGGTGTGCTGGCCTGTCATGAAGCATGCACGTGAAGGCGCGCTTACAGGGCTTCCTGCATAGGCCTGAGTGAAACGCATGCCTTCGGCAGCCATGCGGTCGAGGTTGGGAGTGCTGATGTATTGCTGTCCGTAGCAACCGAGGTCGGCATATCCCATGTCGTCACACATTATGTATATGATGTTCGGCTTTTGTGCCTCTTGTGCCTGTACTGCTGCCGATGCGAGCAGTCCGCAACCGAAAAGTAACAATTTACTGTTGTCCATTTTCTATATGTTTTTTCTGTTTTACTTCTTGATGAAAATTTTCACGTTCCTGTAGCCGCTCTTTGTTGTGGCGCGTACTATGTAGATGCCCTCCTTGACTGCGGCTGCGCTTAGAGTGTTGCCCTTTGCCTTTGCAACAAGGGCTGCATTCACTGTGTAGAGGTCGAGTGCTGTGACGTTCTCCGATGCAACAATGTTGCCTTCTGCTACTGCAACAGTTATTTCCTCTTCTGCTGTGGCCTGCTGAATGCCTGTGGGGTAGCTGCTTTCGTCGGTGTTGGGAGCGAAATATGCTGTCAGCTTCACGTTATGGTCAACGGTGAAGGTATATTGGGTACTTGTAGATACAATAACGCCCTCTTCCTTCCAGCAAACGAATGTTCCGTTACCGTAGGCTGTGGCAGTGGCTGTGAGGGGTGTGCCGTAGGCATAGCTTTCGGCAACCTCGGAGAGCTCGACTGTTCCGCGTTCCCATGAGTTCACGCCAACTGTTACTGTGCGGTTTTCCTGTGCAGGGACAACCTTTATGTGGAAGTCGTAGATAAAGCCTGTTACTTCGTCCTCGGCAAGGTCGAGACCGTTGCTGTTCACGCGCAAGCGCATACGTGTCTGCTTCTCGCTTGCCCAGTCGGGTACTGTTACCTCGGCTGTTGCTGTTGTACCACTGGTGCTCAATGGCACTGATGTCTCGAATATGCCGTCGGCGTTCCAGTCGAAGTGTGCAACAACGGAAAGGGTGCTTGCTGCACTGCTTGAGAGGGTAACGTCGATATTGAACTTGCCGCCCTGAACAGCCTCGCCCTTGTCAAGAGCGTAAACTACATGCCATGTGCTTGGTTTGCTCTGTGCTTCGTAAAGAATGTTGTCAACGGCACCTTCGCCGCGTATCTCGGCTTTCTTCACGTAGTTGCTGCCGGTTGCTCCGCATGGGTTGTTGTAAATCTGCAGCTTGCGTGTGTATGCGCTGCGCAGACGGTTGAACTTGAAGAGGCTGTCGCCCTCCACCTTAAGTGCAGTACCATTGCTCTTGAAATAGTAATATCCGCTATTTGTGCTGCTCATGTGGATAGTCCATTTTGTCTCGAGTCCCTCGCCTATGGTTATGTTGCCGTCGGTAGTTCCCACAACTACAGCAGGTTCTGCTGCCGATGCAATCTGCCATCCATTGGTATTGCCTGTTCCGACGAAGTACCATTCCTGATTCTCGTCAAAAGCATTGGCTGTTGCAAGGGCAAGATTACCATCTGTTATGGTGAGGTACTTGCCGTTCAAGGCTTCTACATTGTAACTTGCACCGATGCTGCCGATAGCGGTACTGCCGTCGAACGGGCGTGGCTCGTAGAGGTCTTCGGTTTCAATAAGTTTCCAGTATGAACCGTCGTCGTATGTGCCGTTCTGGCGTGTTACCCATGTGATTACATAGGATGATGCTCCGTCCTTGTTCAAGGCGCGTGGGCCTGAACTCTCGCTGTTGTAGTTGGCGCAGTCGGTTGAACTGAAATAGTGAAGGCCAGACTTTGCACTGCTCTGTCCAACATAGTACTCTACCGGAGTTGTGGTTGTAGTAATCTTTGAATTTGATGAGGGGGTGAGATTACAGCTGCCGAAGTAGCGGCCTGTTGCAGTGTTCTTTATGTAATAGCAGTTCTCGTTCTCTGTCGGGATGAGCATCCAGAACTGTGGCTTTGCATTATCGCGTGATTGAATGGTCATACGGTGGTCGCTCTCCTCGGTGATGTAGTCTGCACCGGTATATTTCCATGAGATAAGATAAACCTTTGCACCTGTTGTATCGGGTTCCGGTTCCGGTTCGGGTTCGGGTTCGGGCTCCGGCTCTGTGGTTTCACCGTCGGTGCTCAGCTGTATCTCGCTAAGGCCAAAGAAACAACCGGCATTAGTTGCACCCTTGGTGATGGTGAGTTTCACGGTTACAGTGCCATCTGCGTTTACTGCAGCACCTGTAATTTCCCATACTTTGTGGACATTTCCGCTTGTTCCAACGCCGGCTGCGATGTCAATGTTGTTAAGCGAACCGAATGCAACGTCGTTAACGTTTGCATTTACATTCCATTGGCGGGTAACTCCGTCGGATGGTTCCTGATAGTTGCTTCCGCCGTTGAGTGCGTGGATATCGAGACCCACCTTGTCAAAAGCGAAGTCTGAAGGAACGCCGTTGATGGTGAATCCCAGTTCAATGGTAGGGCCTGTGTTGCCGTTTACGTCGGGGCAGAGAATTGCGCTTGTGACAGCGTTGCCTGTGTTCTTGAAACTGTGGGTCGATGTCATTGTTGCTGTTGCGCCGCTGATTGCCGCGCCGTTCTCGTCAACAACAGAGACTGTTACTGTTTCGGCAGTCGTGCCTGTCCTGTTGAACTTTAGGCTAATGCCGGACACTGCAAGGATTGGCTGTGTTGCCACTATAAGCAGTGTCAGAATGGTTAGGTAGAATTTTTTCATATATAAATAGTTAGAATATTTAGAAGCTGTTCGGGTTTCTAAAATAAGTTTTTCTTATGTTTTGTAAAAGTAATAATATATTTCAAATATATACTCTTTTTTTTGTCTGTTTTTTTGAAAGGGGATGCCGCTTTATGGGGGAATGTCTCTATTGGAACCAATGGCTCCGAATGGAAAATGCAGGACAGATTTTTCACAAAATCCGTCCTGCCCATTAATATTAATTCAAATGAAAAAATGTTTCTGTGTAACAGCTATGCGCAACTTGCGACCTGTCACAGTTTGTGCTTAATTCCAAAGATTGCCCCACTCGCCGCGGTGGCCGCCACCAAGCTGGTTACCGGGGATTGAGGTATCTACTTCTCCGTCTTTTACCGGTACTGAAGCTGCGAGCATCTGCTCGGCTTCTACATTTACCTCTAACATAAGAGGTGATACATAAGTCTTCTTCATATATATTTTTGTTTTCTTCGTTATTATGTTTATACTCCTCCGCCCTTTGGGCTGGGTTCCTGCGAACACTCCTTTGGAAAACTAAAGCTTTCGTCGTCGCAAGCAGTGCTGTGGTTTCGCACTGCCCTCTATAGAGGAGGCTTTTGTGCCTTTTAAGGGACAGTGTTACTCAAGGTTATTTTTACTTAACCAAAACCTTTTTGCCGTTAACAATATAGATTCCCGGGGTTGTGATTGCGTTAACTTTGCGGCCTGTGAGGTCATATATCTCTTTGCTATCTGCTCTTTGCTCCGTTATCTCGTCGATGCCTGTTGTGCCGTTCCAGTCAAAGCCATAGAAAGCAGCAGTTGCCTGAGATGCCGGGAGTGTCATGTAAGCCTTGTTCGCAAAGTTTTTGAATCTGTTAGTGTTCTCGCCGAGTACCGGGTTGTACATACCAACGTTACCCTCGCTGTCCTTTGAAAGGATGTAGTATGAGTTGCTCTGGTCTTTTGCTATAAATGTATCGTAATAGGTGCCACTGAGCTTGTTGTCTGTTACAGCAGCTGTTGCATCGTCGTCTGTTACAGTAAGTTTGCACTCAACCTCAGTCTCAGAGTGTAGCAGAATGCCAGTGTTGGCAGGGAGAATGCCTGTGACTTCAACGAGGTTCAGCCAATTTTCGTCTTTTTTACCGGTAATGATGTATGCTGTGGCATTGTCGGGCAGTACAACATTGACCGGTGCAAAGAATGTTGCAAACTGAGCATCGGTGATGTTTACCGTAAACTCTTGAACTTCGGCAATTTCATAAACATAATGGATTGTCCAACCGCCCTTGCCATCGTTGTAGGTAGGAGTACCGGTTGTACCGTTCTGTACATTAATCCAAGTGTTGCCAATTACAAAACGTACGAGGTTTGCATCATCGTTTGTGTTGATGTATGCCTGTGAGTCGCCATCGCCATTGAAATATGTTGAATTGGAACCTGATGATATTGGGTTCGTCGCTGTAAATGTTGCGGCTGCATCAACTGTGCCAAAGTCTTTTGGTGAAGTTGTCTGCATATATGTGTTGTCAAGTTTCTTCAAACGGTATGAACCTGCCTGTCCCTCTGTTACAGGCTCCCAAATGAAAATAGCGGCATCGGAAAAGTCCTCTGCGCTGTAAGGTGCTGTACTCGTGTTACCCACAAACCAACGGTTGTTTGTTGCAGAGAGGTTCTTTATTGCAATCTTGGTTGCAGTTGTCTTTTCCATCAAGTTGCTTGCTGTAATCTGTGTGAGGGTGTAAGATGTTGGTATAACCTCAATACCGTCAATCTCAATAGCTGTTAGGCCATAGAAGCAACCGGCACCTCCATCGGTATATATCTGTACTTTAATGGTAAGTGTTCCGGTAGTTGTTTTGCCGTTTACGTCAAACTCGTGTGTTTTCGCAACACCCAAACAATGGTCATCAGCACAAATGGATAGCAATGAAGCAGCTGTTGTGGTAAGGCCTGATGCATCTTCTCCGTAACTTATCTTGAAGTTGCGGCTACGAGATGTACTTAGACCTTGAAACTGACCCGTTGAATTTATGGCGCAACCACTCACCTTAATCTTATTAAAAGTGATATTTTTTGGCAGGTTGTTTATTGTGAGTATGTAGGTGTTCGGGTCGGTTTCTGTTGCTTCTGTTGTGTTCCGGTTTATTGCCAGAATCGAGTTTAGATATTCACTGTCAAAATTGGTCTCAGTGCCTCTGTTAATTGCTGCCAAATATCCGCTGTTGTTTGGCTCAATTGCGATTGTTGCTGTAATTTCTGTGTTAACTACATCGTCGAGGGCTACAGCAACGGTTGGGTTGCCTTCGTTGCGGTCAAATGTGAACTTTGCAGTGCTTTGTGCCATTGCGATTCCCGATAGGAGCACAAGTGCCATTGAAAGTAAAGTTTTTTTCATAAGTAAAATTGATTTATAATTTTTGTATAAAATTCCAATATCACGGCAAATGTACTAACAAGTTGAGAAATTACCCCCCCCGAATAGTTAAATAATGTTAACAAGGCGAGACGGGTTAAAGGGGAGGGTGTATCCAATTGCTGCAATGGTGCTTGATGCTTTATTTTCTTCTTCCCTTTTTGGAGTAGTCGTTGTGTATCTTTATTGCAAAGATTATGCAGCTGCAACTGCATGTTACGGCATTGGTGATGACCATTGACCATAGAACGCCTTCGCTGTGCAGTAGGCCTTGAATGACAAAGGCTAACGCGCCGATGGCCATCATGATGAAGGCTGGCAGTGCAATGCCATCGGTGTTGCGTGTGCGCATGGTTGCAATAGCCTGTGGCAGATAGCCCAGAATCATGGCTGTGCTTGCCACATAGCCGCATATTGTGTACATAGTCTCCTGCTCCATCGGTGTCGCTTTTCTATAGGAACACGCGAGGAGGCTTTATTGTTATCTGCTGTGTGCTTGTGATTGCAGCTGCGTACAGGTTATTTTTTCTTGGAATAGTCGTTGTATATTTTTATGGCGAAGACTATTCCGCTGCATATGAGCGTTACTGAGTTTGTTATCAGCATAGACCATATTATGCCTGCTTCGTGCGAGAGGGACTGCACTATGAATGCAAGGGAGCCAATGGCCATCATTAGAAAGGTTGGCAGTGCAATGCCGTCGGTGTTGCGTGTGCGTATAGTCTCGATTGCCTGTGGCAGGTAGCCTAAAATGAGGCTTATGCTTGCTACATAGCCGCATATTGTGTAGAGGTCTTCTGTGCTCATAGTATACTGGTCTTCTGTTCCTGGTATGTGTGAACGGGCTTTTTGTTCCCTATGTATTGTGGGGAGGATTTGTGGGTGCTATTCCTTTTCGAATCTCATCATTGCCCAACGGTTGTCTTCGGCGTAGTCAATGTAGCGCAGGCCGTGGCGTGCTGCCTCTTCCTTGAGAACTTCCATATCATCGGTGTAGAAGCCGCTGATGAAGAGCTGAGACCCTGGGTGCATGCAACGTACATAGTTGGCAATGTCCATAAGGAGTATGTTGCGGTTTATATTGGCAATGACAAAGTCGAAGCTGTCGCTTGTCTTTATTGCATCGGCTCCGCCAAGGCGCACGTCAATGTCGGGTGTGCCGTTGAGCAGTGTGTTTTCCTTGGCATTCTCATAGGCAAATTCGTCGATGTCAATGGCTACTACATCGGTTGCGCCGTGCTTGCGGGCAAGGATTGCAAGCAGGGCTGTGCCGCAACCCATATCGAGCACGCTCTTGCCTTCCATTTCGCTTGCGAGAATGGCACGAAGCATGTGACAGGTTGTCTGGTGGTAGCCTGTGCCGAATGCCATTTTGGGGTCTATGAGTATGTCGTAGCGTGCCTTGGGAACATCCTTGTGAAAGGTGCTGTGTATTACGCAATCTTCGCCAAGAACAATGGGCTGGAAGTAGTTCTTCTCCCACTCGGCATTCCAGTCCTCGCCTTCGATGAACTCGCTTTCGTATGTTATTGCAAAGCCTTGGAGAGGAAAACCTGAAACGACCTCGGCAATGCTGTCGGCATCGTATGCTGCCTGCGGAACATAGGCCGACATTCCTCCTTCCTCGGGTACAAAACTCTCGAAACCAACTTCGGCAAGCAGTGCCGCAAGTACATCGGTGGCGGTCTCCTCATTAGGCGTTACCGTGAATTTCACTCTCGTGTAGTCGTTCATAGCAATCGGTTTTTGTTTGTGCGAAAATAATATATTTATGCGAACTTGGCAAGCCTACGCTTTTACTCTTGACCTGAATCGCAGATAGAACATTACTCCGGCACTGGTGAGACCGAAGGGGAAGGACATCCAAACGCCGGGTAACCCCCAACCGAAGACAAAGCCGAAGAGGTAGCCTGCCGGAAGCGAGATTACAAAATAGGCGATGAAAGCATATAGAATGACAGGCTTCACATCGGCAATGCCACGCAGAGCGTTGGAGAAGTTGCACTGCAGTCCGTCGCCGAACTGGTAGAGGATGAACGGCACGGTAAGGTGTGCAACAAGTATCGACACGTTTCTGTCGTCGGTGAATATCTCTCCAATATTGTGCCGTAGCAGGAATATGAGCAACGATGCGGCAACTGCCATGACAAGTATCAGATGGAACCCGGCATTTGCCGAACGGCGTATGTCGGGCGTGTTGCCAGTTCCGTTGTAGTTGCTTGTCTTCACTGCTACTGCTGCTGCCATTCCATAGTATATCATAAAGCCCAGTTGCCCCACTGTAACCATAATCTGGTGTGCGGCAAGGGCTGTTGTGCCTAACCAGCCTACCATAATGGTGGCAAGGCTGAATGAGGCGGTCTCCATCCCCATCTGCAATGCAACAGGCATCCCAATCCTGTTCAGTTCCTTCAGCTCGCGCCTGTTTACCTTGCCGTGGCCGAATCCTTGTGCATATATGCGGTAACGGCTGCTCCTGAAAAAGATAGCCATAATTGCTGCAAGCATTGCCATACGCGACAGCAGGGTTGAAATTCCGGCTCCAAGAAGCCCTAATTCCGGCATTCCTAACTTGCCGAATATGAGAGCGTAGTTACCTGCAATGTTTAGTACATTGCCACCCAGCATAATCCACATTGGTGTACGGGTGTCGGTTATGCCGTCGGAGAGCTGCTTGAAGGCGTTGAACAGCATAATGAAGGGAATGGACATAAGCAGCACCAGATAGTAGGGACGCATAATGTCGAGCAGTTCGGCCGGCTGCCCGAGCCTGTGAAGGTTGAGGTAAAGTATGCCCATTATGATTGCCAGCAGCAGAGCCATTGCAATGTTTGCAAAGAGGGCATTCTTCAGCGCACTGCCGATTTCCCTTTTTCTGCCACTGCCGAAGAGCCTGCCCGCAATGGGGGTGAGGCCATAGGAAAAGCCTGTGGCAAAGATTATTGCAAGGTTGAACATTCCATTTACGAAACTTGCTGCACCAAGCTCTTCGGTACTGTGCTGTCCAACCATGAAAGTATCGGCAAAGGATACAAAGATTATGCCCAACTGCCCGATGATTATAGGCAGCCCAAGATGAATGAGCTCTTTGTAATGTGCAGAGTATGGTTTCATGTAATGGTTAACGCATCTGCGTTTTAATTGTTTTGCAACTTCCTTCCCTGCTGGGGTAGAGCAGGGCGGAACTTTACATTATAGCTACAAGTTCCATTTCGAATATCAATGTGGAATATGCCGGAATCGGTCCGCTGGCACGCGTTCCGTAGCCGGCCTGCCAAGGGATATAGACTATCCAGTGGTCGCCGGTCCGCATCTGCGTCAGGGCTATCTGCCAGCCTAAAATGAGATCGCCGAGACGGAATGCCTCGGGGTATCCGCGCTCGTAACTGCTGTCGAAGACCTTGCCGTTGATGAGGCTGCCTCGGTAGTGTACGGTAACGACATTGCCGGCACGAGGGCTGCGGTCGCCATTGCCGCTCTTGAGTATCTTTACAAGTACGCCCTGAGAAATCTCAAAGAGTTCCTCTTCGCCATCGCGCAGAGCCTGCAGAAAGGCTTCATTCTTCTGCTTATATTCAAGGTTCTTTATTTTTGCCATTGTACTTTGTCGGGTAGGGATTTACTCTTCGTTCATAAGCATTTCTATGGCCCGGCATAGCTGGTCGGGGCACGATGTGGGCTTGCCGTTGCAGCTTATGCCGTTGAGGCGTGCTATTACATCCTGGTACTTCATTCCCTTTACAAGGCTGCTTATACCCTGCAGGTTACCGTTGCAGCCTCCGTAGAATTTGACATCTGCAACAACGCCGTTGTCGCCTGTGAGTTCGATGAAGCGTGAGCATGTTCCCACGGTCTGGTAGGTTATTGTTTTCATTGTACAGTGTTTTTTATCCACTGCGAAGATAACATAAAAAAAGCAGCGCGCCAAATTTGGCGCGCTGCCTGTTGTTGTGTACCTTGTTACTTTAAAAACACCTTTTTGCCGTTGATGATATATATGCCTCTAACTGGTTTTTCAACCTTTCGGCCTGCAATGTCATAAATCTCTTTCTTCTTTCCTCCTTGTTCTTTTATCTCTGTAATACCGGTCTCGCCGCTGGTGTAGGTGAGTGTTATGAGAATGTTGCCGGCGATGTAGGCAAGTTCTTCCTGCACTGCATCGCTCTCCTTCAGGGTGTAGCCTTCTATTATCGGGGCCAGCAGCAGATAGCTGTCACCAGCCTTCACATAGCGCATGTTGCCTGCAAGCAGTGTGCCTTCCTCATCGATACATCTGTACTGTACGGCAAAGTATGGGTGTGGCCTGTAGCTGTATATGATGAACGGGTGACCGTCGTCCCATCCTGTGAAGGTGTTGTTTGAGTTGCCGTTCCAGTAATAGCTGTTGCTCGTGCCCTGTACGCTCCATGTGGTACCGTCATTGTTAAGAGTGAAGGTGAAGGGTTCGGCGGTGGTGCTGCCTGTAACCAGTGAACCGCGGAGCAGTTGGGGAATGCAGATACCGTAGTTGTTCGTGACGCTGTACTTGCCTTCACCGCCGCTAAGGTTCCAAATGAAACCGGGATTGGCTTCGCTTAAGCCGTTGGTGGTGCTTATACCCTCGCCGGCCTTGCTCACACTAAGGAATCCGCTACGGCTTTTCTCGTCCTTTGCATTGTATATAAGGTACGATGCTCCGTCTTCAAGTTCCGTAACGGCATCGCCTATCGCTGCTGCTCCCATAATGCCTTCGCAGTCGTAGAATACATCTATAACAGTGTCCTCGCGAGGTACTATTATTACGCGTTCATCGACTTCGCTGCCAATGCAGTTGAAGAATTCTATTACGGGGTACTGTACCGAGTAGCTGTCGCCTATTCCGCAGGGTACGGTGTGCTCGGCGATAAGGTTACCGTCGGGCATAAAGCAACGATATGTTATGCTATAGGCTGTGCGTGCGTAGGTCGCCTTCACGCAATATCCGTTCTCTTCGGCTGCTACTGTGTGCGAGATAGCCTTGTAGTTTGTGATTACGGGTATCTTGGCAACGAACTCACTGCCGTAGGGTACTGCCTGATAGAATTTTTGCAGCAGCACGCCGTTCTCGTCGTAGCATTCGTATGTTGCCAGCAGAGCCTTTGTATATATCCATCCGGTTCCTTGTGGGTAGATGCCGCCCTTGTTGAGTGTGTTGGGGTTGTCGGTTGCACGCTCCGGCATTGGGTAGAGTGCTTCACCACCAGCCTCAATGCTGAAATCGCCGCTCTTGGGGTTGTATCTGTTAGTGAGTGTTATTCCACTCTCACCCAGTGCTACTGGTGCTGTGGCACTGCTTATATATCGGCCTGTTATGGCATTGCGCAGATGGAATGTCTGCCCGGCATCGGTGATGGCTGTGCCGGTGAGTTCCCACAGGTTAGCTCCATAGGTGTCGTTGGCTGCCCGAACTGCTGCATTGCCGTTGTCATAAAGCGAAAAGCCATTGAATCTCTCCGTGTTGTTGGTTATGAGGTAGAGGGTGCCCTCGACGGGGTAGTCGGCATTGATGCCTTCACCGGCTGCTTCAACAGGGCGGAACTCCCATATTCCTCCGTTGCCGTCGGCCGGGTCGCTCCACAGGTTAATGGAATAGGTCTGTCCCGGGCCGGCATAGTTAAGGCACATGCTGGTGTTCGTTACCTTCTGGCTACGTATGCTGTAGTTGTAGTTGTTGCCGTTCTGCGCATAGGCTCTGTCACCAAGTATGAAGTCATAGTGACGTTTGCTCTCGTCATAGTCCCAACGGCCGGTGTTGTTCTCGGCTGTAGGTGTGCCCTTGACCGAACCCTCGGGCTTTGCCTTGCAGACAATAGCCCAACGTTCAGGGTTTGCAGGGTCTTGCATAAAAGCCCATAACTGGTAGTCGTACCCCTCGTCGCTTTCGTCTTCAATTACAGCACTGTTCCATAAGCGTCCAGCCTTGGCATTGCCTGTTCCAATCTCACTTGAATTGGCACGCAGCAGCTGTATGCAACGCCCGGCACGTGCATCGGTGGCTGTGGTTACAATGCGGTACCACACCATGTTCTCTTCGGTCGATGGAACAGGCATAACCTTTGAGTCCTCGCTCTCATTGCCATCAAGAATATAATGACGGCCATATTCGTAGTTGTTGTAGTTGAGCAGCAGGGTGTCATTTGTTATGCGTTGCTGGAAGTCGGCAAAATTCTTCTTTGCCGCAGGGGTCCAGCCAGTCTCGGCAATGGCGATGAGACGTGGCAGGGCAAGGTACTCGAGCAGATAGTTGCTCTGCACGTGCTCGGTCCAGAATGTTCCCTGTACTCCAATGTAGTACTTCTGCAGCTCGGCCGGGACACTTGCTGGTACGGGAACATAGTTGTAAGTGGCCTCTACAGTGTCATCGCCGTAACCGGCTCCGGTGGGTTCTCCCGGGTCACGGCTTTGCTTGCGGTTTATGTAGTAGGGCCCCCAAGGGGTAATAATCGACTTCATTCCAAGTTCCGCAGCCTTCAGTGCTCCAGGCTGCACCTGCCCGTTCTCCCAGCACATAAGCGTGCCTTCGGTGCCGTCGATAAGGCCGATGTTTGTGCCACTTGCCGTGAGACTTTCGTTCCACATAATGACAGTGCGTTTCTTGTCTCCCTCCTTCTGTGCGAGGTGGTCGGCCAACTGGCGTACGAAATACGACTGCAGCTCACGTATATTGCCGAATCCCTTTTCCTGCATAAGTGCCTTGCATTCATCATTGTTCTGCCATGCAGTAGTGGGTGTCTCGTCGCCGCCGATATGTATGTATTCGCATGGGAAAACCTCGGCTACTTCGTCGAGCACATCCTTTGCAAACTGCACGGTATGAGGATTGGCTACATTGAGGACATCGCTGAAGATTCCGCCGTTTACCTGTACGCTGTGTGCACCGTTGGGGTTGCAACTGAATTCGGGGTAGGCAGTGTTCACGGCACATGAATGTCCTGGGAATTCAATCTCTGGAATCACCTCGATATGGTGTTCGGCTGCGTATGCAACAATCTCGCGGCACTCGTCCTGGGTGTAGAAGTATGGACCGTATGGCTCATTGGTATAATAGCCGCCGTATTCCGGGTCAACGCTCCAGGAATTGTTGCGTGTTGCGCCTACGGTAGTGAGACGAGGGTATTTCTTTACTTCGAAACGCCAGCCCTGGTCGTCGGTGAGGTGCCAATGGAAACGGTTCATCTTGTAGTATGACATTACGTCAATCATACGCTTAATCTGTTCGATGCTGAAGTAGTGGCGGCTTACATCGAGCATAAAGCCACGGTATTCAAAGCGTGGTGCATCGACTATGCTCACAATCGGCAGCATGTATTCCATGACATTGGTATCCTCGACCTCAGCCATGACATTGGCCGGAAGCATCTTCTTTATGCTTTGGAACGCGTAGTAGAATCCTTTCGCATCGTTGGCCGCAATAGCAATGCCGTCGGCTGAGATGTCGAGCGTGTAGCCTTCATCGCCCAATGTCTCGCTGCCGTTGTAGAGAGACATTCTTATTAATGCCTCTGCTGCATCGTCCGTCACCTCAACGGTGGAGCCGGTGACACGGCTGAACAGCCCGGCAAATTTCAAGGCCTCGGCACGTTGGTTGCCGTCGAGACTCCCGGTTGCAATCTTGAAACTTTGTGGCATAAGAAGTGTGCCGCTGCCCTTTGTCATTTTCATTGGCAGAGGGGTGAGGTTGATTTCACCGTCGGCTTTCATTGCCATAGGCAGGCAAAGAGTCATAATCAGGATAAACAGTGTAGTCTTTTTCATATCGGTTGATTAGAAATTGTTTGTATTTTCAGAAACGGCAGTTATTTGTCATCCTCCTCGGCCTTGAGCGTGGGAAGGCAAATCTGGTATTTTACTGCAAGCACCCGGGTGAGGAAGACTGCTGTTCCGCAGGCAACCAGTGTCATTGCATTGGCGCATCCGAACCAGTCGCACAATCCATAGACAACGCCTCCTACAACGCATGCCATTGCATATATCTCCTTGCGGAATATGAGCGGCACTTCATTGATTAGCACATCACGTATGACACCGCCTGCGGCACCGGTCATTGTGCCCATGACAACACCTACCCAAATGGGAAGTCCGCAGTCGAGTGTCTTCTGTATGCCTACAATGGTGAAAAGGGCAAGGCCTATGGCATCGAAGATGAAGAAGGTATTGTGCATATGCACCAGATGCTTGCGGAACAGTATTACCCACAGCAGTGCCAGGCCGGTACAGGTGAGATATATCCCGTCGTGCATCCAGAATACAGGCACATCGAGCATCATATCGCGCAATGTTCCGCCACCAATGGCTGTGGCTGCGCCAACAACATAGGCTCCGAACCAGTCGAACCGCTTAGCCGAGGCAAGGCGTATTCCGCTTATGGCAAAGGCGAATGTTCCAATGAAGTCGATTATCTGAAGGAATGTTATGCTGCTGAGCCAATTGCCCATTGATTGTACTATATCCATACTGTTGTCTTTTTTCAATTATGCGAAGATAAATGATAAAAATTAAAATAGGAATATTTTGTTCTTTTTATTTTAGCAGGCTCAGTAGGTGAAGTCGGGGTATTGTCTTATATTTGCATCGGAAACAGTTTCTTAGTCCTGACTATGATAAAGAGATTCATGTTATTGCTTATGGCAATTTCAGTGGCAGTCCCAACCGTTGCACAGGGGCGCAAGGCTGTAGACCTGTCGACCGACATCGCTATGTTCGTGCCGGCTTCGGCTGGTGCTTGCGTTGCGTTGTCAAAGGGTGACTACAAGGGCTTGCTTCAGCTTGGCGAGTCGCTTGCAGCATCAGTCGCAGTGAGCTATGCTCTGAAATATACGGTAAGCAAGGAACGTCCCGATGGCAGTGACAACCGTTCGTTCCCCTCGAACCACACCGGCTTCTCGTTTGCCGGGGCTACATTCCTGCAGGAGCGGTATGGTTGGCAATGGGGTCTACCGGCCTATGTGGTCAGCAGTTATGTGGCATGGGGACGTGTCTACTCCGAACAGCACGATTTCTGGGATGTCTTTGCCGGGGCTGCAATAGGTACAGGCAGTGCCTTTCTGCTGACAACGCCTTTCGCTAAGGAGCATGAACTGGTGGTATCGCCTACGGTGAACAGCGAAGGAGGGTGCGGAATATATGTGTCGATGAAATTCTAGGAAGGCTTCTTATGTTATAAAAGGTTATTGTTGCATATACCTTTCGGTATGCAGATTTTTTTTATTACCTTCGCAAGGTATTGTTCATAAACAGAACTATTATGATTAAGCAGGAATGGATAGAAAAAGGCTACATCGATGAGGCTGTGCCTGCTGATGTGAACCTTAAATCAGAGATACGTGCATTGTGCAAGGAGAAGAACGCCGTGATACTTGCGCACTATTATACCGATGGCACTGTGCAGGATGTTGCCGACATTGTAGGCGACAGTCTTGCACTGGCGCAGAAGGCGGAAGAGACTACGGCCGATATAATTGTCATGTGTGGCGTTCACTTTATGGCCGAGACGAACAAGATTCTCTCTCCCGGCAAGAAGGTGCTTATACCCGACCTTAATGCCGGATGTTCCCTTGCCGAGAGCTGTCCGGCCGAGGAACTTGCAAAGTTCAAGGCCGAGCATCCTGGATACAAGGTTGTTGCCTATGTGAACACCTCGGCAGCAGTGAAGGCTCTTACCGACATTGTTGTGACCTCGACGAATGCCCGTGCTGTGGTCGAAAGTTTTCCCAAGGACGAGAAGATTATCTTTGCTCCCGACAAGAACCTTGGCGGGTACCTTAATGCTGTGACCCACCGTAACATGCTTCTGTGGAACGGCGGCTGTCACGTGCATGAGCAGTTCTCGATAGAGAAGATTGTGGAGCTTCGCAGTGCAAATCCCGAGGCAAAGGTTCTGGCTCATCCTGAGTGCAAGAGCGGCGTGCTTGCACTTGCCGACTTCATCGGCTCTACGGCTGCAATACTTTCCTATGCCGAAAAGAGCGAAGCCAAGGATTTCATAGTGGCTACCGAGAGCGGTATATTGCACGAGATGATGAAGCGTTGCCCCGACAAGAATTTTATTCCGGTGCCTCCAATGGCCGGCAGTTGTGCGTGCAACGAGTGTGCATTTATGCGTCTGAACACCCTCGAGAAACTGTATAATACACTCAAGTATGAGTGGCCCACAGTGGAACTCGACGAAACTCTCCGCGAGGATGCGAAGAGACCAATCATTAGAATGCTTGAACTTTCGAAATGAATTTGAGCAAGGCGGTGTATCATAATTGACAAACTGCTTCGTTGTCATCAATATTAAGGCTTGGTCGAGTACCTGTGTACACTCCTTACGCCAAGTAAACTGCGGTTTTGAAGCCTGCACAAGCCTTGAACTTTGCTTTTTATTCACCCTCCAACAAGAAGAGGATGACTTTTGGGTCACCCTCTCCTTCCATAAGACGCTTGCTCTCTGCTCACCATTTGAGGTCAGTTGCTCCATATGTTGCCCCAGCTGCTGCGCGAAGCAGCGTTTGTCTTGTTTGCCGTGCCGGAGATGCTGCTGTCTGAACTTCTTGTGACCTCGTCGGTAGATGCTGCAATTATCGTTGTTTCAATGTTGATTGGCTCCACTTTGGGAGCAAGATAGGCTTTCTTCATAATTGTATTCTTTTGGGTTTATAATAAATACTATATGAAGTAACAACCTTGCAGCAATAAAGTTTAGAAGCTGTTAATTTCTAAAGAATATTTTTCTTATAGACGCTGTTTCATAAGCCTATAACCTGTTTCCAATGGATTTTGTCAAGGTTCTTCCCCTTGCTTTATAAGTCTCTTCTTGCCGTTTATGATGTAGATGCCGTTGCCAGGATTCTTGGCCTCACGTCCCAAAAGGTCGTATATGACCTTGCTGTCCTCGCCGGTTTCCGGTATTTCCTCTATGCCTGTAGCCGCATATGAGATGTTTATGCTGTAGCCTTCTATTTCTATAAAGGTTCTGTAGCCTTCGCGTTCGTTTATGCTGAAATCGCTTGCTTTGACTTCTGTTCCTTTGGCAAAGAAAAAGTATCCATAATCGAACACAGAACTGAGTCCGAGATTATTGCTGTTGCTGCAAGTGACCTGTACGTCTCTGCCAATTTCGCTTGCCAACCCTTCTCCTTGAATGTTCACGCTGTAGATATCGTATTGGGCAAGTATCTCTTCGGGAACCCTCATTATGTTTGTTGTGCTTGTGCCGTTGCTTGCCTTGCCTACATAAGGCATCTCGCTGTTGCTCCGTTTGATGGCCGACCAGTTGCCTATGACAAGATTGCCGTCGGTACCGGTTATGGAAATCTCATACTTCGGGGTTCTTGATGCTATGGGTTTTTCCCTTACATAGTGTCCGTTGAGTGCCTTTATGCAGAATCCTGGATTGCCCGGCGTTATATATAAAAAGGTAGTTACAGGGTTACCCACGTCAATGGCCGAAAACTCCAATGGGTAGTACTCGGTGTTCAGTTTGCGGTACTCGTTGCCGGCGGTGTGAATGTAGTTGTTGCCGGCATTAATGGCATCGTACATATCGGCAGTTGTACCTGAGATGGCTCTAATCTGGTACCACCCCTCGCTGATTTCCTCAGGTGTTGCAGCAATGATGCTGGCAATGTCTGTTCCTTTTTCCTGCTGTGCCATAGCGAACATAGGGAGCATAAGCAGCAGAATGAAATGTTTTTTCATAGTCGTTGGCTTTTGGTTCTTACGCTTGCGAATATAGTTATATTCTCCAGGAATTCAAACAGCTTCTAAAATTGAATTGTATTTGCTGTTGGTTTTCAAATAAAAAGGGGTGGCTAAAAAGTAACTTTGTAATTCCTAGTCTTGGCTGCACTCGACGGAAATTGCAAATAAATTTGCATTTGGCTCGTTTGCACAAGTTTTTGTGTTACGTTTGCCTTCAAAA
>CAZAIM010000039.1:0-19426 GCA_964485215.1 uncultured Bacteroidaceae bacterium | reverse complement strand
CATATTCAAACCACAATGGCTCGATTCTGGACAACTCCACTGTTTCTATACTTTTCTTCTTGTAAAATGATTCATAACCACAAAACCAGGTTACATCGTTAGCAAAAATATTTAATGACGCTAATTCGTTGCCTTTCAAAGAATAATAACCATTATGCTTCTCTAATAAATTGGCAATCTCCATATAATCAAGAATATCTCCGGCATAGCGTGTCATGTCCCCCTTAGAACGAGCTTTCCCCGTGAGTGATAATACCTTGTGGTCTTTCTGATTATAATATCTTACCTTGTTTTTCCGATTGCAAAGAATAGTTTGGGCTATTTGTTCTGATGTTATTTGGCCACTTGTAACACGAATGTCATTAAAAATACAATAAGTGGCTTCCTCAGCTGATATTGACATCTCTTTTTCACTACCCATTTCCACCAGTAATCTATTGCCAGACATAAGCACTTGAATAATTGTTCGTGCTGGTTTGAATCTGATGTCATGATAAATGATATCTCTCAAATCTTGCGGTTTCATATGTCCTCCCGGAAATTGAAAGGAGAATAGAAACAATCTAAGAAATTGAGTCAAGTCCTGATTCTCATGGAGAAAGATTGCCATCTTAGAGGTTTCAGTTGTATCTGTATCTTTATCCTCTTTATAGAATCCAAACAATGCGGGTATTTCGGTTCGCCAATTATGTAATGTTTTATCAGCCATGTCGATATTTCCTGGGAACATTTTTATGGCATTGAAATATTTGCTACTGTATTCTTCACAAGAACATTTGGGTATTCTACAACATTCATTAGCCATATAGAGCAATACATTCTCTATATTGCTTTTGAAACGAGGTCTTACAAAATGTATTCTATGCCAATACTTATCTGGCACTTGATAGTATGTTATTTCTTTTCTTGACATAATATGTTGGATAATTGTTGGGCAATAGCTTTTGCCATAAGAGGTGGAACTGCATTACCCACTTGTCTATATTGGCTTGTCTTACTGCACAGGAAAATGAAATCATCAGGAAATGACTGTATTCTTGCACTTTCTCTAACTGTTGGTATCCTATTCCATTTATAGTGAAAATGGTGACGATGGCCAGTGTCTATTGTTATACTAGGCTTATTACTAGATAAACGAGTCCATGCAATGTGAACCTTTCTTATTTGCTGCAACTCCACAGGGAGGTCTTTATAGTTACCTCCATCAGGAACCATTGCTATGATTTCCTTGGTCTTCTCATTGTGCATGGTTATTTCATGGTTGTAGACACCTCTACTATCCTTGCGAGCATAACACTGATAATTACATTTTGCTTCTGTTGGATATGGCGACCCTTCTGCTAGAGATTCTTCCGTCAAATCACTAATT
Organism: uncultured Bacteroidaceae bacterium; assembly: GCA_964485215.1. Taxonomy (GTDB): domain Bacteria; phylum Bacteroidota; class Bacteroidia; order Bacteroidales; family Bacteroidaceae; genus HGM04593. The sequence continues at coordinate 18,057 of CAZAIM010000039.1, read as the reverse complement.
GCATCAAAAGATGTAACCTTTTCTGTATTATATGGTTCTGGGAATACAAAGTCACTGCCGTATGCTAATCCGATAAAAATAGCCCTTCGCCTATTTTGTGGAACTCCATAATCCGAAGCCGTGACAACTTTAACACTTATCCTATAGCCAAGTTTCTTAAAATCCTCAATAATCGAATCTTTCACTTTGCCATTACCTATGCTTAGGATATTTGGAACATTTTCCATCACAAAGGCCTGGGGACGGAAATAATTAACAAAACCAACAAAAGCCTTGTAAAGTTTATTACGTTCGTCTTCTATTATTCGTTTCCCTGCTATGGAGAAACCTTGACAAGGAGGTCCACCAATAATCAAATCTACAGATTTGATATTAAAATCTTTTTTAACCTGTTCTGGGCTTAATGATGCTAAATCACCACATAGCGTTCTTGCCCCTGGACGATTATAAACATAGGTCTTTAATGCATCCTCCCAATTGTCTATTGCTAGAATACTTTCAAACCCTGCCATCTCAAAACCTAAAGACAAACCTCCACACCCTGCAAATAGGTCGATAAAAGTATATTTCTTTTTTGTCATTTAAATAATCTCTACTTTACGATTTAGCTAAAACGAACAAGTTCCGACATGTCCACTTCTAGCAATTGTGCAATTTTTACAAACGTTTTTAGATCTGGTTGGCACGTATTTGTACACCATTTAGATACAGTTCCTGGGTCTTTACCTAATTGTTCGGCTAACCATTTATTGGTTCGTTTCTTTTCAACCAATACAACTTTTAACCTATTTAAATCTTCATTTTGCATACGCTAATCTGTTTTTTTTCATACAAATGTACTGCTTTTATTTTAAAAGCAATCATTGTCCTCAAGTTTTTATTAAGATTCTCTATTTATTGAGTCTATTTCAATCCTTAAAAGTAGAAGATTTAAAAGTTTTACTAATAAAAGAGGATGACTTTGGGGTCACCCTCATTATTGTCTCTAATTGAATTGTATGGCTTTCAGCTATCCTGCTTTTCCTCTTCTCTCAAAAGCCATTTTTCGTTTCTGCTTATATATATGCTGCATTGTATGAAAATGAAGATTGCCAGTGCAAAAAGAATTGTCTGGAACAGTTCTGCAAATAGGGCATTGGCTGTGCATACCATTGTTATGATACAGGCAAACTGTATAACAAAGAGTGTTCTTGCATTCATAGTAATTTCTTTTTTATGGTTTGTGTTATTCCCCGAACTTCCAGTATATGATTTTATCAGCATCATTCCGTTTGATGACAAGCTGTGCCTCGTGTATGTAGGTTCTGTTTCTGTACAGAGTGACTTTCCCAATCTCGAGTTCGTTCCCGTCTTCTTCTTTTTCCTCCTTTATCCTTATCCTGTATCTGTTGAGTTCTATTATTCTTTTTCTTTCGTTGAGGAAGGTGCGCACGAATTCCTCGTTAAGAAACTTGCTCCTGATGGAATATTCTTCAATAAGGTTACTCGTTCCTCTTTTAGGGCCGGCAAGTTCTCTAAGGTTGCATAGCCATTCCATAAATTTTTCAGAAACAAACTCGAATAGCCTTCTGCTATTCTCCCAAATTCTACTTTTCATTTTCTTTTGCGACTGTTTTGATTTTAAATAAACGTTTTTGCTATTGTTGCTGAAAAATCAAACGGATTTTAATAAAAAACCTGTTTGTTTTTGCTATTTATCTATTTTGTATTAAGTTTGTCGTGCAGTCTTGTTTTCTGCTTTTTTATCGGCTTTTGCCGGCAACGCAATCCTGTAAAGATGGATAGCCTGTTGTGGCTACAAATATAATGTCAAAAAAGCGAAAACGAGTTGTTGAATTAGTCAAAAAATGCTATTTAGAGCAAGTCTTGATAACGGCTGTTTGCGGAACCGTGTCGGGATGGGAATTTAATAGATTAACTTATGAAGCAAAAAGGTATAAAAGAGAGGGTCGTTGCCTTGTTCAAAGCCAAAGGCATTAATGTGAACAGGGCTAGTAAGATATTGGATATTCCGCAGCGCACTCTGAACCGTCAGGTGAACGAAGGCGGCAATGTAAGTATGGAACTTATGTATTCGCTTCTCGATAACTTCCCCGATGTTTCTCCGCTGTGGCTGTTGCTTGGCGAAGGGGATATGATTCTTTGCCAGACAGAGACGTATGGAGCACCTTACTACAAGGACCTTCCGGTCAGTGCCGGTTACAAGGATGCACTTGATAGCGGTATGGAAATGCCCTCGTCGTACATTTCATTGCCTTGCAGGAGTGCCGATTTCTTTTTCCCGGTTTCGGGAACATCTATGGAGCCCGAAATAAATGACGGTGACATTGTTGGCGTCAAGCGAGTAAACCGTTCTGAAGGTATTGACCACGGCTCTGTGTATATGATAGTGACAAATGATAACCGCATGATAAAGCGTTGTTACCACGACAACAACGACCCCGAACTCATTTGGTGTGTATCGCCAAATTATCCGTCGTTCCCAATCCGGAAGAACGATGTCTGTGCGTTGTTCAAGGTTGTGAATAGAATAGAAACGTTCTGATACTGTTTGAAAAAAGGATATATTCTCTTTAATATTGAACACGGCTTATGTCTCTGCAATATCTATCTTTGCAGTGTAATTCATTGACACAACAGTAATTTTGTGTATCTCTATCCACAGCAGGTAAAGAATAAGATACCGCTGTGCGATATAATGATTTATGGTGTTTGTTTTCGTGGCAGAGGTCAGTGATGTCCTCTGCCTTTTTTATGAGTTACCTAACGCCGGCAAGACTTGAAAAATGGATAAAATATGTTATATAAATATTAAGTGTTAGGAATTTTGTCGGAATTCCATTACCTTTGAATAGGATAGGGTGCATAGCAGGGGCTGGTTGCAGCCTGCCTACTCCCGAGAGTATAATAAAATGAATTTTCTATGTCAGGAATGAATGGTCGTATATCACAAGTGATAGGTTCTGTCATCGATGTTTGCTTTTATTCGCATGAGGCTGACGGAAAGGTTTTTCTGCCGGCCATATACGATGCTTTGTCTGTTGCGATGCCCGATGGACGCGAACTTCTGCTTGAAGTGAGGCAGCACATAGGTGACGACACAGTACGTGCCGTTGCCCTTGACCGCACATCGGGACTTTATCGAGGCATGGAAGTCAAGGCTGCCGGTTCTCCAATAACAATGCCTGTGGGAGAACAGATAAAAGGTCGTATGATGAATGTTTCAGGTGCACCTATCGATGGGCTTTCTCCTCTTGACAGTAAGGGCGCATATCCGATACATCGTGATGCTCCCAAATTTGAGGAACTATCGACCGTGCATGAGGTGCTTTATACAGGTATAAAGGTAATTGATTTGCTTGAACCATACTGCAAAGGCGGTAAAATTGGTCTTTTCGGCGGTGCAGGAGTGGGCAAGACGGTGCTGATAATGGAACTTATAAATAATGTTGCCAAAGGTCACGATGGCTATTCTGTCTTTGCCGGCGTTGGTGAACGTACCCGTGAAGGGAACGATTTGTTGCGCGAGATGATTGAGTCGGGGGTGATACGTTATGGCGATGAGTTCAGGAAAGGAATGGAGCGTGGCGAATGGGACTTGTCAAAAATAGATTACAGCGAGTTGGCAAACTCACAGGCGACGCTTGTATATGGCCAGATGAATGAGCCTCCTGGTGCCCGTGCATCGGTAGCTCTGTCGGGTCTCACTGTGGCCGAATCATTCAGGGATGCCGGTGCTGGAGAGGGAAAGAAGAATGATATACTTTTCTTTATCGACAATATATTCCGTTTTACTCAGGCCGGCTCCGAGGTATCTGCACTGCTAGGACGTATGCCTGGCTCAGTGGGCTATCAGCCAACCCTTGCCAGTGAAATGGGAACGATGCAGGAGCGTATAGCCTCTACTGTGAACGGTTCCATAACCTCAATACAGGCTGTGTATGTCCCCGCCGATGACCTTACAGACCCGGCTCCGGCCACAACATTCACTCATCTTGATGCTACAACGGTTCTTAGCCGCAAGATTGCCGAGCTTGGCATATATCCGGCAGTGGATCCGTTGGAGTCGACTTCGCGTATACTTGATGCCAATATAGTAGGTGAAGAGCATTACCGGACAGCCAATCGTGTAAAGCAGATACTTCAACGCAACAAGGAACTGCAGGATATAATATCGATTCTTGGGATGGAGGAACTATCCGAAGAGGATCGCACTACAGTAAACCGTGCAAGGCGCGTACAGCGTTTCCTGTCCCAGCCTTTTTCGGTAGCCGAGCAGTTTACAGGCGTAAAGGGAACGATGGTTTCTATTGAGGATACGATAAGAGGGTTCAATATGATACTTGACGGCGAGGCCGATGATATCCCCGAGCAGGCATTCCTGAATGTAGGTACAATAGAGGAGGCCATGGAGAAAGGACGCAAGATGTTGGAGCAGTTAAAGTGATATTTGCATGGCTGGAAAGATGTTGCTCGAAATATTATCCCCGGAGAAGGGGCTTTTCAATGGTGAGGTAAACTCTGTTACTCTGCCTGGCAGGCTCTCTCCTTTCGTGGTGCTTTATAACCATGCTCCTCTCATATCTGAATTGCAGGCCGGAAGAATTGTTTGGCTTGCCGCTTCGGGTAACGGTGAACTTGAGATAGGAGGCGGTTTTGTTCAAGTATTGAATAACCGAATAACTGTTTGTGTGGAACAATGATAATGAGATTGTTATGATAGACAAGAATAAGAGTCTGCTGCAGTTGTCATTAATAATGCTGTTGCTGTTGCTGGCAGGTAAAATTGCTATGATGTTTCTTTTTCCGGACTATACGGCAAAGGCTCATTTGGCTGTTCCTGTATACTTTTGGCTGTTCTACACAGTCGCGATAATATCCCTGCCCACAAGGCTCGACTGCAAGATGTTTGCAAGAAGAATGTTGTTGTTCAAGGTGGCAAAAATGACTGTTTCACTCTTCGTACTCTTTTTCATCGCGCTCTTTTCCGAATCTCAGGCCAAGGGCGTGATTATAAACTTCCTTGTATATTATTTGTTGCTGATGATACCCGAAAACTATTGCGTATTGTCAATCAAGAAAAAAATGCTGTAAAATGACCTCTCTGTATCATACATTCATTCTGTTGCTCCTGTTATCGGCCGCCCCTGTAACGGGTTCTGTGGCTGCACCTGCTGTTGCAGAGAAGGATGTAGATGTCCGCAAGGTGATTTTCGACCACGTCAAGGATTCATACGAATGGCATATAACGGATATTGGCAATAAGCATATAAGCATCTCCCTGCCTGTAATTCTTTATTCATCGCGTTGTGGATGGGAACTCTTCTCTTCTTCAGTGTTCCACAACCAAGGCGAATATAAAGGATTCCGAATATCGCAGACCGGTGATAATGAGGGCAAGATTGTTGAGACGGACAGCCAAGGCAACGAGGTGCGTCCGCTTCTCGACCTCTCCATTACAAAGAATGTGCTTGCTGTATTCGTAAATACAATAATTCTTGCTGCAATTATACTGTATGCTGCACGCTGGTACAAACGCCGCAAGGTGTGGAACGAGGCTCCAAAGGGGCTTGTCGGTCTTGTCGAGATGCTGGTCGAAATGGTGCTGTACGATGTCATTAAGCCCAATGTAGGCCGGAACTATCTAAAATACGCACCCTATCTGCTTACGGTTTTCTTTTTCATCTTCCTTAGCAATATTATGGGGCTTCTGCCGATATTTCCCGGTGGTGCCAATCTCACCGGAAACATTGCCGTTACGCTTGCCCTTTCGCTCTGCACCTTCATTGCCGTGAACTTCTTTGGTAACAAAGAGTATTACCGAGAGATATTCTGGCCCAATGTCCCGGTGTGGCTGAAGATTCCTGTGCCACTGATGCCTCTGATTGAAATCTTCGGCATCTTTGTCAAACCCTTTGCTCTGACAATACGTCTCTTTGCAAACATACTCGCAGGTCACACAGTGATGCTCGCGTTCATATGTATAATATTTGTCACTATGGCCGTTCATAATGCTTTGGGTGGTCCAATGACTGTCGTTTCAATTGTGTTTACCGTTTTTATGTACTGTCTTGAACTGCTTGTGGCGTTTATACAAGCTTTCGTGTTCACTATGCTGTCATCGGTTTTTATCGGTATGTCGCAGCCCGAACATAAAGACAGACAGAATTGAATATCAACAACCTAAATTTATATACTATGTTTACTGCATTATTTTTAGATTCATTGGCTTGGGCAAGCATCGCAAAGATGGGTGCTGCTTTTGCTGCAAGCATCGTGGTGGTTGGAGCAGCTATGGGCATAAGCAAAATCGCAGTCGCAGCTCTTGAGTCAATAGCACGTCAGCCAGAGGCTGCCGGCGACTTGCGTTCGAATATGTTGCTTGCTGCAGCACTAATCGAGGGTATTGCGATGTTTGCCGTGGTAGTATGCTTCCTGGTGCTTTTCGTGTAATTAAATAAGGAACCGCTATGTCTTTCCTTCTACCCGAGACAGGCTTGTTGTTCTGGATGCTCATAGCGTTCGGCATACTGTTCGTTATCCTTTACAAGTATGGGTTCCCCGCCATAATCTCAATGATTGAAGAGCGCAAACGTTTTATTGACGATGCGATAAAGGGTGCCCGTGAGGCCAATGAAAAGATTGCCAATGTTGAACGACAGGGTAAGGAGATACTTGACAAGGCACGTGAAGAACAGGCACAAATCCTTCGCGAAGCAGCTGCTATGCGTGATAGAATTATCAAGGAGGCAAAGGCAAAGGCTGCAAGCGAGAGCGAAAAGATGCTTGCCGATACTCGTCTTCTCATCGAACAGGAAAAGGAGGATGCATTGCGCGATGCCCGTAAGCAAGTTGCAGAACTATCCATTGTCATAGCAGAAAAGGTCGTACGTCGCGAATTGTCGGCAGGAGCCAGGCAACAGGAGTACGCCGAACAGCTTCTCGATGATTTGTCGGTGCAGCAGCAAGAGAAGAAGGAATGAATACAGGAGTAATATCAATGCGTTATGCCAGGGCTCTGTATGCCTATGCGGCAGAACTTGGCGATGAGGATGCGATATATGCCAATATGTTGCAACTGATGCACACGCTCCAGACTGTCAAGGAACTGCCTGTGGTGTTGCGTAGTCCCTCTCTCACAAAGGAGGAAAAAATAGAATTACTGTGCAGTGCGGTCGATGAGTCTCCAATATACAGGCGGTTTGCAGCACTTGTAGTAGATGAGGAACGCGAGGATATGCTGTTGTTTATCGCGCACTGTTACATATCGTTGTATCGTAAGGCAAAGAATATTATTTCCGTTACATTAACGATAGCAGCTCCTATGACCGACGGTTTCAAGGAAAAAGCAGCATCAGTGATTGCAGCCGGCAAAGGAATGGACGTGGAACTGAGTACCGTAGTAGACCCCTCCATAATAGGCGGTTTCATTTACGAGGCGGCTTCGGAGCGGTTCGACGCAAGCATTGAACGTCAAATGCGTGATATAAGGAACAAACTGGTAGAACAAAACAGGAAACTTGTCTGATGAATATAAAACCTAGTGAAGTCTCAAGCCTGCTTCTTGAGCGGCTGAGAGGTATAAGGGATACGATGGAGTACGAAGAGGTAGGGACAGTACTTCAGGTGAGCGACGGCGTAGCGCGCATATATGGCCTGTACAATGCCGAAGCCGATGAACTTCTCGAATTTGACAATGGCATAAAGGCTATTGTAATGAATCTCGAGGAGGACAATGTCGGCGCGATTCTTCTGGGGCCTACCGACAAGATAAAAGAGGGAATGAAGGTAAAACGTACAGGTCGGATAGCATCGGTTGATGTGTGCGATGCAATGCTTGGACGTGTAATAAACCCTCTTGGAGAACCGCTTGACGGCAAAGGTGACATTCCTGGTGACAAGTACAGGATGCCGCTCGACCGCAAGGCTCCGGGGGTGATATTCCGCCAACCGGTTTCCGAACCGTTACAGACCGGACTGAAATCCATAGATTCAATGATTCCGATAGGACGCGGACAGCGTGAACTTATTATCGGTGACAGGCAGACGGGAAAAAGTGCTATTGCCATCGATACAATAATCAATCAACGTGCTGCCTACGATGCCGGAAACCCTGTATACTGCATATATGTAGCTATAGGCCAAAAGGGGTCAACAGTGGCATCAGTAGTGAATACGTTGCGCAACCATGGCGCGATGGAGTATACGGTTGTTGTAGCAGCCACCGCAGCCGACACTGCTGCGATGCAATACTATTCTCCTATGGCAGGTGCTGCCATAGGAGAATATTTCCGCGATACAGGCCGTCACGCACTTGTCGTTTATGATGACCTGTCGAAACAGGCTGTAGCCTATCGTGAGGTATCTCTGATTCTTCGCCGTCCATCGGGGCGAGAGGCCTATCCCGGTGATATCTTCTATCTCCATTCGCGTCTGCTCGAGCGTGCGGCGAGAATTATTGACCAGCAGGACGTTGCCGAGAAAATGAACGACCTGCCGCCAAGCCTGGCTGGCAAGGTGAAGGGGGGCGGCTCGCTTACCGCATTGCCTATAGTGGAAACCCAGGCAGGTGATGTGTCGGCATATATTCCTACTAATGTCATATCGATAACCGATGGACAGATATATCTTGAGAGCGACCTCTTTAACCAAGGCTTCCGTCCGGCAGTGAACGTAGGAATCTCTGTGTCGCGAGTTGGTGGAAAGGCTCAGATAAAATCGATGAAAAAGGTGGCCGGAACACTGAAAATAGACCAGGCACAATATCGCGAACTTGAAGCATTTACCAAGTTCGGCAGCGATATTGACCCGGTGACAATGATGGTTATTGAACGTGGTCGCCGTACAAACAGAATACTGGTACAGCCTCAGTATTCACCAATGCCGGTAGCCGAACAGATTGCACTTCTTTATTGCGGAACAAACAACCTGCTGAGCGATATTCCCGTAGGAAAGGTTAAGGAGTTTGAGAAACTTTTCCTCGATTATATGCGTTCACGTTGTAAGGAGAGTGTTCTGAATACGCTTGCTGCCGGAATTCTTGATGATAAGGTGAAGGAACAGATAGAAAAGGCCGCAAAGGATATTACGGTTTCTCTAAATAGCAGTATATGAATTTGAAGGAGGTGCGGCAAAGGATATTGTCGGTAAAGGGTACGCGTAAGATAACATCGGCAATGAAGATGGTGTCATCGGCCAAACTACATCGTGCTCAGGCTGCAATAGATGGAATGCGTCCCTATGCCCGTGAGTTAGGTGATATGCTCTCGCATCTTCTTGCCTCACCGCACAATAGGACGGTTGCCTTCACCGAAGAGCGTCAAGTGAGGAATGCAGTTATTGTTGCTGTAGCATCCGACAAAGGTATGTGCGGCAGCTTCAACTCCAATGTCGTACGTCAAGTGGAGAAGGCTGTCAAGGAATATTCTTCCCAAGGTATTGGCGTTGAAATCCTTTGTGTCGGCAAGCGTATGCTTAATGCTGTTGAAAGGCTGGGTATTGTTCCCGATGAATCGCTGATGCAACAGGCCGGAACTCCAAGATATGTTCCCGTAGCCGATGTTGCATATTCCTTGATGAAACGTTTCGAGCATGGCGATATTGACCGGGTAGAACTTATATATACAAGCATCTCTTCGTCGGCCAGGCAGTTGCCGGTAAGAGAAGTCTTTCTTCCTGTCGATGTATATTCTGGGGAACGTGATACATCTTCTCATTTCCAGGACTTCATTATAGAGCCAGGACGCAATGAACTGTTGCAGTCGTTGTTGCCAAAGGTTATAGCCTTGCGGTTGTTTACAGCCCTGTTGAATTCGGCTGCTGCAGAGCACACTGCGCGTATGATTGCCATGCAGACTGCAACGGAAAATGCCGATGACCTGATTGCCGGGCTGACGCTTGAGTATAACAAGGGTCGCCAGCTGGCAATAACGAGCGAATTGCTCGATATTGTCGCCGGTAGCGGAGAAATATGATTTTCTTCAGTCCTGCCCTTTTCTTCCCCTCTTAGTCGCTATCTTCCATTTGGATTGTCACTGTCCGTGTGGCTATTCAATACCGTGCAGTGTCTGCTGTAGCAGGTTGTTCAGGCTGTTCTCTTCGCAGTCACGTTCCTTGTTCAGCTTTACCAGGAAATCGGCAGTCGTCTTCAGTGCCTGGTTGATGGTTCCCGGGTCTTCACAGTCTGTTGTCACTCTTTCCAGCCTTTGTATAAGTCTGTGAAAGAGTGCAAGTGTCTCATTGTGTACATCGTTGAGTGTCACATTCTCTTTCTTGTTCTTTTTTGCCATAATCTTCACTTTATCGCTAAAGTAATATCTTCCCGGTCTGTCAAGGTTGCTGTATTGACAGAAAAAGCATTATGCAATCTGGTGACATAGAAAAACACCCAAGCTTCTTTTGTCTAAGAATAAGCTATGAAAGCCCTATGATTTTAGTTCTATAATGAGGCAACCGGTTATTTCAGCATTACTTAATGTCAATTCAGCAACCTTCTTCCTTGTTTCCGGCATTTCTTTTGCAGCAAAAAAGAATTATGAGTCTATCAATGGTTTTAACAGGATTGAATGGAGCATTAGGTCTCTATTCAAGTGTAAAAGGTATGCTCGATTCGAGCAAGGCTGCAACGAAATCCAAGGAACTCCGGCGCAAGGCCATGGCCGAAGAGGACGGATGGTACAGAAGGAACTACTATGAAAATCTGATGAACAGTACCGCTTCACGTGCGGCGATAAAAAGGGTTGAGAATACTCTTCGCCGGCAAAACCAGCAGGAGCGTGCGCGTGCTGTTGTCATGGGGGCGACACCGGAGTATTCTGTGGCACGCAATGGGCAGTCATTACGTTCAATGGAAAATGTGATGACAGGGCTTGCATCAATGGAGAGCGATAAGAAGAATAGTGTAGATGCAATGCACCGGCAGAACCGCAACGCGCTGATAAATAGTGAACTTGCTTCGCTTGCGACCGATGAGAAAATGGCGACATCGGCAGCAGCCAACGGGCTCAATCTGTTCCAGAATGCATTGCTCGGTGCAGAATGGGGTAAGGAAAAACACGATAAATGATGATGTTGTTATGAGTGGCTTCGATTATGACGGACTGTTGCGGCAGAACTACAGGAATGCATTGCAACATGAACAGGAGCGGGTCAAGGAGGCCAGACGCAGAAAAACTATGGCCGCAGTCGTCGACTTCGCTTCCAATCTGTTGTCTCTTGTCGGAAGATATAAAGGGGCACGTTATCCTGTTGCAACAGATAATCTTTCAAAGTATCAGGAACTATATGAAAAAGCTAAGGAGAAATATGCAGCTCTTCTTGCCGACTACAACGGAGCTGTCGCAGCCAGGAAATTAGGGCTACGGACAGACAACGGCGGCAAGGCACTGGGGTCGCTTGCCGGAAAGCCTCCGGGCTTAATCAAGAAGGAACCTTCTGTGGCTGTGCCAAAACTGCGCAGCGGTGAGTTTGAAAAAGCTGTAAAGAACTATTATTCGAATAACAAATAACCAATTATATTATGTTTAGATTAGACGAGGACGATAAAGAGAAAAGAGACAAGGAGAGGAGAGAATATCTGAGAAGGCGCGAACTTAATATGGGAGAGAGGATTATAATGCCAACCGATTCTCTGCAGCAGAACAACACAGTTCCGATAGCTGTTGAACCGCCGATAGAGAACAAGCTTCTCACCGATGATGAGTATCGCAAGAAACGTTTGCTTTACGCTGACATGTCCCCCGAGGAAAGAAGCCGCGAAGTGTTCATGAAGACACACAAGGATTTGTTCATAAGGCCGGAATACACTCCCTACAGGAGAATGGCTGGCTATGCGGCTTCTCAGCATGCGCTCGATAATGCTGTAGACGAGTATTACAACAGCGGTCTTAGTGACAAGTTCCGCAAATACCGTGTGCAGCTTGATGAAAAGTCGAAACAGGCCTACAAGGATGCTGTGAGTTCCGGGCTCGATCCTATATCGGCAAACTCATATGCTACGAAAAAGTATGGCCCGTTGAAGTCTATCGATATGGCAATGAACGATGTTGATGATGAGGCCTTGAAGAAATCAGTTTCAACCCTGGCTTCCTATCTTGGCATGTCCGGCGACGAGTATGTGAAAGAATTCCTCAAGCCATCGCTGCGCGACAGAATGACAAAAGAGATTGTAGAGGATGCAACACCCGACAACTCTTTTGAATACATTATGCGTTCGGCTGCCGATAATTCACTTTTCGGCAAAAGTGTCAGGGCTTTGCTCGATGGTGTGGAAGGCGGCAACCACTCGCTGTTATATGCTGCCGGTCTGCAGAATTATGAACCCAGCCGGCTCGAGAGTTTTGCCTCGGGTATTAGTAGCCTGCTCATTGACTCTCCGATTTTTGGTGGTATTGGTCTTGGTGCCTCCCAGGCTGTAAAGAGTGTCACGGCTGTTGCTGCGGAAAGGATAACATCGCGTGTGATGATGGGGCGTCTTGGTGTCGGTATCACAAAAGAGTTTGCGAAGAAGATAGCAGAGCGCACCATTATCAACAGGCTAAGTACAAAGATTATTCAAAGTGCTTTCACTCAAGGTCTTACTCTTGGTACTTACGACATTGCCAACAGCGTTGCCGACGATATTCTGAATGGCGACAATATCGATTTAGGAAAGGCATTCTCTTCATTCGGTAAAGGCTTTGCTACCGGCAGTGCGCTCGGTGTCGTGGGCACTCCTTTGCGCTATGCTTCCGCCGGTCTCACCGGCGGAAAGAAGTTTGTTGCTTCTACTGGAATTCTATGTGCCGAATCTTCAGTCTTTACGGCATCTACCGAGATTGAGAAAATCATGAACGGCGTGGAAATTGCACCGATAGACCTTCTTTACGACTTTGCCGAAAGTACAGCAACAATCGGTTCAATGAAAATCGGGCACAAGATGAGCAATGCCATAATGCTTAAAATCGACAATTGGGGTAAGTTAAGAAAAGAACTCCGTTTTACCGATACCGAAAAGGCCGAACTCCGGGAAGCAAATGTAGACCCCGATGAACTTACCAGCAGGATAGAACAGGAACTCCGTTTTCCCTCTGTCTACGATGACGGTAACCTGAACACAATTGTCAAGACCTACTTCAATCTGATGGGTGATAGCAAAGTCTCTGCTTCGGCGCGTTCAAAGCTGATGTTCATAGTAGAGAGCAGGCTTACTTCCACTCCTCCGATAGCCTTCGACTACAAGATTTCAAAGGGTCGCAACGGCAACTGGCTTCTGCACCTTTATGATTTTGAAGGACAGAAGATTGAGACAAGGTCCTATAAATCATCGAGCAATGTCTATAGCCAGATGCTTGTTGAGTACAGCAATATGCGCAAGAACAGGATTATAGCCTATGAACGTGAACTTACACGCGGTTTCGACTCGCAGAACTTCATCCGCCAGGCTGGCATATATGCAAAAGAAAAGAGCATCGGCATCATAGATATGTCTACAATCCTCTACAAGAAGGCTACAGGCCAGCAGCTTCTTGAGTGGGAGGAATTTATTGTTGACGAAGTGAAGAAACGTTCCTATTATGACGAAACGGGTATCATTGAGTTGCTTGCCGAGAAACGCCGTTCATTGGAGAAGAAGTACAATCTCGATGATGGCAGCCTCCTCGACTTGGTGGATCAACCATTCTATGTATGTGGCGAGAATGCAAACAAGGCACTCGACGAATATGCTTCCTTTGTAAAGAATGAAGTAAAAGGATTGAAGAGCGGTGCCGACCCCTCCAGAGCAGCCGAGCTTGCCCAAAAGGGACAGGCGAGTGACAAACGCGGATTGAGCAATGAAGAGGTAAAAGAGCGCGAAGTCAATGAATACCGTTTGAAGGCTTACGGTAAAGAACCTGAAAATAAAGTTGTGAAGCCTATTGAAATCAATGTCGACGAGAATAGCGAATATGTGTGGAATTGCCTTGGAAACAAGAATACACGCGCCGATATAGAGGCTTATAAGCAGCGTGCCCAGGAACTTGGGAAACAATATGGCCTTGAAGCGGAGTTTATCACTGATGAGCGCGAGATACCACGTCCCGACCCTTCCAATGTAAATGCTGTCAATGATTATAACAATCAGCTCCATGCCTTGGGATGGCAGAATAATGGCAAAGTCTTCCTGAACCTGCCAAACCTGAAGTCGCTCGCGGAAGTTGAAAAAACATTCGTACATGAGGTCGTAGGCCATTCCGGTCTCTCAAGGCTGTTCGGTAATCACTACAACGATTTCCTTGAGGAGGTGTATAAGAGAGCCGATGGTGAGGTGCTGCGCGGTATAAAGCAAATGGAGGGACCTTACAAGGATTTTGACAATTATACTATTGTTGAGGAGTATCTTGTAAGTCTTGCCGAGAAGGTGCATCCCACAGTCAAGGAACGTTCCCTTTACACTCGTTTCAAGGACTATCTCAGGAATATGCTCCAGCGGCTCAATATCTTCAGTGGCAACAACCGTATAATTACTGAAAAAGACCTTGAAGAACTGATAAAGAAACATGGAGAATATATGCAGAAGCGTGTTGCACCCGAAAAATACAGGAGCAAACTTTTCAAGCGTTTCAAGTCGGCGCATTTCGACGAGGCATCGTATACCGACCGTGCCAAGTTCGAGGAAGGGCAGCGTATCAAGGCTCAGAAAGGCTCTCTACTTATAAACACCCCCGAATATCTCATTGACAGAAAGGCATTTCTTAACTATGAATTCCTGCCCGAGGAGAAAAAGGCTCAATATAGGCGTAGATGGCGTCTTACTGAAGCGCAAATGCAAGATCTTCTAAACAAGTTCAAGTACAGGTTCATAGGCAAGAAGGGTGCCGAGAATATAGCCTATTACGAGACCGGAGAGGCCAAGGACATAACCTTGAACGAGGCTCTCGAACTCGAGAAGAAAGGTCTTTCGCAGGCCGACATCAAAAGCATGACAGGCTGGGAACGTGGTGTCGACAATGAATGGCGCAAGGAGATGACCGACAACCGGCTTAGAGTCCGTGACTACATGTACAAGGCACTCCGCGTAACAGACGAAGCTCTTGCACGCGAATATGCCGCTCTGAAGGAGGTTCCTCTGGAGGCTTGGGGTGCCGATGAAGTTGCACAGTGGAGACGCTTGTCAAATGCTGCCGCAGCCAAGTTGCGTGGTGCCACATTGCAGGATATTGTTCACGATCCTTCGTTCTACAAGGCATATCCCGAATTGGCCTCACTTCCTGTAATCATTGTAAACTCTCCCGAAGTTCCGGTGCGATACGATACCAGGAACAAGAGGCTTGTCGTCGACAGGAATATCTTCCTTTATCCTGAGAACAACCTTTACATGTCGGGTGCTCTTCAGCATGTTATCCAGGACTATGAAGGCTTCAGTAAGGCTGTCTCTATGAATCTTATAGGTATTAATTCACGTCTCTCGGATGATTATGCCGATGCCAACAAGGTTATATCCACTATTGAGAATGCAAAGAAAGCCTCTCCCGACTTCGATAGCGAGGGGCGGATTTCTGTAGCTTTCAAGCAGAAGTACGGTTTCACCCCCGAAGAGTTCAAGGAATACTTTCCGGCATTCGATGAGTATGCAATATACCGTTTGACAGGCAAGCGCATGTCGTTCAGTGGTGACGTTGAACTAAGGAATGTGATGAACCGTATCGGGTTGCAAGAGCACTATGAACGTATGATTCCTGCCGAGAATACCGAGGATGTCCCACGTTCTCGCCAGGTATCGGTCAAGAGTCTCGACGATCTGAAGAAATATTTCAATGGTCCATTGGATATATTGAACGAGAAAATGCGTCTGCTTCATTCCGATGAACCGCTGAGAATGGAACTCGACATGCGTCCGACACGTAGGGAACTTTCGCCCCTTGAGAGAAGCAATTTCGAACCCGAATATGACGACTACTTTATGAAGATACTTCTTGAACAGTTCAAGCGCGACAGGCAGAAACAGATGCAGAATACTCAGGACAGAATAGAGTTCAACAGAATGTTAAGGAAAAAGTTTATGCTCGAGAACGAGAACGACGATTACGATTTACTTAATTGATGAAACATAACGAGAACAAATACAGTACAGTAATGAATAAGTTTCTTGATAAAAGAGTGAAACCGGTTGCCGCAGTCTCCACGGCACCAGCTCGCTCCGGCGAAGGAACGGCATTTGAATTCCTTTCCGAGTGTGCTGCCTGCTGGAACGCTCTCGATGAGGCTCGCCGCAAACTGCGGCGCAGCCTTATGTACAGTTACGGCGACCAGTGGGGCGACTATGTTACCGACCCCGACACCCTCTCGCAGATAACAGAAGGCGAACTCATAAAGAAGAATGGCAAGGTTCCTTTGAAGAACAATATGATTGCTCCGATACTGAGCAACATCGACGGCCAGTTGAGACAGAACCTTATGCGTCCCGTCTGTGTTGCCCGTGACCAGAGCGAGAGTAAGGTGGGGGAGATGATGTCTGTTGCGGTTGAATATGTTCACGATATAAACGAACTCGAGGAGGTTGATGCCGACTCAATGCGTTTGCTGCTTAATGGCGGAATGGTTGCCCAAAGGGTGGAGTATGGCATAAATCCCTCAAAAGGCAAACGAGATGTATGGGTCTATGGCGTAAATCCCTCGCGTCTGTTCTTCAATACAAACGTTGAGGATGTGCGTATGTGGGACATAACCTGCATTGGCGAACTTTTCGATCTTCCTCTCGAGGATGTGCTGGCGCATTTCGGGCATACTCCGCAGGAGAAAGAGCGCATACGCAATATTTACGGCAATACCTTGCTGTCTGTTGCCGGCGGCAGCCGTGCAATGCAGGGCGACGAGTCGCGCAATCTCTCATTCTATTCTCCTTCGCGCAGCAATCTTTGCCGTGTAATTCTTGGGTGGAAATTGGAGGCGAGGGATGCGTACCTTTGGAGCGACCTGCAACGTGGAACCTGGGGCTATCTTCCCTACACGCCTGAAAGCAAGCGTATGCTTGATGCCGAGAACGAGAAACGCCACAGCGAAGGAACGGCCAAAGGAGTGCCTGTCGAGGAACAGCTTCTCATAGAGTACTCCTTTGCAACCGAACGCTACTGGTACTACCGCTATATGACACCATACGGCGATGTTCTTCAGCAAGGACACAGTCCCTACTGGCATGGCGAACATAACTATGTCCTTCACCTTTATCCGCTAGTGCAAGGCAAGCTGGGCAACTTTGTGGAACAGTTCATAGACCAGCAGAGAGCCATCAACCGCACGGCCACACTCATAGACTTCATTCGCGGAACATCATCCAAGGGAGTGCTTGTGGTTGACGATGATGCCTTTGAGAGTATGTCGCGTGAAGAGGTAATAGACGAGTATGTTCGTTATAACGGAGTGCTGTTTGTGAAGCTGAAGCCGGGACAGAGCATCGATGGTGTGGTGCGCCAGTACAATAGCAGCGCAGCCGTTGCCGGTGACTTCGAACTGCTTAATCTTCAGTTGAGGCTTATAAATGAAATATCAGGTGTGAATTCGGCCATGCAGGGACAACCTCCGAAATCGGGAACCCCGGCAATGCTCTATGCGCAGCAGGTACAGAATTCCTCGCTAAACCTTAAAGGGCTTCTCGATGGTTTCAGAACTTTCCGCCGCCGTCGCGATACCAAACTGATGAAGACCATACAGCAGTTCTATTCCGAGGGACGTTATATCGACATAGCCGGTACTCATTATAGCGAAGAGGCCAAGTGGTACAACCCGCAGCGTGTACAAGAGTGTGAACTCGATATAACAATATCCGAAGGGTACAATACACCGGCTTATCAAATGCTTGCCAATGATTTCCTTATGGAACTGTTCAGGGCAAATGCTGTCGATATAAGAACCTTGCTCGAGAACTCCTCCTATCCTTTTGCAGCAAAGATTCTGGAGGCACTGAAACGTAATGAGGAACAGGCAGCGCAAGGAGTGGGTATGGAGGGTATTCCTCCCGAACTTATGGCGCAACTGCAGTCGGGCGTCAAACCGCGACCGGCCGGCGGAGTTTCCGAACCACAGCCTGTTACTTCGCCGGCG
>CAZAIM010000038.1:0-19453 GCA_964485215.1 uncultured Bacteroidaceae bacterium | reverse complement strand
TTTTGTGACACTGATGTATGGTGTGAAATCATGGGTACTTATTCCTGCCATGGGTGGTATTTGTATGCGTCTGTTCACCGGCAAGATGAAACTCTCTTTATCTCTTCTGCTGAAGGTCTTCGTCCTTGCATTCGTGGTGTTTATTGTCACATATTCATTCTCTCTGATATTAGGACAGGCTGAGTCGGCAGCATTCGGTATAATCTTTGAGATAATAACCAAGAACTTCGTTCATTATGTGATAAGCGGACTGATGGGTTGGAGTCAGGACCTTCAGATGGGTATACTGGAGACACCGAATTTCGATTCTTTGCTGACAAATGTTCTGAACATATACAATGCGATTGTCGGTAATGAATATGTAAACCCGATTAATCCGCACTTTATTTTCAATGGTGTCAACGGCTCCAATGTGCGTGCTTTCTTTGGAACCATATATGTGAACTCAACTGCCATACAATTCTTTATAGTTGTATTTGTTGTGTCTGCCATACATTATTGCGTAAAACTCTATGCAATGATTAGCCGTAACTTCTATGTTAATTTGGTATACTTCTTCTATGCCGGAATGTTGCTTATGGGATGGTTCGAGATATATTTTTACCATCTTCAATTCCTTGAAGTGCCGGCATGGATATTCATTTTGTCAAGGTTGTTCCCGGCAAGGAAACAAGAGATTCAATGTAATGTTCCAAATGAACCGTCAATTGAAAACCTGAAAGAATGAGAACAGCTATAATAGTATTGAACTGGAACGGCCTTGGGGTTCTGAAAGAGTGCCTGGAGACATTGATGAAGGCGCGTGGCCGTTTTTTTGTGGTTGTGGCCGACAACGCATCGAGTGACGGCTCCATTGAAAAAATAGGCGAATGGTGCGCTTATAACAACTTGCAGCATAAATTCGTGAATGAGGGCAGCGAAGACGGTGTAACGGCCGCCGACAGAGAGATTCTTCTCTATTCGCTGACGAAGAATTATGGTTTTGCCAAGGGCAACAACATTGCAGTTCGTCTGGCAATGCAGTCATCGCCAGAACGCATTCTCCTCTTGAACAACGATACTGAGGTAGAACCCGATTTCCTTGAAAGACTAGAGGAATTTCAATCGGCCAATCCGGAATACCAGGTACTGACACCATTGATTTTTTTCAGCAGTGACAGAACAAGGATTTGGAATGCCGGTGGAAAATTAAGTTTCGGTTTCCGAAAATACTATTATGCCAACAAGACCCGTAACGACATAAAAGAACAGCTTTATAAACCCATTACGTTTGTTACAGGATGCGCGCTCTATGTCTCTCCCGACTTCTTGCAAGAGGGGAGCAGGCTTCTGACAGAGCGGTTTTTCTTTGGAGAAGAGGACTTTGAGTTTTCAATGTCGATGAACCGCAAACATATTCCAATGGCATGCGTGCTCGATTCCGTCATCTATCACAAGGTTGGCGGTTCGGGCTCAAGGATGTTTGCGCTAGGGAAGGTTTACCTGCACTATCTGAACCGTTTTATTGACATAAGACTGCACAGGAACACTCTTTTCTACATGTTTTGGGCATCGGTTAATGTTCCTCTCTGTATAAGGAACTTCTACAAGGGTACAAAGTCCTTGACGAAGGCAGTCAAGATGCTTTTGCACCTGTTGTCCGATGCTGCCAGAAAAGATTCTGTCAGCTATGACGATTTTGAGGCATTGGTCATTAAAAAAACATATTTCAAGAAATAGGTATGAAGTGTGAAATCTGGGGGTTCTGTCCACCGCCTCTCGGTGGAATCTCAATCTATTGCAAGAGACTGTCCGATAAACTGCAATCGCAAGGTACAGCTGTCGTTCTGCGCAACTTTGCAAAGTCGAAAAGTAATGAGGAATATGTTGTGGATGTACGTCACCGTATTTGGGAGTTTGTACGGTTGCTTTTTGCCGAAAAACGTCTTATACACTCCCAATTTACGAATATATATATGCTGTTGTTGCTCTATCTGTTCGGTTGGCGTCATCCACTGATAATGACATTGCACAACCGTCGTATAGTTCTGCTCAGTGGTTGGAGACGATGGGTTGTAAACAGGCTTTTCAAACGTGCCAAATATGTTATTTATAACGACAGTTCCTATACGGAAACATTGCAGCAGAAATATGATGTTGCCAATGAGAAAATAGTCATATTGCCAACGTATATTTCACCATCACGCGATGAATGTCGAGGGCTGACACCGGAAATAGATGAATTCTGTAACAGGCACAGTTATACAATATCGGCCAATGCGCACAGGCTGATGAACAATGTATTCGGCGATGTCTATGGTCTCGACCAGATTATTGAGCTGATGAATCGTCTGGTCAACAAGGATAGAATGGATGTAGGACTGGTCTTCTGTATGGCAGAATGTGACGATGCCTATTATGGGCAGTGCCTGTCGCTGATAGATAAGTATAACCTGAAAGACAACTTCTTGTTTGTCATAGCATCACCTGTGAATGGCTTCGAGGTATGGGCCCGTACCGACCTGTTCCTGCGTCCCACAATGAGTGACATGGAGGGCATTTCGGTGAAAGAGGCACTGGAGTTCGGGACTCCTGTTGTGGCAAGCAATGTATGTGTGCGCCCACATGAGGCAGTGCTATATGAAAAAGGTGATATTGACGGCCTGTACGCCAAGGTTCGTCCCTTGCTGCCAGAGAAAAAGCGAGTGGCCTACAGCCCCGAGATTGTAGTCCCTGACGAAATAGCGAAGCTATATACACGTTTTCAGTAATTCTTGCTGTTTCTTGTTTCTTATTGTGTGCCGCGGCTGTGAAAAATATTCAAGCAAGATTGATATTTCTCGAGAGTTCTTCTTATCTTTGTGAAAATTGTACTTCTTTATAAAATTCTTTATTATGAAACAGATTATTCAGGACTTGAAATCCGGAGCGACAATATTAGAAGAGGTTCCTGTACCTAATGTCAAGGCGGGTGCGGTGTTGATAAAGACAACGCATACTCTAGTATCGTTAGGTACAGAACGTATGTTGGTGGAGTTCGGTAAAGCCAACCTCATAGACAAGGCACGTCAGCAGCCCGATAAAGTGAAACAAGTCTTGGATAAACTGAAGACAGATGGCATAATGCCTACTCTTGAAGCCGTGTTCAACAAACTTGGGCAACCCCTTCCACTCGGATACTGCAATGTCGGTCGTGTGGTTGCCGTTGGCAAAGGTGTAACTGAATTCGTTGTTGGCGACCGTGTCGCTTCCAATGGAAACCATGCTGAATACGTGTGTGTGCCCAAGAATCTTGTTGCAAGAATCCCGGACAATGTCTCTGACGAAGAGGCTGCATTTACCGTTATAGGCTCTATCGGCCTTCAAGGAATACGTCTTTTCAAACCCGAACTGGGCGAGACTGTGGTTGTGACCGGTCTCGGCCTTATCGGTCTGGTTGTCTCGCAGTTGCTTATAGCCAACGGATGCCGTGTGGTCGGTATCGATTTCGACCAGGATAAGGTCAATATAGCATCATCCATGGGTGTCATAGCCATTAATCCGGGCAACGGCACCGACCCGGTGAAATTCATCAACGAACTTACAAACGGTATAGGTGCCGATGGTGTAATCATTACCGCATCGGCAAAAACGGATGAGGTTATGCACCAGGCCTGCGAGATGAGCCGTAAGCGTGGGCGCATAATTCTTGTAGGTGTGGTAGGGCTCAACCTGCGCCGTGACGATTTCTACAAGAAAGAGCTCTCGTTCCAGGTTTCTTGCTCCTATGGTGCAGGCCGTTACGACGAGGAGTATGAAAACAAAGGGCACGATTATCCTCTGCCTTATGTACGTTGGACCGAAAAAAGGAATTTTGAGACAATTCTCCATTCTATATCCACAGGCAAGCTCGATGTGAAGTCATTGATTACCGAGGTCGTAGAACTCAAGGACTACCTTGAAATATACGGCGATATGCGCAAACGCGGTTCAATAGCCTCTATCATCAAGTATCCTCAGGATACTCCAATTGACCGCGTTGTTGCTATAGAGGGCGGCAAGTTCAAGCCGGGCAATGGCAAGATAGGAATAATAGGTGCCGGCAATTACACATCGGCCATGGTCATTCCTTCATTGAAAAAGGCCGGTGCCACAATAAAATATATAGCAAGTGCCGGTGGTCTGAATGCAAAGATTCTTGCAAAGAAGGCCGGTGCCGAGTGCGCAACATCGGATTATAAGGAGATTCTGAACGATAAGGAGGTAGATTTGGTTATAATTACAACAAGGCACAATCTTCACGCGAGAATGGTTCTTGAAGCTCTGAATGCAGGGAAAAGTGTCTTTGTTGAGAAGCCTCTCTGCCTGAACAAGGAAGAACTTGCTGCCATAGGCGAGGCTTATGCGAATGCCGGCAAGAATGTTACTTTGACTGTCGGTTTCAACCGCCGCTTCTCTCCACTGGCATTGAAACTGAAACAGCAGGTGGGGGACGGACCCAAGAATATTGTGGCAACGATGAATGCCGGCTTTATTCCTGCTGATATGTGGGTACACGATCTGGAACTTGGCGGCGGCCGCATAATTGGAGAGGCCTGCCACTTTATTGACCTCTGCTCCTATATTGCTGGCAGCCGCATCACGGCTGTGTGTATGAATGCTATGGGCGTCAATCCCGAAGAGAATACCGACAATGCGACAATTCTTCTGAAATACGAAAACGGAACCAATGCTGTGATAAACTATTTTGCAAACGGTTCCAAGGCGTATGCAAAAGAACGTCTCGAGGTCTATTCACAGGAACGTGTCTTTGTTCTCGACAACTGGCGTCGTCTCCAGGCCTACGGTGCGAAGGGCTTCTCCAAGATGACCTGCTCAATGGACAAGGGACAGAAGAACCAGTTCAACCTTCTTAATGAGCGTATAACCAAGGGTGGTGAGGCTCTTATACCCTATGAGAGCATAACCAATACGACACTTGCTTCATTTGCAGCGATTGAATCGCTGAAGTCGGGCGAGTGGGTTACATTATAATTCCTTTATATGAGCAAGTTAGGGCTCTATTTCAATACAATAATACGGTTAAGCGGCAAGCAGGTACTCTATCAGTGCCTGCGTCGCTTTAATGGCAAGATGCGTTCGTTGTTGGGCATCAGATACAAGTTTTCACATTACCGGAAAGGTAGACTGCCGGTGCTGTTGCCATTTGTACCTAAATATGAATCGTGCCAAGGAGATACTTTTACTTTCCTTAACTTGCCTTGCCGTTTCAGTGGTGAGTGGGAAAGCAAGGAACTTGGCCCGTTGTGGAGCTTCAATATGAATTATATGGATTATCTGCTGCAACCTTCTATGACAGTCGCTGAAGGCAAAGAGTGGATATTCCGTTTCATATCTTCAGAGCAGGCGAACAGGGTTGGAATGGCTCCATATTGTATCTCCTTGCGTACAGTGAACTGGATAAAGTTCCTGGCTGCGAACAAGGAATCCTTCAACGAGGACGAAAAGAGGGCAGTGGATACATCGCTCTATTCACAGTACAGGATTCTTGCAGCCAATCTTGAATATAATCTTGCCGGTAACCATCTGCTTGAGAATGTATTCACTCTATTGTGGGCTGCCTATTACTTTGACGATAAGTATATTTTCCGTAAGGCATCGCGTTTGCTTAAACGGGAACTGGAGGAGCAGACACTTGCCGATGGTGCCAATTATGAGCAGTCGCCAATGTATCACTGCATAATACTCGACAGGGTGTTGGATGCCATTAACCTGTTGCAGAATAATAGCCGTTTTCCGGGTGATGACGGCTTGCTTGCTTTCCTCTGCAACAAGGCCGGGCTTATGTTAGGATGGTTGCGCTCCATCTGCTATTCCGACGGCTCATATCCGCTATTCAACGATTCAGCCAATGGCATAGCTCCATTACCGGCAGACCTGTTTGGCTATGCTTCGAGGTTAGGTCTGGAGTCTTTAGCTGTGGGCAAACCGAACTTGGCCGGATATTATGCGGTAGACAAAGAGAGGTATGAACTGCGAATGGATATTGGCGGAATTACAGCTTCGTATATTCCAGGACATTCGCATGCCGACACGTTTAATTTCGAACTGCGTGTGGCTGGAAAACCGTTCATTGTAGATACCGGAATATCGAACTATAATGTTTGTGAACGCCGTTTCTATGAAAGGTCTACTGCTGCACATAATACTGTTGTCGTCGGGGGAATGAATTCAAGCCGTGTCTGGTCGGCATTCCGTTGTGCCCAACGGGCAAGAGTTTTTGATGTGAAGGAGGGTGGTGACTCTCTTTCGGCATCGCACGATGGCTACAAGAAATTAGGGGTAACGCATACCCGTAGTTTCAGTTGGAACGAAAGTGCTGTTGTGTTGAAAGATACATTGTCGCATGATTGTGAAGGTGTGGCCTATCTGCATATTGCAGACGGTGCAGCTGCTTCCTTGAGTGAAAACAGGCTTTCTACTCCGCTTGCCGACATCGTTTTCAATGGAGCAACAGACATAGAGCTTTGCGCCTGCAAGTACTCTTTAGAATACAATAACTTTAAGGAATGTATTGTGATAGCCGTAAAATTTAAAGGTGAACTATCTTCGGTTGTTTCAATCAGATAAATTGCTTTATTGACGTTTCACCATTTTCTTAATGAATACCTTCGCTCGCCGTTTTTCATTATAAGAACTTCATCGCCGAGCTTCTCTATTATAAACGTTGCGCTGTCGCTGAAAACGTAGAACATTTTCAGTTCTTCGGCTGTACACTCCTTCTCTTCCTCGAGGAACTTGCGGAATCCGCTCATCGTGAGCGTGTCGCCACTATAGTAAAGGTTTCCTAAGTAACGTAGCGGTATGCCTTCATCGTAATATTTGCCAATCTGTGCCATATGACGTTGGAAGGAGTAGTAAATGCCCTGAGGGTGTTCCACAGTGTCGCCTTTTTCTACTTTTTGCAACTGCCACATACCATCGAGGTCGCCATTAATGTAAACCTTGTCGCACGAAACAAGTGCCGTGAGTGTGACAGCAAGTGCCAATATGCTTTTTTTCATAATCATTTTCTGCCGAATATTGTTCCTGTACGTGTAATTGTGAGCATTACGCCAATGTTGTCTCCTATGAAACTGCTCTTGTCATATCCTATCGATACGCCTCCCTGCCAGTTGCTGTTGCTTGGGCAGTATGTGGCTTCGGCAAGCAACGATGTGGTGTATTTCTTCTCTCTGAAGGGGTTGGCGTATGTGCCCCAGTTCTCGCTGTATGTGTAATTTATGCGGTATGCCACCGGAAATTTTCCTGTGAAGAGACCGTTGATTCCTGCAGTGTGCGCTATGAGCCTGTTGCCTCTGAACTGTGTGCTGCCGTTCGTGTTGTATTCGGGTGAGAATGTAAGCGGGTTGCCTATGCCCATACCCCAATGGTGCCACCCGGGGTAGATGCCGTGGTTGTAGTAATTGTCGCAGCCGTCCATCTGTTCGTTGAAGTAGTCCGAAGGGTCGTGGTACAGGGCACCGCTCTGGTCACGTGTGGTAAGGTATTCATATCTTATATTATCAATGAATGGCAGGCAGCCTGACTTGTTCATAAGGTTTACTCCAATCTTTATGTCGCGCCACGGGTAGTAGATAATCTTCCTCTTTCCCTCGCGGTTCTGCTGGTATTCGATGAAAAAGAGCTGCGAGAAATCCTCGAACAGATGTTCTCCGTATATTCTTATGTCGGCAATCTTAGTGTGCAGTGTGAAGGCTGCATGCCAGCTTCCAATCTGGTTGCCCGAAATGTTTGTCTGTTCAACCGTTGGTGTGTCGTCACTTCCGCTTAGCGGAATGAATGCCTTGAGAAAATCCATAGGTTTTCTGGGCATGGATACCTTCAGCCCTTCGCCGTGTGTGTAAATGTCGCCGCCGAATTGGGTGTGCATCTCGAGCCCGCCTTCAAACGTGAGCGGAAATCTTTCGGGCTTGCCAATCTTCAGAAACAATGCCTTGCTGTGGTGCAGTATGTTTCTTGCGTAATAGGCTTTGGGGTTTGCGCGTGTGAACTCCTCCTGGTAGCTTTGGTCGGTAAACATACCGTATGCCAGGTGGCCGCGCACCTGCAACCACCCCTTTGTCCAGGGGAAATTGACATACTCGGGAATCTCTATCCTAATCTGTGGGATAGGGCGGCTGTTGCCGCTGAATGTGAGTCCGCCGCTGCCCAGGTTGCAGTAGCTGTTGTAGTGAAGGTTGGGGAAAAGGGTGTTTACGCTGTTCTCCGCAGGGCACTTCCTGCTGTAGAGAAAGTGCTCGTTCTCGCTCCACCTCTCCTTGCTGCCTATGCTCAGCCGCAGCCACTTCCAGCCAAGTTCCCCGTATGCCTGCTGAAGCATAACGCTGTTCTGCTGGTTGTAGCCGGCTGTAATGTCTGCCGTTATCTCGTAGCTGTAATTGCTGTTCTTGCCGAACTTCCCTCGCAGGCTCATTCCATAGCGTGCATATCCGCTATTGCTCTCTACCGATGATATTCCGTTGCGGTTTGCCGTGAACCAGAAGGGCGCGTATTCGCCGTCTGCGGCTATTGCATTCATCTGTGCATAATAGTGCAGCGATGCTTTCTCCTGTGCTGCTGCAGTAGTCACAATTCCGGACATTGCCAGCACGCTAATGATTTTTCCTATTACTCTCTTCATATTACTTTGCGAAGATACGCCATTTAATTGAGAAGCTCTTAGAATTTACTGAAAAAACAAGAATCCTTATGTCTTATTTTTCATGTATCGTTAAAAACGATAGCTGCTATCGTAAAAACAGATGCTATCGTAATGTGAAAAAAAATTATAGATAGTAAATTTGTGCGAAATTTAGGAAAAGCAACAGTTTGTTCAGTAATCACTGCAAAACGATTGGTTTTCATGCGGAACAGTGGCTTATATTAATCAAAATAAATCAATCAATTATGTTTAAAAATTTCCCGGGATACAAGATTCTTGAGAAGATTCAGAAGAACAAGTCCCACAAGAGAGAGAGAAAGCTGCCTCTCAATGCGATAAAGTTTCTCTTTATCACAACATTGTCGTTGGTAATAGCAATGCTCCCTACCGATACATTCGGTATTGAAGGGCTTACGGTTGTTCACCAGCGCATTATAGGTCTTTTTGTCTTTGCTGCCCTTATGTGGCTTACAGAGACAATGCCTTCTTGGGTAACATCAATGGTTGTGGTTACTGTGATGCTCTTCACTGTCTCTACCAGCGCGTTCGCTCCTTTCAAGACAGAGAGCACAAAGAAGAGCGAGGCACTGCAGATTGCGTATGACAAGGCATATGGCAAACTGGAGCAGTCGACATTTGCTCTCGATTCCATAAGGAACCTGCCAATAGCTTCTGCTCTCAGTTCTTTGGACAAGGAGAATGCTGCTCAGGAAATTGTTGCAACAGAATTTGTTGTCAATGCTACAGACCTTGTTGCTACCGATTTTGTTAATGAAGAGTATCTTAAGGCATATAATACTTACCAGAAGGATAGCCTTGCATTTGCCAAGGTGGAATCCTTGAAGAACAACTATGAGGTAACTCTGGCCGAGAAGGAACTGGATGCAGAATTCAAGGAGAAGACATTCTCGCCATATGTTCCATTCAAAGATATTCTTGGCTGTTTTGCAAACCCCACAATCATGCTCTTTATCGGTGGTTTCGTGCTTGCAATCGGCTTGACAAAGGTTAAGCTCGACGTTGTTCTTGCACGCGCGCTTCTCAGGCCGTTCGGTACACGCTCATCGGTTGTGCTGCTTGGTTTCATTCTCGTTACTGCCATATTCTCGGCATTTGTGAGCAACACGGCTACTGCTGCAATGATGCTTGCCTTCCTCACACCGGTACTTCGTGCTCTGCCCGCCGACGGTAAGGGTCGCATTGCACTTGCATTGGCTATTCCCGTGGGTGCTAACCTTGGCGGTATGATTACTCCTATCGGTACACCTCCTAACATGATTGCCCTCGATTACCTCTCTTCACAGGGTATGGGCATCTCTTTCGTTGACTGGACTGTGAGAATGGCTCCGTTCGTAATAGTACTTCTTGTACTTGCGTGGTTGCTGTTGCGCATTATGTTCCCATTCAAGCAGAAGAACATCAAGATTGAGATTGACGGAGATGTGAAGTGGAACTATCACACTTGGTCTGTTGTTGTTGCCTTTGCGGTGACTATCTTCATGTGGATGTTCGGTACAGACCTTTGGGGTATAGATACAAATGTTGTAGCTATGATTCCTATTGCAATATTCTGTGCAACAGGCATACTTACACGCCGCGACCTTGAGGAAATCAACTGGAGCGTGCTCTGGATGGTTGCCGGCGGTTTTGCTCTCGGTGTTGCATTGAACTACAAGGTTACCGACCCCGAGACCGGTGAAATACTTTACCAGAGCCTTAGCAATGTGATTGTAAATTCTGTTCCGTTCGATGAGTTCTCTCCGCTTGTGGTTATGATTCTTGCAGGTCTCATCTGCTTCGGCTTCTCGAACTTCATCTCTCAC
Source organism: uncultured Bacteroidaceae bacterium (assembly GCA_964485215.1). Lineage (GTDB taxonomy): Bacteria > Bacteroidota > Bacteroidia > Bacteroidales > Bacteroidaceae > HGM04593. The sequence goes on along the minus strand of CAZAIM010000038.1, from coordinate 8,968 downwards.
TCGGCGGCAACTTCATTGCTCGTTCCTGTGCTTGGTGTGGTTGCAGGTGGTCTTGGTACCGCGCTCGACAGTTATGGCGGCTCTCAGGCTATGCTCGTAGGTATTGCTATTGCATCGTCTGTTTCAATGATTCTGCCAATCAGTACACCTCCTAATGCTATTGCCCACTCAACAGGCTTCATACAGCAGAAGGATATGATGAAGGTTGGTATACTCATCGGTCTGCTCGGTCTTGTGCTCGGATATTCAATGCTCATATTCGTAGGATTCTAATCCGGGTATATACAGGCAATATTTTCTGCCCCACATTTTCCTTTGTTTCGAGGAAAATGTGGGGCAGAATTATTATATTCGCGCAGTAAAACAATATACCATAGAATTATGGAATTACGCCAGCTGAAATATTTTGTAAAGAGTGCCGAATACCTTAACTTTTCTGTTGCAGCCAAGCATCTCTACATAACACAGAGCACGCTGTCGCAGCAGATAAAGCAGCTTGAGTTTGAACTTGGCTTTGAACTTTTTCTGCGTAACAGCCGTCACATATCGCTCACTGAGGCCGGTGAAGAGTTCCTGCCTTTTGCCCGCAAGACCATTCTCGATGCAGAGGATGGTGTGCAGCGTCTGCACGACCTTCAGCACGTGAAGACCGGAACCCTCCGTGTAGGCGTTACCTATAGCCTTAGTACGGTGCTTACCGAGGGTGTGATAAGTTTCATGAAGGAGTTCCCGGGAATAAAACTCGAGATATACTACAAGACTGTCGACGAACTGCTGCAATTGTTGCGCGAACATAAGGTCGATTTCATCCTCTCCTACAAGCCGCTGTGCGACGCACCCGACATTGATTCAATGCCAATGTTCGAGAATTCGCTTGCGCTTGTGGTCTCCAATGAACACAGGCTTGCCGTACGCGAGAAGATAACACTTGGAGAACTTGCCAACATACCGCTTGTTCTTCCTTCCAAGGGACTGCAGGCACGTACGATGCTTGACAAGCTGCTCGATGGCAGGAATATCGCTCTGGTGTCTAATCTCGAACTCAACGAAACGAACATTCTGCTTCAGGTTGTCTCTACAGGCAGCTATGCAACAATCCTTTCGGCTTCGGCCGTCTTTGGGAAAAGACGCTTCAAGGCTATTCCTCTCGATGAGCCCGGAAACGTTATGCAGGCATCGCTGCTGCGTCTGAAAGGTGCATACCAGAAGAATGCCGCCAAGGAATTCATAAAGATATTGCTCGACACCGAGGCTGTAAAGCGTAGACTGATAAATCTGTTCTGAGCCGGAATATCGCTTTCCCCGCTATGATATAAATTCATCATGAATTTATATCGTTAAGTTTTTATAGAGCGAAATAGCGACTTCCAATATAAGAAATACTTTTTTTAGAAATTTAAACAGTTTCTTAATATGAAAAAACTTTATACAACATTATTGCTTGTTTCATTGGCATCGTTGCCTGCTGCCGCACAGGAAATTGTAGACGCGCAGTGTGCTAAGGAGATATATGATGCGTTCACCGCAACGCTCAATGAAGGAGTGGTACCGGATGTGAACGATGCGCATCTGTCGCAGGCCGATATACCCCAAGTACGCGAGGCGGTGTGGAATATCTGGCGAAATGCTGTCGAGGATTACGATGAAGAGAAACTCATAGGGCTCTCGGTTCTTGAAGAACGCAACAGCGGCACTTGGACACTTCCGTCGGAACTTGAAGAGGGTACTATGCCATACTACTATGGCTGCAACGAATACCCTGCGTTCGATGCAGGAAAGAGATACCCGCTATTCCTGTACATGCACGGTTCGGGTGACAAAAACACGGAGTGGGAGACCGGTATCGGCCTCTGCCTGCGCCGTTTCTACTCACCGGCAATATATTTTGTACCGCAAATTCCTAATGCCTATGGCGAGTACTACCGTTGGGCAATACAGAGCAAGCAGTGGGCTTGGGAAAAGCTGCTTCGTCTTGCCTATTTGAGCGACAATGTCGACCCGGACAAGGTCTATTTCTTCGGTATTTCCGAGGGTGGGTATGGCAGCCAGCGGCTGGCATCGTTCTATGCCGACTATCTTGCCGGTGCCGGTCCTATGGCCGGCGGTGAGCCGCTGAAGAATGCACCCATGGAGAATGTGGCGAACATAGCATTCTCACTGCGCACAGGTGAACTCGACAGCGGTTTCGGGCGTAATATACTTACGGCAAAGGCTCTCGAGGTTGCCGACGCTCTCGAAAAGGAGCATCCCGGTTATTACATCCATAATATTGAGGTGATACCCGACTATGGCCATAGCATAGACTATTCCCCGACAACTCCCTGGCTGGCGCAGTATACCCGTGATCCACACCCCGATTATGTATATTGGGAGAACTTTGCGATGTATGGCCGTTACCGCACCGGTTTCTACAACTTGCGTGTCATTGAGAATGCAACGTCAAGTTCTGTCGCACGTGCCTGCTACGAGATGAGTCGCGAGGGAAACATCATTAGCCTGAATGCGAAGATTGTAAACTATTCTACATCATATTCAAGCGGCGGCATTGATATGTATTTCAACAAGAAGTACAGCAATGCTTCCAAAGGAAAACTCAGAATATATCTCAATGAAGAGGAGTATGACCTCTCCAAGCCTGTTACTCTGTTGCTCAACGGTAAGGAGATATTCAGCGGCATTGTCACTCCCACTCTTGGGACGATGGTGGAGAGCTGCGCGCTTTTCTTCGACCCCGAACGTCTTTTCCCCGCAGCCATAGATGTAGATATTGCCGCCAAGAGTGCAGAGCCAACCTCTCTTCGGGCTGTAACCGAGGATGCTGCCGTTGAGGATGATGCAATATATGACTTGAGCGGTCGCAGGGTAGAGGGTACCTTGCCTAAAGGCATATATATACGTGGTGGCAAGGCTGTGCTTGTTGAATAGCCACGGGATGGTATTTTCAGGTAACAGAAGCGCAGCGGTGCACCGCTGCGCTTCTGTTACCTGAAAATACCTGTTGTCACTCGTCTACCTCAACAATTTCGTTCTCCTTTATCTCCTGTGGCAGAATCTCGCCTTTAAGGTAGAGCTTCATCATTTCAGTCTTTGCGTTGCTGTGTACGGTGACGCTTGTCCTGAACTTACGCGGAGATTTGTTCTCGGCATTGTAGGTCACAAAGATTGTATCGCTTGCTCCTGGCTTTATGGGGTGTGTCGGGTACTTCTGGCCGGTGCAGCTGCACGATGTTATAATCTGGTGAATGTAAAGGTCGGCGTCACCGGTGTTGGTAAATGTGAAGAAACATTCCCGTATAGGTGCTTCCTTCCCTATCTTGCCCAAATCGATGGTGGTGTTGCTGAACTTTATCTCGGCTTTGCCGCTCTGTGCATTTGCTCCTGCTGTAATGGCAAGTGCAATGAGCATAAACATAATCTTCTTCATAGTTCCTTTTGTTTGCTATGGTTATTAATGCAAAGTTAATTATTTTTACTCAAGAAGAGTGAAAATATACTTTTTTTAACCTCGCTTCACTTGTTTTACCCCTTTGATGCTCTCAATCTTGGCTATGAGCTTGTTCAGTTTTGTGTTGCCGTTGAGCATCAGCGAGAGTGTGCCCGAAAAGAGCGTATCGTGCGACTCTATGTTGATGCCTCGCATAACAACATCCTTTTCCTGGGAAATGACGGATGTTATGTTGTTCACTATGCCAATGTCGTCGTGCCCTACAATGCGTAGCGTGACGGGGTAGAGGGTGTTGTTCTTATCGAAGTCGCTCCAACGTGCCTCAATTACGCGGTAGGGGTAGCGTTCCTGCAGTTCCTTGGCGTTCGTGCAGTCCTTGCGGTGTATCGATATGCCGCCGTTAATTGTCACAAACCCGAAGACATCGTCGCCGAAAATGGGCGAGCAGCACTTGGCAAGTTTGTAGTCGACACCTTTGAGGTTGCGCTCTATGATGAGTACGTCGCTTGTGCCTTTCCCATCCTTGTCGCTTATGAAGGTGAACTCTCCTGCACTCCGTGAGTGCTCTGCATTTTCGTTCTCGGGGTTCAGAACTGCCTGGTACCTCTTCAGCACATCGGCAATGTCTATTGTGCCGTCGGCAACATTCTGGTAGAAGTCGCTAAGCCGCTTGAACCCCATTTTGCGTATGAGGTGGTCCATAACGGACTCCTCGAAGTCTATCTTGTGGTTCTTGAGCTTCCTTATTATTGCCTCCCTGCCCATGTCGGCCTGCTTTGCACTGATGTCTTTCAGTGCCTGGCGTATCTTGCTGCGTGCCCTGCCGGTTCTGGCTATGTTGAGCCAGGCTTGCTTAGGTGTCTGGCTGTTCGATGTTATAATCTCAACCTGGTCGCCGTTGTTGAGCGTGTGCCGTATGGGCACATTGCGTCCGTTCACTAATGCTCCGGTACATTTGCAGCCAAGCCCGGTGTGAATGCAGAATGCGAAGTCGAGTATTGTCGCGCCTTTTGCAAGACGGTATAGGTCGCCCTTAGGGGTGAAGATGAATATCTCGTCCTTGTAGAGTTCCATCTTGAACTTGTTGTCGCTGACATCCTCCTCGCTAAGGTTCTGCAATGTGTCCCTTATCGATGCCAACAGGTTGTCGAGCCCTTTCTCGCTCTGCACTCCCTTGTATCGCCAGTGTGCTGCAAGTCCGTGTTCGGCAACGGCATCCATCCTCTCGGTGCGTATCTGTACCTCCACCCATCGTCCTTCGGGACCCATAACTGTTGTGTGCAGCGATTCGTATCCGTTGCTCTTGGGTACCGAAAGCCAGTCGCGCAGACGGTGCGGGTTCGGGGTGTACATATCGGCAATAAGGGAGTATACCTGCCAGCATTCGCTCTTCTCGTTGCGTGGCTCGCTGTCTATGATTATGCGTATGGCAAACAGGTCATATATCTGCTCGAATGGCCTTTGCTGCTTCTTCATCTTCTGCCATATCGAGTTTATGGATTTTGTGCGTCCTTTTATGCGGTACTTTATGTGCGGCTGCATCTTCAGCTGCTTTTCTATCGGTTTTATGAATGAGGCTATGTAGTCTTCGCGCGATGCTGCCGTCTCCTCGAGCTTGCGGCTCAGCTCGGCATATATCTCACTCTCGGTATAACGCAGCGCAAGGTCCTCCATTTCCGACTTCAGCTTGTAGAAACCGAGTTTGTGGGCAAGGGGAATGTATAGCTTCGAGGCCTCCTTGGCAACCAGCATGCGCGCTCCGTTGTCGTTGCTGTTGAAAAGGCTGCGCAGCATAACGAGCCTTCGGGCAATCATGATGAGAATTACACGCATGTCGTTTGTGAACGACAGCAACAGGTTCCTGAAGTTCTCGCTCTCAATAGTCGGGCTTTTGGCATAGAGCGCGTTTATCTGTGCAAGGTTCTCGATGATTTTTGCAACGTTCTCACCGAACTCGTCCTTTATCTCCTCAATGCTTGCAGTGCCGGCCTGAACGCAGCGGTTGAGCAGAATACTTGCCATAATCTCTCTTTGGTAACCGATTTCCTGCCCAACAAGGTGTGCCGTGTGCAGGTCGGTTATGACGGGGTTCAATCCTATGCTGTCACGGCACACCTTCCCTTCGGCAAGTGCGTCGGCAACCATTTTTCTTATTGAACGGGAGTCGTTGTGTATCGATTCGCTTTCCGTGTTCCTGAGCAATACCTTGCAGAACTCGAGGAACTCCCTCCTTTCATCTTCGTTGAACTTCAAAATCTCCTCCATAAATAGCTTTCTTGTTGTTTTACGGTGCGAAGATAGTTTTTCTATTTTAAAAAATAGGTTTTATTTTGTCATTTATAGAAATTATTTCTATTTTCGCTAATGGTTTGTTCCGGTTTCTCTTTTTCCTTTCTTCGGCGGAAACAGAACGGGACATTCCTGCGGAACAGAAACTATTCTAAAACTAACCATTTATGATAAGCAAGGCAGACCAGACGCTATTGAGCAAGAAAGGTATCTCGGCAGAGCAAGTTGCCGAACAGTTGAAAAAATTCAAGACAGGCTTCCCGTTCCTGAAGATTGAGGATGCTGCTACCATTGGCAAAGGTATACTAAATCCCGAAGCCGCAGAGGTGGATGAATACCTGAAGGAGTGGGACGCTTACTGTGCCCAGGGAAAGTCAATCCTGAAATTCGTACCGGCTTCGGGTGCTGCAAGCCGAATGTTCAAGGATCTTTTCTCGTTCCTCAGTGCCGACTATGATGTCCCAACAACCGACTTCGAGAAAAACTTTTTTGCACACATTGAGAAATTCGCTTTCTACAGCGACCTCGACGCAACATCGTCAAAGAACAACTCTCGGACGGTGAAGGAACTGGTTGAGCAGGGCCGCTACAAGGATGTTGTCTTCAACCTTCTCGATTTCACAGGTATGAACTACGGCTCATTGCCAAAAGGCTTGCTGAAGTTCCACACTTACGATTGCTGTTCACGTACATCGGCCGAGGAACATTTTGTAGAGGGTGCTCTCTATGCGGCTGCCGATGGAGTGGTGAAACTGCATTTCACAGTGTCGCCCAACCACAAGGCTCTTTTTGAGGAACTTGTAGCTGAGCAGAAGGAGAAGTACGAGGCTAAGTTCGGCGTGAAGTATGACATTACATTCTCGGAGCAGAAGCAGAGCACCGATACCATAGCTGTTGATGCCGACAACGCTCCATTCCGCGAGAACGGTGCATTGGTGTTCCGTCCCGGCGGTCACGGTGCGCTCATAGAGAACCTCAACGACATTAATGCCGATGTTATATTCATAAAGAACATTGACAACGTGGTGCCCGACCGCTTGAAGCCCGACACCGTTACATACAAGAAACTGCTTGCCGGCATTCTCGTTGCCAAGCAGAAGAAGGTATTCGAGTATCTTCAGCTCATCGACAGCGGCAAATACACACACGAGCAGGTGGAGGAGATGATTCACTTCCTGCAGCAGGAACTCCAGTGCCGCAACAGCGAGATAAAGCATATGGAGGATTGCGAACTGGTGCTTTATCTGCGCTCAAAGTTCAACCGTCCTATGCGCGTGTGCGGTATGGTGAAGAACGTTGGTGAGCCTGGTGGCGGTCCGTTCCTCGCATACAACGAAGACGGCACTGTATCGTTGCAGATTCTTGAAAGCTCACAGATTGACATGACCAACGAAGCATCGAAGTCAATGTTCGAGAACGGCACGCATTTCAATCCTGTAGACCTTGTGTGCGCGGTGAAGAACTACAAGGGTGAGAAGTTCAATCTTCCCGAGTATGTCGACAAGAACACCGGTTTCATTTCACATAAGTCCAAGAACGGTCGCGAACTGAAGGCTATGGAGCTGCCCGGTCTGTGGAACGGTGCAATGAGCGACTGGAACACAATTTTTGTAGAGGTTCCTCTTGTAACCTTCAACCCGGTGAAGACCGTGAACGACCTGTTGCGCGACGTTCACCAGTAAGAATCTGTACAGATTCCCTGCATACATATCACTCAGAACCGCCGTGGCGGTTCTGGGTGATATGATTATATAGGTGAATAGGCAATCCTGCATCAGGTGCAGAATGTTTCTTGCTTCCGTTATTACATAACCTATCGGGTATTGTCCTTTTTCGTTGCTAAATTTGGTAAATGGAGCCTTGATTGCTTATTTTTGTTCTAAAATCGAATTATAATGGAATACACAAGCAAACTGATGTCTGAGACCAATCTCAATAAGATACTTTTTGTCAATTTTGGAAGAATGGATGTTTTTTCGCGTCCATCACGTTGCAATCACGTCATATTGGTTCTTTGCACCGAAGGTGAACTGGAGGTAGAGATAAATTATGTGACATACAGGCTCCGCAAGAACAGCCTTGTCACTTTAGTGCCACTCGACATTGCTACGCTCAAGAGCGGGAGCGACGATTTCATGTGCAAGGCACTGCTTATTCCTCACAGTGTATACTCTCCAATGATTGCAACCTTTGACATATCACACTTCAAGGATATAAAGACACAGCCGGTTGTCAATTACGCTTCTCCATACATAGATATCTTGCAGCAGTTTTTCTCAATGCTCGAAACTGCCAACAAGGTACTCGAATACGAAGAGTTCGAGCCTTATGCCATGAGGCTTGTGTCGGCTTTGTTTGTTGTGCAGAAAAGTTATTTTAAAAGTATCTCTAAGGATAATCTTGCCGTGCCAGGAGTGGTGGTGCGCAAGAAGGAACTCTTCAGGAAGTTTATCGAAGCTATTGTGGGCTCTTTCACGGTATCGCGCGAGGTGCTTTACTATGCCAATGAACTTGGGGTGAGCAGCGGTTACCTCAACGAGGTGTGCAACGACGTGTCAGGCCATTCGGCCAAGGATATAATAGACCAGGCTGTGTCGTCGCGTCTGAAATATGAACTTTCCTACACCTGTAAGACAATACAGGAACTGGCCGATGAATACAATTTTCCCAGCCAGTCCTATTTCAGCCGTTACTACAAACGCATGACAGGAATGACACCGAGCGAGTTCCGGAAGAAAAGGCTTGGGATAGAGTAGAGCAAGCACTGCCCACGGTAATGCAAAAACTTTTTAGAAAGATAACGGTACGTAAAGAACTTTAAACAGTTTCTTAATGTTGTCAAAATGATGTATCTTTGTACTTGTATGAGCAAGAACGAAGATACATTCTATTATAACGAATTTGGCAGCTATCTGCGTTCCATTTTCGGTTGCAAGGTGCAGAAGATTACGCTCGATAGCGGTTTCACCTGTCCTAACCGCGACGGCAAGATTGGCCGGGGCGGCTGCACATATTGCAATAACCAGACATTCAATCCGGCCTATTGCCACAGGCATTTGACGGTGCGCGAACAGATGCAGGAGGGGATTGCCTTCTTTGCGCACAAGTATCCTGCAATGCGCTATCTTGCCTACTTCCAGGCATATACCAATACATATGCTTCGCTCGATGTCCTTGTAAAACGTTACGAAGATGCCTTGGCTGTTGATGGCTGCGTAGGCATTGTGATAGGCA
>CAZAIM010000037.1:14834-19560 GCA_964485215.1 uncultured Bacteroidaceae bacterium | reverse complement strand
TTTATAAACCTATTTTCTCTTAATTTACTTGCAAAAACCATAATAATAGAGGAGCAATAGAAAATGCAAAGAGGAGGAATAGAAAAGCAAAGAGTGAAGAGGAGTTAAGTAACAATTAATAAGGTTATATAAAACAACAATAATTATGAAGATAAAGAAAGGGTTTGAGTTACAGAGCGTCTGTGGAGAGTACATAATAGTTCCGGCAGGCGAAGAGAATGTCGACTTCAGTAAGATTATAAGCCTTAACGAGACGGCAGCCGACCTATGGAAAGGCGTTTCAGGAATGGAAGAGTTCGGCATCGACGACATGGTTACTGTTCTCCAGGAGCAGTACGAGGTTGACGAGGAGACAGCACGCGAAGACTGCACCAAGATTGCAGAATGCTGGGAGGAAATGGGGCTGTTGGAAGAGCAAAGAGCAAAGAGCAAAGAGTAAAGAGGCTTGCTTGCTGTTTATAAGACAACAAAAAACTGACGGTCAATGACCGTCAGTTTTTTGTTTATAGGATTTTGGTCAATTACTTAACCAATACCTTCTTAGTCTCAACTACGCCGTTAGCGTAAACTGTAACAACGATGTTGATACCCTTTACAGGAGCAGGAACTGCTGCACCGGCAGGTGTGAAGTAAGAAACAGCAACAACCTCTGTACCCTCTGTTACAAGGTCTTCGATTGATGTCTCAAGGTCATAGTCAACCTTTCTCAAGTACCACTGTGAAGCACCTGCTGCACCATCCCAGTAAACGATGTTACCGGCTGTACCGGCACCGCCACCGTGACCGTTAGCGTGGATACAGTATCCTGCACCCAAGCCTGCAAGACGGAGGTTGAATGCAGAACCTGTTGCGTTGAGCACGAGGTAGTCGCTATGTGCATCAGCGAAGAGGTCTACCGGTGTTGACTGAGCATCTATCTCACCAATGTAGTATGGAGTATTACCATCATAAGTAGCGATAGCACGGATGTTGTAAACCTTGTCACCATCTTCCTCATCGATACCACCGCCGGCAACGAGGTCTTCTGCATTAGCCGACTTTGTAAAGTGGAAGTAGAACTGCTTGTTGTCCTGCTCGAGAGACTTCCAACCGAATGTAGGAGTACCATCCTCAGTTACAGTAGCATAGAGAGCCTTTGTCTCAGCGAAAGCAACCGGAGAAACAACCTGGTAAACACCCTCAACCATCGGGTTCTTCTCGAGGCTGTTAACAATTGCTATCTCATTTGCAAGAGCAGCGGCAGCAGCAGCAGCCTTGTCAAAAGCAGAATCAGCAATTACCTTCTGACCGTCAGCAAGAACAGCCTCAAGGTTACCAAGGTTAGAAACCTCACCCGGGTTAGTACCTACAACGAGACCGAGCTGCTCGAATGCACCTGTAAGGTTAGACAGGTAGTAGAAGTCAGGGTTCTCCATTGTTACCTTGTAGATTTCCCACTCAGCCTCACCGTTCTCCTTTGTGAAGCACTGAGCATCACCCCAGTTATCGGCAAGTTCTGCGCTTGTTTCAACAGGCTGTGGGTCAATTACAGGACGTGTAGCAAGGCGGTCAGCCCAGTCCATAAACATTACATAAGGAGTCTGATATACCTGCTCAACACCGTCATATTTGCCATCCTCATCGGTATCGATGCTGTCACCGTCAGTTGTAAGACCGTCGATCTTCTCATACATTACGAATGTACCCTCAATATTTGTTGAAGCAACGATGTTGAGGTTTGCAGCCTTAGAAGCCTCGTAAGTAACCTTATTGTCAACGTAGCCATTCTCATCGGTTGAAGGCCAGTACTTGCCAAGAGCAAGGCTCAGAGCCTTGAATGTACCGTCGCCGTTAGGAACAAAGCGGTAAACGCTCTCTGCACGTACAGCAGCCGGGTTCGCGTGGAAGCGGTCTGTACCCTTATAGAACATTGCTGTGCCCTCGGGCTCAACCTGCTCAATTGTTGTTACAGCCTCTTCGCCCTCACCTTCTGTTACCTCTTTCCAAACAGTCTGTGTATTGAGGAAGCCCTTGATTACATAAAGACCGTCGGCTGTAATCTGAGAAGGATCTGTTACCTTCTCGCCTACAAATACATTATATGGGTTCTCTGTGAAGAGAAGTGGGTCGTAACCCTCACCTACTGCTGTGATAGCAACCTTCTTCGGGAAGAGAGATACTGCACCATTTGATGTTGACTTGTCACGGCTGTAAACCTCGAATGTAAAGTTATCCATTTCCTGTGGGAATGTGATATCGATGTAGATATACTCCTGAGGCTCGCTAAACCATGGAGAGTGATAGTAGCCATGAACAGCGAAGTTGCCGTCGCAAAGACGTGCTACTGTCGATTCAAAACCTTCGTTTGTCTCAGTGTGGTTTGCATAGAAGTTTTCTGCAGCCATAGTAACTTCATTGCCCTCACCGTCATAAATCTTAAGCTCACCGATTGCAATCATCGGGAAGTTACCGCCATCAGCTGCAGTACCGATGTGACGGTCGAGGAATGTCAAACGGATACCGCTTGCAGCCTGTGCAAGAACAACCTTCTGCTTCCAAACTGCGTTGTTAGGCAGGTCGCTGTATGGGAAATTGTCGGCAGGAATGTCGCTGACGATTGCGGGGAACTCTGTGAATTCAAGTACAGACTTTTCGAATGCAACGATAAGAGCCTCTATCTGGGCATAGATAGCCTCTATCTGAGAATAAGAATAGGTCTCGCCATTATTGTAAATATCACTGACTTTCTCATTTATCTGGTCAACGATATCCTTAGAATCCTGAGTATACTTGCCGGCATCGGCCTGAGTATAAGGAGGTGTTGCCATATTATCTTCGGTCAACAACGCATCCAATCCCTGAGATATTTCATCGTAGTAGTAATTCTTCTGAGCTACATAAAGAGCAAGTGCTTTGCTAATCTCATTCTTTGCCGCATATGCAGCAGCCAAATCACCGTTTTCAACAGCAGCATTTGCATTGTCGAGAGCAGCAGCAAGAGCATCTGCCGCATCATCAATGTCATAGTCCGCAATAATATCGGCATACTCTTCCTGCTTCTGAGTAGCTAACTTAATGGTAGAAGCGAGAAGCTCAGAACACATTTCTGAAGCAGTCTTCTCGGGAACCATCTCCTTGTTTACGTTAGCCTTGTTGATTTTGAACCCGAAGTCAACGGGAAGACCGAAGCCCTGTGTATAATCGCCATTCTCGAGACCTTCCTTAACAGCCTTAGGGAATATCTTGAGGTTACCGCGCATATCATAACCTACCCAAACGGTAATTGGCTCCTCGAAATTAGTCCATTCATCATACCATGTTCCATCTACATTTTTCTGCTGACGATAGATTTCGGTTGTAATCTCAAACTCGCCATCATTTCTCTCAATGAGAGTGAACTCATCGAGGAACTGAGCATCGCCATGAGCCATCAGCCAACCATTCTTGCCATTGTAGTTGCTTGTCCAACGGTTAGGGTCGCTATAGTATGTCGCCATGATTGGCTGGTAGAGGATTACTCTGCCATCAGTTGCAGGAATGAACTGAACGATGTTCTGAGGAGCAGCAACGGTATACTGACCAACGGTATATGTGTTTGTATTCAAAGCAATGTATGTGTTACCCTTACCCTCTGTACCGTTGTACTCTGCAGGACCCTCTGCATATAGTGTGAAGGCACCACCCACCTGCAATGTAGCAAGGTCGGTTACCTGCTCGCCAAGAGAGAAATCATACTCTGCAAAGAGCATATCCTCGGTAAATGCAACACCCGGCTCTGTAAGACCTACAACCTGAGGACGGTTCACGTGCTGGTTGGGACGTGTGTACCATATAAGCTGGAATGCGTCAACAGGCTCAGCGAATGTGAGCTCAAGGTAGTGAAGACCACCAGGCTCTGTACCACCCCATGAAGAGTGGAAGTAGTTGTTAAAGTTGCCGTCGTTCAAAGCGGGAAGACCGGCACCGTCGGCACCTGCACCGCCGCTGTTGTGGTCGGCATTAGAAGTAGCTGTGTACTGGATTGTGTCGCCCTGAGCGTCGAGAACAATCATCTCACCCATTGCGAAGAACGGACCACCACCGTAAGTACCGGTTGCTGTAGTCTGAACTACTGTGTAACGCACACCTGTAGCAGCCTTCTCAAAGAGAGCTGTCTCAACACGGTACTGAGTTACTGAAGTACCGTTCACATCGTGAGTGACTTCCTGGCCTGGCAGACCTGTAGCCAAAGTACGGCTCCAGTTCTGTGCAGAAACACCTACGACTGCGAAGAGTGCCAAAGCACAAGTTAGAAATAAATTTTTCTTCATAACGTAGAAATTTGGTTAATAAATAAATTAAAAATTAAGGTTCAATTTCGGTTGCAGAATTGTTTGCAAAAGGACATAGAAAACCCAACATATTCTTTGGCAAAGATGAAAACATTTTTTCTAATTACAAACAAAAACGCGGGAAAATATCTTAAAAAGATAAAAAAACACAATTTGCATCAATTTAATTAAAGAAAATTTCCTATTATAATAAAAAAACTCCTACATTTGCAAGACGGTGGAAAGGGGCAAGGAGGGAAGAGGAAAGAGCAAAGAGGAAAGAGCAATAAAAAACTTAGTGCTCCTCTTGCCAAGAGGAGCTCCGCGAAGCGGTGAGGAGTTGAAAACAGAGGAGGACAAAAAAGAGGAATAAAACTAATCTGTGCTCCTCTTGCCAAGAGGAGCTCCGCGAAGCGGTGAGGAGTTGAAACAGAGGA
>CAZAIM010000037.1:0-14734 GCA_964485215.1 uncultured Bacteroidaceae bacterium | reverse complement strand
CTAATTAGTGCTCCTCTTGCCAAGAGGAGCTCCGCGAAGCGGTGAGGAGTTGAAACAGAGGAGGACAAAAGAGGAATACAACTATTTAGTGCTCCTCTTACCAAGAGGAGCTCCGCAAAGCGGTGAGGAGTTGAAAACAGAATATTAAAGTATTTTTTGATGCAAGAAAAATCAGATAGTAACAGGAGAGAACTGAAGAATCTGAGGCGAGAACTTCGCAATAATCCAACGCCGGCTGAATCGGCGTTATGGAAGCACCTGAAAGCCGACAAACTCGAAGGTACACATTGGAGACGTCAATTTTCTATTGCAAATTACATACTTGATTTTTATTGCCCCGCCATAAAGCTATGCATTGAATTAGATGGTCAAGAGCATTACACAATGCAAGGCGACACTGCCGATTTTGACAGAACTGAATTCTTAAATTCAAAAGGCATAAAGGTTATACGTTTTGAAAACAAAGAAATTTGGGAGAACATTGAAAGAGTGTTGGAATACATCAAAGAAGAGATAAAGGAGAGAAAAGAGGGTCTTATTTAATTAAGAACTCCTCTAAAAGAACTCCTCCGCCCTAAAGGGCACCTCCTCTATAAACAGAGGAGGACTAAAAAAAGGAATAAAAAACTTAGTGCTCCTCTTGCCAAGAGGAGCTCCGCGAAGCGGTGAGGAGTTGAAACAGAGGAGGACTAAGAAGAGGAATACAACTAATCAGTGCTCCTCTTACTAAGAGGAGCTCCGCAAAGCGGTGAGGAGTTGAAACAGACAAGAAACAAGAATATTTAAACAACATACTAAGAAACGCTATACCGATAGCAAGAAAAAACTTTTAAAAACCTAAATTTATAAAATCATGAAGTTGAAACATTTACTTTTGACTTTGCTTGTTACATTTGCTGCAATGCCTTTGGCTGCGCAGCTCGAGAACGGCAAAATCTACCGCTTTATAAACAAGGCGGATGAGAACATTGCGATGGAGGCTTCGTCCCCCACCGAAATCTATGGTACAGCAGTATCGGACAACTACGCACAGTACTGGCTTGCAGAGACACACCCCAACAACAGCGCGGCATGGTCTTTGCGAAGCCTGGGCAACGGCCTGTATGTGACACCGGCTCCGGGCACAAGTGCAGGATGGGGTTTCAGCGTAAAGAACAATAATTCAACTGTTCTCTACTGCATAAACACAAACGACGACTACTATACATTCAACTATGCAAACAATGCCGACGGCAGCAGATGTATGCACTATGCAACATCGCAGGGCGGCCGCGTAGTAGGATGGAACACCGGAGCCGATGCTACACATTGGACTATTGAAGAGGTAACCATCGACGAGGCGGAGCTGCAGGAGAACTGGGAGACCTTGAATGCTTTCAACAACAAGCTCACCGATGAGTTCCTTGCACAGTGCGAAGCAGCTCTTGCAAACCTCTTCAGCGACAAGGCTTGCACACAGCTTGCCAAGAGCTTCGCAAGCGAGGCCGACCTTGAGGCTGATGCCGACTACAAGGCACTGCCGGCCGACCTGCAGGCGATGGTGAAGAAGGTTTACACCGGCAACTGGCAGGAGGACAACTATGACAGCAGCAAGCCTTACTGGGACAGCGAGCACGCAAAGCGTTTCCGCATACAGAACATCGAGCCATACAGCATTGCCGGCGAAATCACAAGCTGGCTGGGCATCAACGCACACATCAACATGGACAACCCACTCGGTATCACTGGTAACTACCGCCAGCACGTCTATGTGATTGTGGAGGGCGAGATTAAGGAGGGCGCAGAGCTCTACCTTGGCGCACTGAAGGGTCACGGCCTGCTTGCTACATACGAGAACGGCACACCGCTGAAGGAAGGCCTTAACATAATTCCTTTCCACGGCGACGGCAACACCCTCTACATTAACTATGTTGTACACACATACCAGAACGGCAAGTGCGTGAACCCGCTAAGCGGATACAAAGACCTTAAGGTACATGTTGCCGGCGGTAATGTGAACGGTTATTACAACGGCGTGGGTGACTGCCTTTGGGGCGAGCCCGATGACGATGACGATTGGCAGTACTACGAGGACCGCACAAACACCGAGAGTGCAACACTCCTTGGCAAGAAACAGATTCTGCACTTCACAATGTGGCCTACACAGGTAACTGACGACAAGACAGGCAACACATATATGGAGTATAACTGTATGTCAAAGTACTTCCCCAACAATGTAAGCGTTCCTGCAGGCACACCTGCAAAGCAGAAGGTAAACGCTGTGCTTGAGGCATGGGACAGAGTACACCTTTCGGAGCTTGCGACAATGGGTCTTTTGAGCAAGGCCGAGATGGACTCTCTCAACAACCTTTACCATCGTTGGGACAAGACATGGAAGAACAATGCCGGTAACATATACGACTACACCGAGAAGATGTATGCTAACCAGGGTCCCAGCGGCCAGAGCGGCATCGACTACAGCGAGTACTTCAACCACCACGGTATTGCCTTAGGTAACTTCAGCGGTTACATGAGCGGCGGCTGGAGAAACTGTAACTACAACCAGAGCACAATGGGCGACATCATAGGCCAAATCGCAGCAAATGCAGGTTCGGCTTGGGGCCCGGCTCACGAGATTGGCCACCAGCACCAGAGCGTGTTCACAGTGAACGGCCTTACCGAGGTTACAAACAACATGCACTCAAACATTGCTGTATGGTACATGGGCTTGGGTACATCACGTGTGAACGGCAACGAGGGAAGCCTTGCAATACTTTACGACAAGAACTACAAGAATAACCGTCACTTCCTGTTCCACGCTCACGACGGCGGTGCACAGAACCTGTGGACACAGACACAGATGTACTACAAGCTGTGGATGTACTACCACCTCACAGGCCACAACACAAGCTACTACCCGATGCTGTTCGAGCTTAACCGCCGCGACAGAATGAGCAGCAACAACCTTGGCTGGATTGACGGCAAGGGACATGCAAGCGGCACTGAGAGCATGCTCAAATACTACAAGCAGGCATGTTTGGCAGCAGGCGAGGACCTGACAGAGTTCTTCCGCGCACACGGTTTCTTCGAACTGATGACACAGCAGGAGCGTGGCGACTACTCAACAAGCTTCTACACACAGACACAGGCAGAGGTTGATGCTGCAATTGCATGGGTAAAGGAACTCGGCTACAAGGAGAACCTTGCTCCAATATTCATTAACGATGCCGTTGCAACACCGACATACGGCCACGACGGCAAGACACAGCGTGCATACTGGGACGGTGAGACTGCAAGAGGCGAGAACGCGACACTGGGTATGTACACCGACTTCATCGATGACACTGCCGTAGCTGAGGGTTATCTCTATACCTTATATAAGAGTACACTCAACATAATGCATGATAATGCAAGCGGTGCTGTAGGTTTCATCGTTTACGATGAGGATGACAACCTTGTTGCCTTCACAAACAACTACACCGTTAACCTGCCGGCAACTGCAATAAAGTTCAAGGTATATGCAGTACAGGCCGACGGCACAAAGGTTGAAGTAAAATCGGCAGCAGAAGGCGGTACTCCGGAACAGCAGATGGAGGCACTTAAAAAGGCCATTGCAGCAGCGAACTCACTCATAGGCACGGCAAACAACCCTAAATATGCAAGCTACCTGCGTGCTTCGGCTGTAGCAGAACTCAGCGAGATGGTTGCAGAGGCACAGGCTGCACTCGACAATAGCGACGAGAGCGTAATGTCTTACGGTGCTTGGGCTATGAACCTTACAAACCTTACAAATGAAATTAAGGCAGACCCCAACGCTTTTGTTGGCGTCAAGGCACTGAACCACTACGAGATTCGCTGTGCAGAGGGCAACTTCGGCTACTACCTCGCATACTACAACGGTGTGAAGGCTGCCACCCAAAGCCAGGTTGCAAAAGCAAATGATGACCGCCGTTGGGAGTTCGTGCCGGTTGAGGGCGAAGAGGGTGTATATTATATGAGGAACGTTGGACAGAACCTGTACATTACAGAGGTAAACAGCGGTTCAAATGTAATTTTGACCTCACCTGTACCCATGGTGAAGTTCACAATACTCTACAACGGTGACGGAACTGCAAGCATTCTCAAGGCCGGCGAACCGAACGTATCGTTCTACCGCAGCACAGATAATTCTATCGTGGGCAAGGAGCCGGGCGAAATGAGAAGCCAGTGGAGAATAGAGTGCTACACCGACAATGCTACAGCTGCTGAAATTGCAGAGCTTGAGGCTCTTGTAGCCGAAGCAGAGAGAGTGATTGCAGAGGCTGGAAACGGCATTGACAACCTGGCTGTATATGTAAGTGACATTGAGCTTGAGAACCTTGTGAGAATACTTACCGAGGCCAAGGAGAGCGCAGAGGGTGCTATAAACAACGGCACAGACGACTACATACCTTATATCAACGCCCTTGAGACAGCACTCGCAAACACTGAGGCACAGTATGTGCTGAAACCACAGTCGAGCCACGAGGAGACCATCTACTACTATTATATGAAGGATGTTGACAAGGGTACATACGCACTTGTGAACCCCGATGCTACCGGAAAATATGCAGATGCACTGGGTGCCGCTGAGCTTGACACCGAGAACGACAATTTCGTATGGGCATTCGTGAAGAACAGCAAGGGTGAGTTCCAGATGTACAACAAGGGCTACGATGCTTACCTTTACACATTGAGCAGCGCGCCAAACTCACTGAAGGCTGACAAAGCTGCCGATGCAAGCAACTATGTATTCAGCGTTGACAATGACAAGAAGGCTCTTGTAATAAGCGAGGGCAACAAGTACCTGTACAACGCTGGTGGCAAGGGTCGTATCTACACCAACGAGAGCTACTGGAAGCTTGAGCTTATAGGTACAGAGGAAGGCACTCTCACAAGCATTGTAGAGATTGAAACTGAGGAATCGGCTCCTGTGGTTCTCGAGGGCATCTTCGACCTCACAGGCCGCAAGCTTGAGGAGATTACCGCACCAGGCATTTACATTATCAATGGCAAGAAGGTACTTGTAAAGTAACTTGTTGTTATAGACGAGCTTTTTAGCGGATGGTCACGCGTAGTGTGGCGATAGTCACACCGCGTGGGCCGCGAACAAAAAAGCGAATCAATGGCAAGAAGGTACTTGTAAAATAACTTGTTGTTATAGACGAGCTTTTTAGCGGATGGTCACGCGTAGTGTGGCGATAGTCACACCGCGTGGGCCGCGAACAAAAAAGCGAATCAATGGCAAGAAGGTACTTGTAAAGTAATGCTTTGCTTTGCAAATCAACAGAAAATGGGGCACCGGCCCCATTTTCTTGTTTTATGCGCTCCTCTTCGAAGAGGAGCACTGTTTTTTTAAAAATTAAAGCTATCATTTTTTCAGTTCTCCTCTATTATTTATAGAGGAGGGGGACCGCTTGCGGTGGAGGAGTAAAATTATATCGAACTCACGTTATATTAAATGTAGTGAGCATAGGCCTCCGTTAGTATTCATGAGTTCAAGTGGTTTTTCTTTGCTTATTTGAATCAAATGGACTATTTTTGGCAAGATTATATATTATGCACATAATACAACGCTTATGAGAATAAAAACTTTACTTCTATCATTTATTGCCTTGGCAATGAGCCTTGACATTGCAGCACAAGGCACTCTGACAAAAGAAAACTTCCAAAGGTACTATGCCGAATTCAAGGAGATATTCACCGATGGCACATGCAGCGAGCTGAAGCTCCCCTACTCCGCTATGACGGACGAGCAGTTGCAGACCTACTACGGCGATTTTCCTCAAGAGCTGATAGACATTGCCATAAAGGTAAAGAACAATGCCTGGGCTGCACGCGAGAAGGAGTTCCGCATAGCCGAATATGAGCCATACGGAAACCAGTACAGCTGGAGCGTGCTCCTGAATACCAACCCTTATGCTTACTTGCAGAGACCGACCGGAATAACAGCTACAACCGGTGATACACTGCTCATTTTCGTAGGTGACGAACTGCCTGTCGGGATGCAGCTGAAGCTATTTGAGGTAAAGGACAACCAGCCTTACACGGACTTCTACACATACGACGCGGAGAAATACCTGTCGCGCGGAGCAAATTTCGTTACCGTTGCAGAGCAGGATGCGATGCTGTTCATAGGATATGCCGCAAACACCGACACAACTGCTGCAAGCAAGACGTTTGCCGACTACCCGAACGTGAAGATACACATTGAGGGCGGCAAGGTGAACGGATACTTCGATGCCCGTCGCCACACCGACGAGGACTGGCGCGACATGCTCGCCAACCACTTCAAGCACTACAGCGTGCAGGTAAGGGGAGAGAGGGTAATTTTCCAGATGGGAAAGGATGACATTGCAGCTGTGTGCCCCAATACCATTACCGATGCCATAGGCTGGTGGGATCAATGCGTTGCATGGCAGCATGAGCTGATGGGTGTTGACAAGTACTATGACCGTTGGAACGCGCTGATGATGGCACGCAGCGGACACGACGACAGCTACATGTATGCGACACACTATTATACCTATTATGAATACGGCACGCTGAAGGACATTCTGCCTTGGGCGACAGTGTATGCAAATCCCGGACAGATGTGGGGCCCGGCACATGAGATAGGACACATGAACCAGGGCGCGATAAACATAGTATCGTGCACCGAGGCGAGCAACAATCTCTTCTCGAATGTGCAGATACACCGCGCCGGAAAGACAACGACACGCGGCAGCGGTGTGAAGCAGTGCAAGGAGGATTTCGAAAACAAAGTGGCGTTTCCGCTACGTGGCGACGTTATTGGCAAGTCGCGCATGTTCTTTCAGTTGTATCTCTATTTCCACGCAGCAAAGAAGGACACTACATTCTACCCTCGCCTGTTCGAGGCATTGCGCCAGGACAAGCTCAGGAAGGTGAGCGGCGGAGACACTTATGCAAAAGAAGACCAGCTGAAGTTCGCTGAGAAATGCTGCGAGATTGCGCAGATGGACCTTAGCGAGTTCTTCGATGCCTGGGGTTTCTTCGAGCCTATGAACAGAGCAGAGGTAGGTGACTACGGCACATATTATGTGACACTGACAGAGGAGGAGGCTGAAGCAAGCCGCGCGCGCATGCAGCAGTATGAGAAGAAACCGGGTAACCTGATGTTCATAGAGGACCGCATTAAGCCTTCGCAGAGAACAGACGGCGTGGCAGGCAACCGCCTCGACTTCAGCGACGAATATGCAATTGGCACAATGGGCAAGACCGGCCAATGGGGCGACTACATAGACGAAAGCGTGAAAGCCGAAGGCTATTACTACAAGAAGAGCACAAACTATGTGAGTGTAATTGCAGAAGAGGATGCAAAGGGCGCACTGGGCTTCAAACTCTACAATGCCGACAATGGTGAGCTGCTTTCGTTCAACAATGACTACTCCTTGAAGATACCGGTTTCGGCTCAGGGTGCAAGCCTGAGGGTTGTGGCAGCACAGGCCGACGGCACAGACGTTGAACTGCAGGATATAGCGGATAGCGACAACGAGGAGATGCAGATTGAAGCACTCAATGCGATACTGTCGACAGCGAAGTCGATTATGAGCAAGCAGACTGCAGACGGACGCAATATCGGCTACTACTATACCGACGCACTGGCAACACTGACCGGCCTCTATGACGGTGCAAAAGCTGCTGTTGACAACCTGGACACAAGCGTTCACACATACAAGGAGTGGGCAGCCATGCTGAATGCCGAGATTGAGAGGGTGATGAACGACCTCAATGCACGCGCATACCTGAAGGAACTGGACGTATATAGAATAATCAATGCAAAAGAGATGAGCTGCCAGTTATGCTACGACAAGTACGGGCTTAAGGCGAACAAGCAGCAACAGACACCTATATCCTCGGATGACAAGAAATGGATGTTCGAAAGTACCGGGGAACTGCACCACTATTACATTAAGAACAAGAACGGCTTGTACCTGAACGACTACCAGGTTGGTGTGGGGACATCGTGCAGCGGAACAGACCAGAGTACTGCGGTGGTGTTCAAGGCGAACTACCTGAATGACGGAAGGATATATTTCAGTACGAAGGAGGACGGCACTTACCTGACACTGAACAGCGACTACAATGTGGTTTGTACCACTGAACTTGTTGACAACTCTATGTGGACTATCGTGCGCTTAGAGGCAAACAACACCGGAATAGAAGAGATAATGGAGCAAAGGGCAAAGGGCAAAGTTATTTTCGACATCACCGGCAGAAGGATTGAGGAGATTACAAAGCCCGGAATTTACATTATTGATGGTAAAAAGAGATTGGTGAAGTGATTCTAAAACAACAAAAAAATGGGGCTTCGGCCCCATTTTTTTGTTTTCACTCCTCAGTCACTTTGTGACGGTTTTCTACTCCTCACCCCTTGCGGGGAACTCATCTTATCATGAGGAGCGATACTTTGCAGGATTCCTCTTCAACTTAAAATCTCAATCCTTCTCTATTATTATAGAGGGCAGTGCGAAACCACAGCACTGCTTGCAACGACGAAAGCTTTAGTTTTCCAAAGGAGTGTTCGCAGGAACCCAGCCCTTTAGGGCGGAGGAGTTGATTTTCTCTTTGCTCTTTAGAAGCTGTTTAAATTTCTTATAAAAATATATCAAAGCTGAGTAAAGTGATGTTTTGGCTTGTTTTAGTCTGTTTTTTGTACCTTTTCCTCCTTTAAATTTGGAAATAGTCCACTATTCCCTGCATTTAAAGTAGCAAAATCTTCTAAAAAACAATCCTCAAACAATCGCAAAATAAATTTCAAACAGCTTCTTACTTTACTTCGGTGCTATGAACCTGTAGAGGTTGCAGCCAATGAAGTTGCCTATTACCAGGCAGGGGTAGAGCAATGCGACCTCGCCAAGGTGGGCGAAGGTGTAGTCTGTGGGGACGGTGAGGTAGTAGAATGCGTCGGCAAGACAGTGAGGGAAACCGCAGAAGATGAAGAGCGGAACACCGAAAAGGAGTGTCAGGGGCTTGCCTTCGCGTGCAAAGGTTACAACGGTTGTCATTATGAAACCGCAGCCAATAGCAAGAAGGCCTGCACGCAGAGGGCCTATGGCAAGACGCGATTCGAGAATGCGCTGCGCCGACTCGCCAAGTTCGAGTGGGGAGGTTCGGGAAAGCAGGGAGATGAGTATGCAGCCTGTGATGTTGCCAAGGAGAATGAAAAGTACCTCACCTATGGCCTTGAACCAACGCGAACGGCCATCGTCGTAGCGCAACGGAACGAAACCGGCTGTTCCGGTGTAGAGCTTGAGTTTGTAGTTTACCACGGTGAGCAGCCCGAAAGAGAAGAGCACTGCGCCAAGAATGTCGAGACCACGGGCACTGCATGCGAGAAAGCCCCAACCGGCAATGGCTACAGCCATACCCGAAATAACTGATGAACGGAATGTATTTTGCATTTTTATAAGCTGTTTATTGTGTTAAGTTATCTATTCATTATTATTCAAAATATTCTACTCCTCACCGCTTTGCGGAGCTCTTCTTATCATGAGGAGCACTACTTTGCAGGATTCTTCCTCAATAGGAGTTAAATCATCTTTTATCTGTTCTCTTTGCTCCTTGCTCTTCAGAGTATATGACGGCCTGAGTCCTCGACCATGCGGCGAACGGTTTCGTTGAACGCACGCTCTTCCATAAGTTGCTCTATTGTGAGGTGCATGCGGTAGCACCACTGGTGGTTGCGGTTCGAGGGTACATTTATGCGTTCATCGTCGGGGTTGGCACGGCGCAGACGCTCGTCCATCGCCATCCAGTCTTGCCAGGCTATGAGCGTGAACGCCGACGGGGAGTGAAGGTGCTGCATAAGGATTGCCTTCGCTACCCTGCCGTCCATTTCGGCCGGAGCCTTGCCCTCGAAGCCCAGAGAGTGGTTATAGAACTGCTGGGTCACAGTGCTGTCTTCGCGCCACCAGCCACGCAACGTGCTCATATCGTGGGTCGACGGGGTGGCTACGGAGAGGTATGGATAGTGTTCGGGACGGGCAAAAGGCTCACCGAAGAGTTTGGGCATACGCTGTATCTCCAGAGAGAGTATCTGCAGGTTCTTCATTACCCAGGGTACACAGGCCGGTATCATTCCAAGATCCTCGCCACAGGCTGTCATTGTTGTGGATGCCAGCAGAGGGGCTAGCTTACGCATTCCTTCGCGATACCAGAACATGGTGTGGCGGTTATAGAAGTAGTCTTCGTAGAGGTGGTCGTAGGCTATGCGGTCGCCGAAGTCGAGCTGTTCATAGGCTTCGGTCTCGTTGCCAAGTATGCGCGGAACATACTTGCCTTCTTCGTACAGGTCGCGCAAGAAGAGTACGTTGCCATAGAGACGTTGAAGCGCGTCCTTCATTGCCGTGGGGAGCTTAGGGGTGCGTTCGTATATGTACCAGGCAAGTGTGTTGGCATCACTGATTTCGGGCTTGAAGCGGTAGGTTCCGCCATGCTGCTTGTCGAGGAAGGCTTCGACGATGATGCGCGACTTTCGGGGGAAGAGTTTCTTGAGCACATCGTCGTCGATGTAGGGTGCGGTGTGCTGTTTCTCGTCGAATGTGAAGCCTGATGCAGATATTTCGTCGGGAGTGAGCGGCAGATTTGGAGAGAAACTGCCGGCAAGGCCGCTAGTGGCTGTACGCGGTATCTCCCATATGCGGAAGAAACCGAGTATGTGGTCGATGCGGTAGGCATCGAAGAAACGCGACATATATTGCAGGCGGCGACGCCACCAGGAGTAGCCGTCGGCTGCCATTGCTGCCCAGTTGTAGGTGGGGAAGCCCCAGTTCTGCCCGTCGGCCGAGAACATATCGGGGGGTGCGCCTGCCGAGACCGAGAGATTGAACTGTTCGCGGTCGCACCAGACATCGACTCCGTTGGGCGCAACGCCGATAGGTATGTCGCCCTTGAGGGCTACGCCCTTGCTGTTGGCATATTCGTGCGCTTCGCAGAGCTGGGTGTAGAGTATGTATTGCACAAAGGAGTAGAAGCGTGTCTCGCGTGCCGATTCGGGATAATCGGCAAGTACACGCCCGGCGGTTGCGGAATCGTAGACGGGGTAGTCCTTCCAGTCCCAGATGTTGCTGCGCAGACGGGTGGAGAGGAAACGGAAGAGGCAGTAGGGGGTGAGCCACTGCTGCTGTTCGGCCGCAAAGGTGCGGTAGCCTTCGGTTGCAAGAAACTCGTCGCCCTGCTCGTCAAAGAGTTCGCGCAGATATTTTATCTTTAGCCTGTAGACGGCGGCATAATCGACCGTGGGAAGTGCATTGAGCCGCTCACGTTCCTTGGCAAAAGCGGCATTGCGCTTTTGGCTCATGAGGGACGGGAGAACGGAGATATTGGCATATACGGGGTTGAGAGCGAAGACGGAGACACAGTTATAGGGGTAGGAATCTTCGTTGCCGCCACAGACTGTGGTATCGTTGAGCGGAAGCAGTTGCAGTATGTTCTGCCCAGTGGAGACGAGCCATTCGGCCATAAGCTTTATATCGCCGAAGTCGCCTATGCCCCAGCCATGCTCGGAACGCATTGAGAAGAGGGGAATTACAGTGCCGGAAAGACGCAGGCTTGGGGCATCGAAACGGAGCTCGTCGAGCTGGTAGAAGTAATTGGTTGCGGCTTCGAAGTCGGGCAACAGTATGTGGCGGTTGTCGCCGGGTTCCCAACGGACATCGCCATTACTGCCCACGGCTATGAACTTGTAGTAGATGCTGCCACGGAGTATTGTCTCTACATCGAAGGTGACGCTCCAGCGATTGGGGACACGCTGCTGCATGGGCAGTGCCTTTGCCGGATTCCATGCGCCGAGTACATCGGCATCGCCGGAGAGGTAGAGACGTTCGCCTTTGCGCAGGCCGGTGACATAGAGCGAGAAGGTTACGCTGCGGTTGTACCAGTTGATGCTGGGCTCGTCGAGAACAACTCCACGTTTGTCGAAGAAACGGAAGAGGTTGGTGCCTTCGTAGTAGCCTACCGGCGAATCGAGCCACATATCGTAGACTATGTAGTTGCGGTTGATGCAGTTGAAACGCAGCCGGTGCGGAGTGACTGACCACTCGCGGCAGCAGCTCTTGCCGCCGGCAATGACCTCGTAGCCATAGAGAATGTGGGTGTAGTCGCGACTGACCTCCATTGTGCCTTGCCACCACCCTTTCCGCACCTCGCGCAGAGAGAGAAGGCCTTCGGTTGGGCCGCTGTTCTCCTCAAGGGTAAAGTTTATGTAGAGGGAACTGCCCGGCTCGGCATCGTAGCGTATGTTGAATTCCAAAAAGTTCATTACCTTTTATGTTTTTTATATAAACCACGCGAAAATACAAAAAAATAGGAGTTAAACAACAATTTGCAAAGGTTTTTCCTGGCAAACATTCTGCATACGTTCATATTTTATCCATTCATTGTTGCGTTTAAAGCAAAAAAAACTACTTTTGCAGAGATTGAGCAGCTGTTCAACTGCGGAAGGCTGCTGAGGTTTGGAATTATGCGACTTACTGACAGGATAACATTTACAGGAATAATATTAGCAGCGTTGCTGCTGGTACTTGCTCTGCCCGAAGCGATGGCGCAAAAGGGGAAGAGCAAGCAGTTTACAGTGGTAATAGACCCCGGCCACGGAGGTGTGGATCCCGGTGCATTGGGGCGGAAATCGAAAGAGAAGGATGTTAACCTTAACGTGTCGAGGCTGCTCGCCGAGATGATTAAGAAGGAGTTCCCGGGTGTAAAGGTGATTTTCACGCGAACGAAGGATGTGAAGATTCCGCTTGCCGAACGCGCCGACATTGCAAACCGTGCAAATGCCGACCTGTTCATATCCATTCACTCCAACGCCAACAAGAAGAGGAGCGCGCACGGATGCGAGACATTTACGCTTGGAGCAGGAAGCAGCGCGGAGGCTAAGGCTGCGGCCATGTACGAGAATGAGGTTATTCTGCAAGAGGAGAACTACGAGGAACTGTATAACTTTGACCCGAGGTCGAGCGAGAGCTATATAATGTTCGAGCTGATAAGGTCGCACGACATGGAACTGAGCGTAGAGCTTGCGCAAATGGTGCAGAAGGGTATGGTAAAGAGCAGCAAGCTGCACAACAGGGGGGTGTCATCGGCCGGTTTCCTGGTGCTGCACCGCACTGTAATGCCAAGTATTCTGGTGGAACTGGGATTCATTACAAACAGCAAAGACGAGAATGTCCTGGCATCGAAGGATGGACAGAGGAAACTGGCCAAAGGCATTTTCGACGGGTTTGCCGAATACTACAAGGTCTATTGCCAAAAGAACGGAAAGAAGGGGGTAACAGCCAAGGGGAAACAGGAGAAGAAGGAGAGGCCGGAAGGGAAGACGATGAAGGAGCAGAATGCAGGAGAGGGAACGCCGGTGTTCAAGGTGCAGTTCCTGACGGCCGACAGGAAGCTCGAAAAAAATGACAGGCGACTGAAGGGGGTGAAGGCCAACCATTATGTGGAAAACGGGATGTACAAGTATACCTACGGAGAGAGCGAGGACTATAACGAGATTGTGAGAAAGAGAAAGGAGATTGCCGCGAAGTTCAAGGATGCGTTCATCGTGGCATTCATAAACGGCAAGAAGGTGAATACACAGGATGCCATCAGGATATTCAAAAGCAAAAGATAATGGGAAAGATTAAGGCTGCCAAAAAGGAATTGTGGGTGGGGGTGCTTGGAATAATTGCGATATTGCTTGTCTACCTGCTGGTAAACTTCTTCAAAGGGGTGAATATCTTTGACGAAGGCGAGAAATATTATATTGAGTTCGATGACCTTGGAGAGGTTGTAAAGACATCGCCCGTGTACATAAGGGGCTACAAGGTGGGGAATGTGAGCGGAATTACCTATGACTACGAGAAGGCGAGCGGTGTGTGCGTGGAGATTAGCGTCGATGACAAACTTAGGATTCCACAAGGAAGCGGTGCGAAGATAAACAGCAAGATTCTCGGAAGCAGCACGGTTGAACTGCTGCTGGGCGAGAGCAACGAGATGCTGAGCCCGGGAGATACGATAAAGGGGGTCTTCGATGCAGGCGCACTGCACGAGGCCGGCAAGATGATTCCGCAGGTAAGCGACCTGCTGCCGAAGGCCGACTCCATACTGACCTCGCTGAACAGGATTCTTCAGAACCCGGCAATAGAGAACAGCATAGGTAACATAGAGATGCTGACAAGAGAGCTGAACAGGACTGCAACGCTGCTGAACAGCACGCTGGAGGGGGATGTAAAGGAAGCGGCAGGAAAACTCATTGAGATTGAAGATGACCTGCTTGCCGTGTCGGCGCAACTGAGCGAGGTCGACTATCTGGCACTGGTTAATTCCATAGAGAACTCGCTGAAGAACATAGAACAGGCTACTGCCGCACTGAACAACGGCGAAGGGACGGCCGGAATGCTGCTGAACGACACGACGCTGTACAACAGGCTGCTTACGGTCTGCGAAGCGGCGGAGGCTCTATTGCAGGATCTCAAGGAGAACCCTAAGCGATATGTACATTTCTCGGTATTCGGGAAGAAAGACAAGAAATAGGGGGAGCTATAATGTGGCAAAGCGTCTGTTATAGCGGAGTGAGCCGTGACGGTCGTATACATTGAGGATATAATGGCCGGGGGGCAGTCCTTGGAGATTGGCTTTGCGAGCATAACGTCCTTTGTAGAATGTGCGTCCATAGATGTCGATGATTTCGACATTCCAGCCCCAGCTGTCGGCTTCGGGCAATTCAATTCCGCAG
>CAZAIM010000036.1:0-19594 GCA_964485215.1 uncultured Bacteroidaceae bacterium | reverse complement strand
CGCCGACCCTCTGCTTGTAAGGCAGATGCTCTAAACCAGCTGAGCTAAACGTCCGATAATTACTTATGTTCTGTGGACGTTGACGGATTCGAACCGCCGACCCTCTGCTTGTAAGGCAGATGCTCTAAACCAGCTGAGCTAAACGTCCAATAGGGCGCAATCCTTAATTGCGATGCAAAAGTACGTCAAAAAAAAACAACCACCAAATTATTTTGCAAATATTTTATACAAAAGATCAAAAAAATATCTTCCCAAAAGAACATAAGGAGAAAAGGAAGCCACAAACAGCAACCAGCAGACACAGCACTCGCATGCATCACACATACACAACCGCAGCGAGGCTATTCCGACACTGGCCTGCCAGAAAACATAGACAAAAAAAAGAATGGCGAGGACACCCCTCGCCATTCCCATATCTCATCAACTGATATTAATCGGCAAGCTTGATGATAACGCGACGGTTCAAAGCACGCTCCTTGAGGTCCTCTGTAATACCGTAGCCTGTTGCAGACTGAACTTCAGCACCATTCTGCTCGAGGATAGCCTTAACAGCATCTGCACGCTTCTGAGAAAGATCCAAGTTGTATTTAGAAGCACCAGTCTTGTCAGCATAACCCTTAACAACAAGCTTCTTGTTAGCAGCCTTAGCAGCATCAGCATAAGCCTTGATGTTCAACTCTTCCTTCTTAGAAGCAATCTTGTAAGAATCGAATGCGAAGAATACAGACTCCTCAACATTTACACACTCCTTCTCATTACACTTCTTCAAACGAGCCTTAGCGTCATCGAGTTCCTTACCCATTCTTGCGATGTTGTCCTTGAGAGCCTTGTTCTCAGCAAGAGCATCGTCGAGCTGGCTGTCAAGACCGTCAATCATACCACCATAGATTGCCTGGAGAGCAGGAACATCAACTGTTGCATCCCAACCCACCTTGCCAATTCTGTAAGTAACACCGACTGTAGCAGCCCACATCATATCGTGGCCGCTTGATGCAGAAACGCCGCTGAAACCGTTACGGAAGAAGTAGCCTGAAAGTTCAAGGTTGATAGCCCAACGCTTAGCAACACGGAATGTGTTCATAATACCGTAGTTTGCAGAAAGGGTACCTGTAATATCCTTGTCACCCATGCGCGCCTCGTCTTCCCAGCTATAGCCCTTACGGCCTGCCCAACCAACACCTACATAAGGAATTACATTCCAGATGCGATCCTCTCTGTAACCACAGAAGAGGTTGCTTAGGTTGAACATTGCATCAAAGTGGAAGTTCATGAATGTTGTGTGCTCCTCCTCTTTGAAGCACTGGATATTCAAGCCATTATAGCCAACTCTCCAACCGAAGCCTGGAGTATGCCATTTACCAACATAAACGTTAAGAGCCGGAGAAAGGTGCTCGAATGGGCTCTCGCCATTGGTAACTGTACCATTATAGAGGTTTACACCGCCATTGACACCAACAAACCAGTTGCTGCCAAAGCTGTTAGTAGCCACAGAATTCTTCACTGTAGGAACCACCACCTCATTAACTGTCTCCTGCTGAGCATAAGAGAACATAGAGATACTAGCGATAGCTAGTGAAATCATAAACTTTTTCATACTTAAACTAATTAGATTTTTATATCATTCATTTATTGTCATATACTCCAAATTTAGAACAAATAACGCCCGACAAAGTTTGCGCGACCGGGTGTTACAACCACCTAACCAACAAAAAACAGCAAAGGACACTATTCATTCTGTGGCAAAATTACATAATTTTCACAAACAATAATTATCAACACATATAAAAGAATAAGCGTTTAACAATTATTAACCCTTTACAATCCTATCTGTTCACGATTAAAAATTACGGTCAATCTCATTGTCCTTCATTATATATACGATAACTCCGCCATCCGGCGTTCTCGAAGGCATGGTTGTACGGAAGAGGTCGTCGACAAGCACATTCATTTCATCCATAGAAAGAACCTGGCCGGAAACGATAGCTATCTCCTTTGCCATGGAAAGTGCAAGACGTTCTCTAAGCAACTCCTTAGCTACCCCTTCACGTTCAATGGAGGTATGCAGAAGCTCCAGAAGCAACTTCGAAGGCGAAAGACCGTCAAGCCCAAGAGGCACCCCGTTAAGAACATAAGTACCGCTGCCAAGCGGCGAGACATCAAAACCCAAAGCTGATATTTCATCGGAAACAGCATCGAGCGCGAGCGATTCGTTCACTGTCAGTTCTACCCTTTCGGGGAAAAGCAATCCCTGCACAGGTGCCTTCTTGTCGGCGAGTTGCTGCATAAACCTTTCAAAGAGAACACGTATATGCGCTCTTCGTTGATGCACCCACATAAGCCCCGACTTCACAGGTATAAGTATGTATTGCGCCTTGTACTGTGTCAATGGAACAAACTCCTCGGCTGGCAGCACCGGAGGAGCTGGCTCTTCTCCCAAACCGGGAATGTCGACAGGTTCTTCAAAAGGAGAGAGGTCGAGCACAGGACGTTGATCCACCGGCATGTCATAAAGAACCTCCCAACTGCCGGCATCATCGGAAACCGGCCGGCCGCTTTTCCTGAACGGATTGTATGAAGGATTATAATTTATCCTTGGAGCAGAAACCGGCGCACTGCTTGCCGACGACACATCCATCACCGGTATCTCCGGAATTGCATCATCATCAAAATCGAGACTCGGGGTCGCATTGAAGCGGCCGAGAGCTTCGCGCACAGATGCCGATATAATCTTCCACAGGCTTGGTTCATCCTCGAACTTGATTTCTGTTTTAGTAGGATGAATATTGACATCTATATTGGAAGGGGCAATCTCGAGACACAGGAAGAAGGGAACCTGTTCACCTTGCGGAATAATATTCCCATACGCCTCGGAGACCGCTTTTGCAAAATATCCATGGCGCATATACCGCCCGTTCACAAAGAAAAACTGCAATGCACCTTTCTTCCTCGAACTTTCAGGAACACCCACAAAACCGCTCACGTTAAGCATTGGACTATCGACACCAACCTCAATGAGCTGTGGCAACATCTTCTTTCCAAAAAGTGCGACAATCCTTTGCCTGAAGGATGATGCAGGAAGAGAATACAGTTCCGTGCCGTTATGTGACAGCGAGAACTCAATGCCTGAATTAATCAACGCCACCCTCTCAAATTCAGAAACGATACTGTTGAATTCCGTTTGAGCCGACTTCAAGAACTTGCGCCTTGCAGGAACATTATAGAAGAGATTCTTGACCTTGAAATTGCTCCCGGCTTGCGCAGCAACAGGCTCCTGCGCCTCAAGCTTCGATGCGGAAATGACAAGCAATGTTCCAAGTTCGTCCACAGCACGGCGCGTTACAAGTTCAACCTGTGCAACCGCTGCTATCGAAGCCAAGGCCTCGCCACGGAATCCCATCGTCGATAGAGAGAAAAGGTCGTCGGCGGAACTTATCTTTGACGTTGCATGCCGCTCAAATGCAAGCCGCGCATCGGTCTCGGACATACCCTTGCCATTGTCAATCACCTGTATGAGCGTCCGTCCTGAATCTGTGATATTGACCTGTACTCTGCTGGCACCGGCATCTACAGCATTCTCCATCAGTTCTTTGACAACCGACGAAGGACGCTGTACAACTTCACCCGCAGCAATCTGGTTCGCTACGGAGTCGGGCAACAAATGAATTATATCTTGCATTTAGAAGCTATTTGAATTTCTTTCAAAAAAATATTTTATAGAAGCCGTATGTTCCGCACTACTTTATGTTCAAAAAATCAGATATGCTGTATCCTTCAGCAAATAGTAGAGTATAAATATAAGGACAAGCAAGGCACCAATAGCCACACGTGATGTTATTCTTGGGCCATTCTGCTTACGTCGGGCCAAATGCGAATTCTCAGCGGTAAAAGCACCTCTTATACGCTCCTCATATGACTCTTCCTTCGGAGGAATCATCCCAAGGTCGCGCTTTGCATTCTCTACAATGCGGTCGAGTTTCTCTTTACGTTCATCAACAAAAACATATTTGTGGTCGAACTTCTTTGGTTCGCGCATCTTGAAAATACCCATATCTACTCCTCCTCCTTTTTAAATCTGTCAAGTGTCGGCAATGGAATATTGTCCCTTCTTATTACCTTCAGTTGCATATCTGCACCCTTGCCTCGCCAGTTAAAGACATCGGCCTTACTCTGTGGCCTTATGTAATCGAACCAGGCAAAATTATCAAGAAACAGTTTGTCGGCCGGCCTTTGGCTCATGGGATAGAAAATTCCTTTCGCCTGCTTTGGAACAACCACACGGTCAACCTCGCCATCAACCACATAAGCGATGGCTCTGCCCGCCTCCGTCGTGTTCATTCCTATGTAGGAGCCATCGCTGTCCAGAGGATAAAAGACTATCCCGACACTGCCTACAACCTGCATTTCGGCCAACTTGCCTTCTGTGAAAAAGAACTTCATCTCCTGCCCCTTTATCTGATTATAGTTCACAGTGTCTACCGGTTCGGCATAGAGCGTCTGGTTTATGACGTGCACCCAATCGATGGATGTGCTGTCCATATATACCTTCACCACCTCGCCGAGCAATTGCGTCTTATCATTCCAAAGAACAGGATCCTTATACATTGTTATACAGGTATCGCGCGAGTCAAAAACAAGCGAATCGCACACCGCCTGCATTCTCTCTCCCCATGCTCGAACCCGGTTGTAAGCCTTTACCTGACGGTAAAGCGAGTCTGTTTCGAGATTGTATGAAACCGCCCAAATAGTATCGGCATGTGCAAATAAAGAATCTTTCTGCGAATAGTCAACGACCAGTGCACGACCGGTAACGTAGGCGGAATCGACAAGTTCATTCATATAAGCATACTCGCCAAGCAAAAGATTCCTGTTCTGTTTATCATCGTAGTTTATGTTACCGAACAGTTCGCTGTAGCCTGTTGCCGAGTCATAGAATATGGAGTCGGCCACCACGCTTTTATTACCGTTATAAAGAACCGACCTGTCGAGTAAGAAAGCCTGACGGGTTACCGTGTTGTATCTTCCTCGCTCCGAGTACACTTCACTGTCATTCACGTATATATTTGTAGGGCCTACAATCCCGGCCACCCTGCTGGCCGTGTTATAGGCCAACGTATCGGAGAGGATTCTGAAATCGGGGTGCTCAAGCGCAACATCATCAGTAAAAACCGCATCCTTTGTATTGACACTGTACTCGCCATAATATGAGACCAGCGTACTCTCACCATCAAACAGTTCGCCATAATTGAAGAAATAACCAAGATTGACATTGCGGTCAAAGTCGAGGCTATCGGTCTCAAGCACGCTATTCTTGTCGACCAGACGCACATTATTGCGCACACGGGCAAGATTTGTTTCTCCATCAAAGTCAAGATAATCGCCATACAGGAAGAGCGTATCGCCCTGCTCCATCCGCACATTTCCGAAAGCCTGGAAAGCATTCTTCTTCTGAAAATAATGCGCACTGTCGCAGTACATATACATACTGTCCCTACGAAAGCGCACATCGCCTACAAGAATCCACGCATCAGGGTTTATTCTCTCATCAAAGCGGGTTATATCGGTATGAAGCAACTGCACGTAGCTCTTCGTTCTACCGTTTGAGCCACCTGCCACCTGCGCCTGCAACGAGAACGCAAAAAGCAAAAGGGATATCAACAATGCAATTCGGCGCATACGACACACTATTTCTCTTCGTAAAAGTTCCAGCCCGGATACTTGAAGTCACAGTCACGTGTTTCCCTGTTAACCCTGACGTATGTTTTCTGCTGCTTCTCCTTAATCCATTCCTGGATTCTCTTCTCACCCATATAAGACTGATAAAGTAGACGCAGCGTCTCATAGTCCTCGCTAAGCGTCGCACGGTGTGCATCTGTCCTTGATTTTAATTTAGCAATCGCACACACCACCTTTCCATTGTTGAGAACCCAAGTAAAAGGCTGAGAGACCTCTCCCACCTGCATACCATCAACAACACGAGCCACATCCACCGGCAACTGCTCAAGTTCAAAATGCGATGAAGCATTGGCCGGATTATACATAATGCCGTAGTTGTTTCGTGTGTCCTTGTTGTCGGAATATGTAGCCACGGCATCTTCAAATGAATATTTCGCCTCTTTTATATCTACTGCAACAGAATCAAGAGAAAGCAGCATCTTCTTTATATTCTCGTTCGAACGACGTGGCTTGCGCAATATGTGACGAACCTTGACACGATCGCCACGTTTGTCTATGAGTTGCATTATATGAAAACCATATTCAGTCTCAACAATCTTTGAAACTTTGTTCGGGTCTGTGAGATTGAATGCCACTGCTGCAAATTCAGGAGCAAATTCACCCCTTCCTCTATATTCAAGCTCACCGCCCTGACGTGCCGAACCCGGGTCCTCGGAATACATCAAAGCCATGGTAGAGAATGAAGTCTCGCCATTAGTTATACGTTCCGTATAATCGCGCAACTCACTCTTGACGCGCTCCACCTCCTCCAGATCCACTTCAGGTTCAACAGTTATTATCTGCACCTCAACCTGCTGCTGGACGAAGGGAATACTATCGGCCGGCAAAGACTCATAGTAACGGCGCACAAGCGATGGAGAGACCTTTATATTGCCGATGATTTTCTGCTTCATCATTTCAGTCATCTGCATATTGTATAGCTGTTCGCGGTACATTTCACGTATTTCGGCAGAGTTCATATCAAAATACTCCTCCATTTTCTCCTTCGAACCAATCTGCTGAATCACATGGTCAATCTGTGCCTCAACCTCACGCATAACATAGCCCTCATCTACCGTAATACTGTCGAGAGCTGCCTGATGCAGGAACAGCTGCTGAATCGCAAGATCCTCACCTACCACGCAATAGGGTTCACCTTCAAACTTACGCCCTTGACCCATCCAGTACCTTATGGCATCCTCAATATCGGAACGCAAGATAAACTTGTCACCCACAACCCATTCCACTCTATCGATAACATTATCCTGTGCCACAGCTGCGGTACAAGCGAATGTCATCGCAACAGTGCCAATGCACTTTAACAAAAACTTATTCATTGTCTTCATCCATTATTGGCATTCAGCAAGCCACTAATTAAATTTGAGCAGCCCACTGGCAAGTGCCTCATCGTAGAGAGCTGCTTTCTTTTCTTTTATAAACTCTGCCTTCTTTGAATTGACAAGCAATTCCTTAACCTCGGCAGCTACCATTTCCAACGGTTTCTTCTCACCGGCTTTTATTACAGTGTCGGCACTGACAAAGAACGTAGCATCACCATCCTTGAATTCTATTGTCTCCTTTCTCGATAACCGCTCCTGCAGCTGATACTGTGTAAGCGGCAACTTCCTCACCACGTCATCCAACGATGTCCACTCTTCGAGAAAGAATTCATATTCGGCACCGTTTGCCACACAATACTTTTCAAGAGCCTCCAAATCCTCCTGCTCCTTGCGAAGGCTCCATTTTCTCACATCGTTCAGTTTCTGAACCCTGCCTGTAAACTTTACATAGAAACCCTTCATCATGGACTCTTCCATCAAGAAGAGAGAAGCGTTCCTGTCATAGAACTCCACAATCTCTGCATCCGTTATTGTCGGCACAAGGTGTTGCCTGATAAGGCCATCCTGATATATATTCAGAATCAGATTCTTCCTGTAGTTCTCAACCATACGGTCAATCTCTTCCGTTGCAGGAATGTTGCTAATCGCCTTCTTGTAGAACAGCATCTCAACAGCCCAACGCCGCATATAATCCGTGACATATGCCACGCTATCATCACCGTGGCTATGCGTTGCATAGAGAAGAGCCACCTCATCCTCATAGAGACAGGTATCGTCCACAACGACAAGCGGTCTCCTGGCATCAACCGTTTCACCCTCTCCACACGACACAAACAGTACCGGCAGAACAAGAGCGGAAAGATACTTTAAGATTCTGGCACAAAGCATATTGAAAGTCAGTTAAGGCAGCCTCCGACGGCATCGCTAATGGTTATTCACTGTTTTGAGCACCTCTTCATCAATCTTCACCTTGTATTTCTTGCGTAAAGACTTGACCCACTTTTCTTCGAGATACTTCTGATAGTCACTAATAACAACACCCTTTACATCCTTATATGTTTCGGGATTCTCTATAATATCTCCCACAACATCTACGGCCGTGAATCCGTAACGCATTTTTCCACCGTCGCCCTGGCCGAACACGAGCTTGTCTACCCAGGCATTGTCACCAACTGCAAAGACACCGAGTTCAACACGCACAGCACGTGCCGAGTCCTTTGGAAGAGCAGCTTCTATAACCGACTTATAATCTGTAGACTTCTTTCCCTTCACGAAGCCCTTGACCATATCAATGTTCTCAGGTGAATTGGCATATACCAATGCACCCCTGAAACGCGGAGAATCAAAGCGGTATTTCTTTTTGTTCTTCTTGAAGTATTTTTTCAACCCCTTCTCATCGGAACCAGCCTTGTTCCATACCTCCTGCGTTGAAACAGCAAAGAACAGCAGACCCTCATAATACTCACGCATAAGATGACCGAATTCGGGATACTTTGTCTCGAGTATGCTGTTCTCATAATCTATTGCCTGCTGGGGCGACATGGTGCCACCATACTCTTTTGCAAGCTCCGCTCCCCTCTTCATCTTGGCCTTTTCGCGTATATTCTGCTCCTCAAGCATCTTTATTATTGCAGGCTTGTACTCGTCAAAAGAGCCGAACGGACGGGATGATATGCGTTTCAGGATATGATAGCCAAGCGGAGATTCAAAAGGTTCTGAACACTTCCCGTCACCCAATGCGAACGCAACATCTCCAATCTCGGGATATACCTGTCCCCTTATAATTTCAATAGGCTGAATGCTGTAGGCCGGAAGATTGTAATGCTTGGCAACCTCCTCGAAGGATTTGCCCGAAGCGAGCATAATATATGCCGAATCTGCATTAGCCTTGGCAATCTTGGCCTCATTGCCTGCACTCTGCTTTACCATAAAGGAGATTGCCGAGATTTTCACCAAGCCTTCCTTACCTATTGTTGCAGAATCCTTTGCGTATATCCTGTAGGCCTCATCATCGATAAACTTCGAATCAATGAGATAGGTTTCTGCCATTTGGTCACGGTCGCGCCTGAACTCCTCGTTCAATGCAGCAACAGTATCGAATCTGAGAGCCTCAGCCTCAGCGACCTTCAATTTGAAATCAATATACATTGGCAGATATTCCTCGACATTCTGCCCCTGTTCACTTAAATTATTATTGTTCTTGTTGAAGGCATATTCAAACTCAGAACGGCGCACCTCCTTGCCATTTACAGTCATAAGCACAGGGTCATCAACCTGTGCTACAGCAGCCGAAGAGGCCACAAGCAAGAAAGCTGCAATATGTCTAAAACTTATTTTCATAGAGTTAACTTGAAACCGAAAGCCATTCAAACAGCCTGGTAATTAATTCTTTTCAAAGAAACAGTCTCTTATTTTATTCCGGACGGCTATAGTTCGGAGCCTCGCTTGTTATAGATACATCGTGCGGATGGCTTTCAAGGACACCGGCATTCGTTATGCGCACAAACTTCGCATTATGCAACGACACAATATCCTTCGCACCACAATAGCCCATACCGGAACGCAGGCCACCGACCAGCTGATAGATTACCTCGAAAAGTGTTCCTTTGTATGGTACACGCGCAGCAATACCCTCTGGAACAAGTTTCTTCTTGTCCGCAGTATCGGCCTGGAAATAGCGGTCTTTCGAACCATTCTCCATAGCCTCGAGCGAACCCATTCCACGGTACGACTTGAATTTACGGCCATTGAAAATGATTGTATCACCTGGCGACTCCTCTGTTCCTGCAACCAACGAGCCAATCATCACAGAATAGCCCCCGGCAGCAAGAGCCTTGACGACATCACCCGAATAGCGCAAGCCACCGTCTGCAATCAAAGGCACACCGGTACCCTCAAGTGCCTTGGCCACATCGTACACAGCCGACAACTGCGGAACACCCACACCGGCTACAACACGTGTAGTACAGATAGAACCAGGGCCAATACCTACCTTTACAGCATCGGCACCAGCATCGGCAAGCATTTTTGCCGCCTCGCCGGTAGCGACATTTCCAACAACAATATCAATCTGAGGGAATGCAGCCTTCGCTTCTTTCAGTTTCTGAACGACACCGGCAGAATGTCCGTGAGCAGTATCAATGATTATTGCATCAACACCAGCCTCAACAAGTGCCTTGATGCGATCCATTGCATCTACGGTAACACCAACACCGGCAGCAACACGCAAACGCCCCTTGCTGTCCTTGCAAGCCATTGGCTTGTCCTTTGCCTTTGTAATGTCCTTGTATGTAATGAGCCCCACGAGCTTGCCGTCGGAATCCACAACCGGCAACTTTTCTATCTTGTTCTCGCGCAGAATCTTGGCAGCAGCCTCCATATCAGTCTTCTGGTGAGTAATTACAAGTTTGTCGGCCG
This sequence comes from uncultured Bacteroidaceae bacterium, assembly GCA_964485215.1. Classification (GTDB taxonomy): domain Bacteria; phylum Bacteroidota; class Bacteroidia; order Bacteroidales; family Bacteroidaceae; genus HGM04593. The sequence continues at coordinate 9,125 of CAZAIM010000036.1, read as the reverse complement.
GAGTCATTATCTCACAGATAGGACGTTGCATATTTGTCTCGAAACGCAGGTCACGGTTTGTCACAATGCCAACAAGCTTCTTTCCGTCATCAACAACCGGGATTCCGCCAATATGATACTCAGCCATAATGTCAAGTGCATCCTTGACGGCAGAATTGGCCTGTATTGTAACCGGGTCATATATCATGCCATTCTCGGCACGCTTCACAATCGCAACCTGATGAGCCTGCTCTGCTATTGACATGTTCTTATGAATGACACCGATACCACCCTCGCGCGCAATGGCGATAGCCATCTTGGCCTCGGTAACAGTGTCCATCGCAGCTGTCACAAATGGCACGTTAAGTTCAATATTCCTTGAAAATTTCGTTTTCAAAGAGACCTCTTTAGGCAAGACCTCTGAATAAGCAGGAATAAGCAGCACATCATCATAGGTCAAGCCATCCATTACAATTTTTTCTTTTATAAAATCATTCATAAGACTATATATTTTTTGTTTTTTATCAATTACCCATTTCCGAGATAAATTTCACCCTCACCAGACGAATTTCCTCTTCGGTATACTCACCTCCAAGTTCCTCTATTGCAATATCAATGTTGTCGGTATCGGAATTCTTGAAATAGTCATATATCTCGTAAAGATTCTCCTCGTCAAGTATCTCCTCAAGGAAATAGTCAATGTTCAGTTTTGTACCAGAATAGACAATCGATTCAATATCATCGAGCAGTTCGTCGAACTCCACACCCTTGCTTATAGCCAAGTCATCGAGAGCGACCTTGCGGTCAATTGCACTGATAATTGCCACCTTGAGCTTCGATTTGTTTGCAACAGTCCTTATACGGATATCCTCGGGACGGTCAATCTCATTCTCCTCGCAATGACGCTTGATGAGAGCGCAGAACTCCTCGCCATAACGCTTTGCCTTACCCTCGCCGACACCAGGAATATTCTTCAGTTCATCAAGTGTAATAGGGTATGTCGTGGCCATAGCCTCGAGCGATGGGTCCTGGAATATCACATAAGGCGGCAATTCGAGCTGCTTCGAGAGTTTCTTGCGCAGATTCTTCAGCATAGCATACAGTTCCGGGTCTACGGCAAACGAGCTTGCAGTCTGCACCACAGCCTCCTCCTCATCAAAATTGCGGTCCTCAACAATCTTGAACGATACGGGCTTCTTCAGGAACGCATTTCCCGCCTTTGTAACCTTCAGCAACCCATAGTTCTCTACATCCTTGTCGAGATACCCGGCAATCAGTGCCTGATGTATTACCGCATTCCACCGTTTCGCATCCTCATCATCACCGCAACCGAAGCACTCCAGTTCATCGTGCTTATGCGAGAGGATGTCGGCAGTCTCCTTGCCAAGAAGGACATCTATCACATAATCTGCCTTAAAGTTCTCCTTAAGTGCCAGGATTGTCTCAATAACCGCCTCCAACAACTCCTTAGCCTCCACTTGTTTCTTTGGAGAAAGGCAATTGTCACAATTTCCACAATTTTCCACGTCGTAATTTTCGCCAAAATAATGTAACAATAACTTTCTACGGCACACCGAAGATTCCACATATGCCGTTGTCTCGCGTAGTAATTGCCGGCCAATGTATTGCTCGGCAAGAGGTTTACCCTCCAGGAATTTCTCCAGTTTCTGCAAATCTTTGCTGTTATAGAATGCAATGCAATGCCCCTCGCCTCCATCACGGCCGGCACGGCCTGTCTCCTGATAGTAGCCCTCGAGGCTCTTGGGAATGTCGTAATGTATGACATACCTCACATCGGGTTTGTCAATACCCATTCCAAATGCAATGGTAGCAACTATAACATCAATTTTCTCCATAATGAAGTCATCCTGTGTCTGAGACCTCACTACAGAATCCATACCAGCGTGGTATGCCTTTGCCGAAATCTCATTAGCCTGCAGAATCTCGGCCAGTTCCTCAACAGCCTTTCGGCTGAGGCAATATATGATTCCCGATTTTCCGGGATTCGATTTTATGAATTTTATTATCTCCTTGTCAACATCCTTTGTCTTGGAGCGCACCTCGTAATAGAGGTTCGGACGATTGAACGATGACTTGAAGTCGGGAGCATCCTGAATGCCAAGGTTCTTCTTTATGTCATCACGGACCTTGGTCGTTGCCGTTGCAGTGAGCGCAATCACCGGAGCCTTTCCAATCTCGTTCATTATAGGACGTATGCGGCGGTACTCGGGACGGAAGTCGTGCCCCCACTCCGATATGCAGTGCGCCTCATCTATTGCATAGAATGAGATTTTTATGCTCTTCAGGAATTCTACATTATCCTCCTTCGTCAACGACTCGGGAGCCACATAGAGTAACTTTGTCTTGCCCGACAGGACATCGGCCTTAACCTCCTCTACCGCCTGCTTTGTAAGCGAGGAATTCAGGAAGTGAGCCACGCCATCCTCTTCATTGAGGTTTCTAATGGCATCGACTTGGTTCTTCATCAAGGCAATCAGAGGCGATATTACTATCGCCGTGCCATCCATAACGAGAGAGGGGAGCTGATAGCACAATGACTTGCCGCCACCTGTAGGCATCAGCACAAAGGCATCATTACCGGCAAGCAGGTTCATTATAACCGCTTCCTGGTCCCCCTTAAACGTATCAAAGCCGAAATTCTTTTTAAGAATTTCTGTCAAATTACACTTCTTCGTCATTTTACAATATGCCTATTTGAAAACAAAGTTATAAATATCTCGAATATACGCGCAACTTTTTTCGAAGATATTTTCATAAATATTGCAAAAAGCCGCAACAATTGCAAACAATTGACGGAATCCGCTCAAAGCATCGGATTCCGTCAATTACATTCGTCACTCCAAAAAAGATTATCCGGCAGCTATTGCCGAGCACTTCTCAACCTGTTTGCGGGCGTACTCTTTTGTTATACGGCAGCTATTGGCACCGCTCGAGGGCAGTTCGAACATCTTGTCAACCATAATAGCCTCAACTATTGAGCGCAGGCCACGTGCTCCAAGCTTGTATTCGATTGCCATATCTACAATGTACTCCAGCGCAGAGGGGTCAAACGTCAGCTTCACGCCATCCATCTCCATCAGTTTCACATACTGTTTAATGATAGAGTTCTTAGGCTCTGTGAGAATATTGCGGAGCGCGCCCCTGTCAAGAGGACGGAGCGAGGTAAGCACCGGCAGACGGCCCACGATTTCGGGAATGAGACCAAAAGAGCGCAAATCCTGCGGAGTTATATAACGCATCATATCACCCTTGTCTATATTCATCTTGTTCTGTACCGAATTATAGCCAACTACATGCGTATTCAGCCTTTGGGCAATCTTCTTCTCAATACCGTCAAAAGCACCGCCGCAAATGAACAGGATATGCTTTGTATTGACAGCTATCATCTTCTGGTCGGGATGCTTGCGCCCACCCTGGGGAGGGACATTCACAACCGAACCTTCAAGCAGTTTCAGCAAGCCCTGCTGTACACCCTCGCCACTTACATCGCGCGTAATCGAAGGATTGTCACTCTTGCGTGCAATCTTGTCAATCTCATCAATAAAGACGATGCCACGTTCGGCCTCCTCCACTTTGTAATCGGCAACCTGCAGAAGACGTGTCAGAATACTCTCAATATCCTCGCCCACATAGCCAGCCTCGGTGAGCACCGTTGCATCCACGATGGTGAAAGGAACCTTCAACAAACGCGCAATGGTACGTGCAAGAAGCGTTTTTCCCGTACCGGTGCTTCCCACCATTATTATATTGCTCTTCTCTATCTCGACTTCATCGTTTGCATCACGTTGCATAAGACGCTTGTAGTGATTGTAGACCGACACAGCCAATGCACATTTTGCATCATCCTGGCCTATTACATACTCATCGAGAAAAGCCTTTATCTCTTTAGGCTTCGGCAGTTCCTTCATATCAAAGTCATTCTTAGGCAAGAGCGATTCCTCCCTAAGAATTGCATGAGCCTGCTCAACACAGTCGTTGCAGATGTAGCCGGTCATTCCCGTCATCAGCAGTGCCACCTGATCCTCGGGCCTGCCACAGAAACTGCACCTTCTTTTCTCCTTACCTGCCATAAGAATTACTTTTTACGCGCCAGCACATTGTCTACCATACCATATTCCTTGGCCTCCGCCGCAGTCATCCAGTAATCACGGTCGCTGTCTGCCCACACCTTCTCAAAAGGCTGCTTGCTGTGATCCGAGATTATGGTATACAGTTCGTTCTTCAGTTTCTGAATCTCGCGTGCAGTAATCTCAATGTCGCTTGCCTGTCCCTGAACACCTCCAAGAGGCTGATGTATCATCACACGGCTGTGCGTCAATGCCGAACGCTTGCCCTCGGCACCGGCAACAAGCAACACCGCTGCCATACTTGCAGCCATACCTGTGCAGATAGTAGCAACATCGCTGCTAATGAATTGCATCGTGTCATAAATGCCAAGCCCCGCATACACAGAGCCGCCAGGAGAATTTATATATATGGATATATCCTTGCCACTGTCTACTGAGTCGAGATAAAGCAACTGCGCCTGCAGAGTATTGGCCGTGTAATCATCAATCTGCGTACCCAGGAAAATGATTCTGTCCATCATAAGACGGGAGAACACATCCATCTGTGTAACATTCAGTTGTCTCTCCTCAAGTATATAAGGATTCAGATACTGCGACTGCGCCTTAATCACACCATCAAGCACCATGCTGTTCATGCCAAGATGCTTGGTTGCATATTTCCTGAAATCATCTCTTTCCATAACATTACTGTTTTTAATCATAATAATTCAAAAACCGTTCTGGTTCATTTGGATGCACCAATGAACCAGAACGGAATTTTCACTCTTTATATCAAGCGTTCTCAGATACCTTCTTGTTGAAGTCCTCAACAGAAATCTTCTCTTCGTTGAGAGTTACGGCAGCCTTGACAGCCTTGATAAGCTTCACATCTACCGCACGGTTGATGAGAGCCTCGCGAGTCTTCTCCTGCTTGAGCATCTCCTTTGCATAGTTCTCGAGAAGGTCATCGGGAACATTCGCCATTCCGTACTGTGCAAACTGGTCGCGTGTAGCATCCTTGGCAACAGAAAGGACATCGTTGTCATCGACCTTGACCTCGAACTTCTTGGCAAGCTGTTCCTTAACAAGGTGCCAGCTGAGTTCTGTAAGGCTTTTCTGGAAATCCTCCTCGCTGACAGCCTCTGCACCGTCCGCCTTGTTTGAATCCATAATGCGGCGCAGAATTTCCTCATTGAATTCAAGTTTGCCAACCTTTTCCATGAGATAAGCACGAACGTCCATAAGAAGCTTATAGTCGCTCTCAACCTCGAAGCGAGCCTCGAACTGCTCCGAAATCCTTGCGCGGAACTCCTCCTCACTCTTCACGGCATCCTTGCCGAATGCAGCATCGAAGACATTCTGGTTAAGCTCGCTTGCCACAAAACGTGTAATCTCGGAAACAGCAAAGGTAAACTCGCCATTGTGAGCCGCTACCTCGTTCTTCTCAACCTTCAGCAGCGAAGCAAGTTCAGCTTCGTTGCCGTCAAAAGCGACATACGGATTGAATGTAACCACATCGTTCACCTTCACACCGTCGAACAGAGCTTTCTGCTCATCGTTCTTCATATATGAAGGCATCATCACTGCATCGCGGACAACCACGCCAGCCTCAACAGCCTCTGTGATAGTACCCTTGAGCATATCGCCATTCTCATAAGCATCAACCTGCTTGTACTCGCCGCAACGCTGTGCATATGCCTTTACCTGACCCTCAATCATTTCATCGGTAGGCTGTATACGATAGTAGGCAAGCTTGTCGTTCTTGTCAAGAACAGCGTCAAACTTTGGAGCAAGAGCTATCTCGAACTCAAAAGTGAACTCCTTATCCTCGGCCATATTTATACCGGCCTGCTGCGCCTCAATCGGAAGAGGCTCGCCAAGCATATCTACCTTGTTCTCTCTGATGTATTCAAATATCTTTGTCTGAAGAAGCTTGTTGATTTCCTCAGCCTTTACCGCTGTACCATACTGTTTCTTAATCAACCCCATAGGCACCATACCCGGACGGAAACCCGGAATATTTGCCTTCTGACGGAAGTTCTTCAACTGTTTCTCGACCAAAGCCGAATAATCTGCCTCCTGAATGTTAACAGAGAGGATTGCGCTTGTTGCGCCCTGATTCTTAAGTGTAAATTCCATTATAAAATATTTTAATTATATCTTTTGCAACACATTGCCACGCCCTCGAGAGCAGACAACATCATAAGCACGGCATATTATATACCTAATTTAAAGCGTGCAAAAATACAACAAACCGTGCACAAAATCAAGCAAAAAAACAAATTAGTTGAAAAATAAGGAGCTGTTTAAAATCTATTTTGCTATCGTTCGAGGAATTCAGCCCAGTTTCTAAAGAAAAGATACCGGGCGCGCCCGGTATCTTTTCTTTAGTCATTTATCTGGAATTCCCTTTTACGCAGTACAAAGTCCCTGCCGAGATATTTCTCCCTCACAACCGGATTTTCGGCAAGTACCTCCGGAGTTCCCTCAAACAGGATTCGACCCTCGAAAAGCAGATAGGCGCGGTCTGTTATGCTCAACGTCTCCTGCACATTGTGGTCTGTGATAAGAATACCGATATTCTTGTCCTTCAGTTTCCACACAATATACTGAATATCCTCAACCGCAATAGGGTCGACACCTGCAAAAGGCTCGTCAAGCATTATGAACTTCGGGTCAATGGCAAGACAGCGCGCAATTTCCGTACGCCGTCTCTCGCCGCCCGAAAGGCGGTCGCCAAGATTCTTACGCACCTTCTGAAGACGGAACTCCGATATAAGGCTCTCGAGCTTCTCCTTCTGGTATTCGCGCGGTTTGCCCGTAAGTTCAAGCACCGAAGCTATATTATCCTCCACACTCAATTTCCTGAAGACACTCGCCTCCTGTGCCAGATACCCTATACCTGCACGCGCACGCTTGTAGACCGGAAACTTTGTTATCTCCTCATCATTCAGGAATATGCGGCCGCCATTGGGCACAACAAGCCCCGTAGTCATATAGAACGACGTAGTCTTTCCGGCACCGTTGGGACCAAGAAGCCCCACAATCTCGCCCTGCTTCACATTGAATGACACATCATTCACGACAGTGCGCTTGCCGTAACGCTTTACAAGATTTTCGGTACGCAGCACCATACATTCGTCCTGGTTGCAGGTAGTCACATTATCCATAAGCCCTTGAGTGTATAAATCAATGGCGAAGATAATGTATTTTTGCCGTACTCACAAAAAAAGAGAGAGTTTATAGAGATAAATAAGCACCGGCACAAGAATATTGCAATAAAAATAGCCCTACTAAAAAACAAAATTGTACCTTTGTCCCCGAACCGGTTACGCCCAACAGCGTTCCAACAGCTGATATATCATGTTCATTATCGATTCCATAAGAACATTCGGTCGGTACATACTGCTTATGCGTCAGGTGCTCACACTGCCACAGCGATGGAGAATCTTCTTTCGCCAGACACTGCGCGAGATTTACCAGCTTGGCGTTAGCTCCATTCCCATAGTGCTTCTCATTTCAATATTCATCGGAGCAGTCCTGTGCATACAGATGAAGACCAATGTCGAGAGCCCCTGGATGCCCAAATTCATTACCGGATATGCGACACGCGAAGTTCTGTTGCTCGAGTTCTCATCATCGATAATGTGCCTTATCCTTGCCGGCAAGGTCGGTTCAAACATCACATCCGAGATAGGCACCATGAGAGTTACGCAACAGATTGACGCACTCGAGATTATGGGTGTTAATTCGGCAAACTTCCTCATACTGCCCAAAATATCGGCACTCATATTCTTCATACCCATACTGGTGATATTCAGCATGGCAGCAGGCGTTGCCGGAGCATACGCAATGGCCGAGTTCTCCGGCTTCATGACACCCGAAGACCTCACCGTCGGCCTCCAGTACGAATTCGACCCATCCTACATAAGCTACAGCATAATAAAATCGATAGCATTCTCATTCATAATAACATCCGTGTCATCATTCTACGGCTACACCGTCGCCGGCGGCTCCACCGAAGTGGGCAAGGCAAGCACCAACGCCGTAGTGAGCTGCAGCGCGCTCATACTGTTCTTCGACATCATACTAACCCAAATACTAATGTAATGATAGAGATAACCTCGATACACAAGCAGTTCGATGGCAAGACCGTGCTGAACGACATAAGTTCAACCTTCAACGAAGGCTGCACTAACCTCATCATAGGACAGAGCGGTGCCGGGAAGACAGTTCTGCTCAAATGTATTGTAGGACTGCTGGAGCCCGACAGCGGAAGCATCATATACGATGGGCGCGAGCCCTCCTCCCTCAACAAGAAAGAGCGGCTGCTGCTGCGGCGCGAAATGGGCATGCTGTTTCAGAGTGCCGCACTTTTCGACTCCATGAACGTTCTCGAGAACGTAATGTTCCCACTCGATATGTTCTCAGGGATGACATACAAAGAACGTCTCAAGCGCGCAAGGCTATGTCTCGAGCGCGTGAACCTGGCCGATGCACAGAACAAGAGCCCCGATGAATTGTCGGGTGGCATGCAGAAGCGAGCCGCCATAGCCCGCGCCATAGCCATGAGTCCCCGATACCTTTTCTGCGACGAGCCCAATTCGGGTCTCGACCCACAGACATCGCTCATCATCGACGAACTCATACACGGCATCACCGAAGAATATGGCATAACCACCATAGTGAACACCCACGATATGAATTCCGTGATGAACATCGGCGACCACATACTGTTCCTCGCCGACGGCAAACTTGCCTGGGAAGGCAACAATACCCAGGTACTCAACAGCGACAACAAGCAACTGAACGACTTTCTATTCTCGAGCGAAATACTGCGCCAGGTAAAGGAACAGGCACTACGCGACAAAGCATAATTGGAACTAGTTCCAATTATGCTTTGTCAATTATGATACACCGCCTAACACACCACATACTATTGCGGACTATTTCTGACGGATAAATATATTCGGGATGGGGAAATTGGCCTAAACTAACGTTACGGCCCATTTCCGAGAATATATTTAACGTGAGTTCGATATAATTTTACTCCTCCACCGCAAGCGGTCCCCCTCCTCT
>CAZAIM010000035.1:0-19702 GCA_964485215.1 uncultured Bacteroidaceae bacterium | reverse complement strand
TTCGGAGCTCATGTTTAACACTATTTTACAGTAGTTCAACTACTGATTGGAATTAGTTATAATAGAAACGGAATCACATTGTCTGCCTGAAATAACCAAACCTTGAATCATACAGACAAAACCTTACACTCCACGCATCGACAGTGAAATTCTTCTTCTCTTCAAATCCACCTCCACTACCCTCACCATTACCTGCTGGCCAATCTTGACAACATCACCAGGCGACGACACATACTTGTCGGCAAGCTGTGAGATATGTACTAAGCCATCCTGATGAACGCCAACATTCACAAAGGCACCAAAGGCTGTAATGTTCGACACCAGCCCGGGAAGAAGCATACCCTCTCGAAGGTCTTCTATCTCATGGACACCGGGGTCGAAGGAAAAAGCCTTAGCCTGCTCACGAGGGTCGAGACCACGCTTGTTAAGAGCATCCATTATATCGGTAAGTGTGGGCATTCCAACCTTTTCCGTTACATATTTTGAAAGAACAACCTTCTTGCGGAGTTCGCCGTTTGAGATAAACTCTTCAAGCGAGACACCCGAATCCTTCGCCATTTGAACTACGACACCATACGATTCGGGGTGAACAGCAGTGTTGTCAAGCGGCTCATCGCCACCAACGACACGTAGAAAACCTGCGGCCTGTTCAAAAGCCTTATTGCCAAGACGCGGCACCTTAAGCAGTTCCTTGCGCGTGCGGAAGTCTCCATTGGCCGCACGGTATTTGACAATATTGTCGGCAAGCGATGGCCCAAGACCCGAAATATGTGTCAATATCTGCTTTGTAGCGGTGTTCACATTCACACCTACTTTATTTACACAGCTCTCGACAACAACATCGAGACGCTCTTTCAGCTTAGCCTGGTCTACACTGTGCTGGTACTGCCCTACACCAATGGAACGCGGTTCAATCTTCACAAGTTCCGACAGCGGGTCAATCAGACGACGGCCTATAGACACCGCTCCACGCACCGTAACATCCTCGTTGGGAAACTCCTCGCGTGCTACTGCCGATGCGGAATAGACCGAAGCTCCATCCTCGTTTACCGAAAAAATATCGGGAGCAAGCCCTAAGCGGCGCACAAAATCCTCGGTTTCGCGCCCGGCGGTACCGTTGCCGATGGCAAAAGCCTCTATGGCATAGTCATTCACCAAAGCAGTTATTATGCGTGCTGCAGCATCGCGGTCGTTCTGTGGCGGATGCGGATATATAACAGTATGATGCACAAGGTTACCCTGCGAATCGAGCACCACTACTTTGCAGCCGGTGCGGAATCCGGGGTCAATCGCAAGAACCCTCTTCTGACCAAGCGGAGAGGACATGAGCAATTGACGGAGATTATCGGCAAATACAGCAATAGCCTCATCATCGGCCCGCTGTTTTGACAATGAACGCGTTTCGTTCTCGATGGATGGCGCAAGCAGACGTTTGAAGCCATCGGCAACAGCAGCCTCCATATATTCACGCGATTGGGAATAGCGTTTGACAAAGTGGCGGTTCAGCTGTTCAACAGCTTCTTCGGCATCAACAGTTATCGATACACGCAAGAACCCTTCCTCCTCGCCACGCATCATAGCCAACAGACGATGCGACGAAACGCGTGCTACGCTCTCCTGCCAGTCGTAATAGTCGGCATACTTCACTCCGTCGGCCTCTTTGCCCTTGACAGCTTTTGAGATAATTGTGCCACGGCGGACATACATACGGCGCATAGCATTGCGCGCATACTCATCCTCCGATACACACTCTGCTATAATGTCGCACGCACCGGCAATAGCATCGTCTACTGTAGGAACCTCGGCACACACGAAACTGCGTGCACGCCCTTTTATATCGTTGCATTGCTGCTGCAGTATGAGACCTGCAAGCGGTTCAAGGCCACGTTCTTTTGCCATCGTAGCACGTGTACGCCGTTTAGGACGATAAGGCAAGTAAATATCCTCGAGTTCCACAGCATCGAAACAGTTGTCAATCCTCTTCTTTAGTTCCGGAGTAAGTTTGCCCTGCTCCTCTATGGTAGCCAACACTGTCTCCTTACGCTGCACTATCGCCTTCAGCTTCTCGTTTAGTTCTTTTATGTTCCCAATGGCAATCTCATCCATTGAGCCGGTCGCCTCTTTACGGTAACGTGCTATGAACGGAACTGTTGCGCCACCCTCAAGCAGTTCAACAGCATTTCTCACCTTGGCCGCGTCGAGCCCCAATTCCTTTGATATTATTTCTACAATCATACCTACTTGTCAAATGTTGCACGAAGATAGTTCAAAAGAAGAAAAGTGCGAAAAGGAAAATGTAAAAAGGTATTAAGAAACTGTTTAAATTCAGAGAACATCCTAATTAAAAAGAGCATAAAAGCTAAAAAGCTGCAAGCAACAGCAAATATTTACAAACAGGCCAGAAAATCGTTATTGAAATATGTTCCACATTCAAACAAAAAATATTACTTTTGTAACAAATTACGGGAAGGTACACCTTCTGCTAAAGGGCTTGCAGCCCTACATGCATGCCAAGGTGTAAAAAAAATAACACTCCACTAACCTATTATAGTAGATATGAACAGCAAGCAACTGATGAACAAGGCAGCGGACAACATCCGTATTCTGACAGCAGCAATGGTAGAGAAGGCTAAATCGGGTCATCCCGGTGGTGCCATGGGTGGTGCCGATTTTATCAACGTCCTCTATTCTGAGTTTTTGATTCACGACCCGGAAAATCCATTGTGGGAGGGAAGAGACCGTTTCTTCCTTGACCCAGGACACATGTCACCAATGCTTTACTCTGTACTTGCACTTTCCGACAAATACACCATGGACGAGCTCAAGCAGCTGCGTCAATGGGGAAGCGCGACACCCGGACACCCCGAGGTAAATTTCGCACGCGGAATAGAGAACACATCCGGTCCGCTGGGTCAGGGACACACCTACGCCGTAGGTGCTGCAATCGCAGCGAAGTTCCTCGAAGCACGTTTGGGTAGCGAAGCCTTCGGGCACACCATCTACGCTTTCATCTCTGACGGAGGCGTTCAGGAGGAGGTCTCTCAAGGCGCAGGACGTCTTGCCGGCTATTTGAAGCTCAACAACCTCATCATGTTCTACGATGCAAACCAGATTCAGCTCTCTACACGCTGCGATGAGGTTATGTTCGAGGACACTGCAAAGAAATACGAAGCCTGGGGATGGAAGGTAATCACCATCGACGGCAACGACTGCGATGCCATACGCGCAGCACTCACTGAGGCCAAGGCCGAAAAGGAACGCCCCACCCTCATCATAGGAAACACCGTCATGGGCAAGGGCGCACGCCGCGCCGACGGCAGCAGCTATGAGTTTGACTGCGGCACACACGGTGCACCGCTTGGCGGCGATGCATACATCAACACCATAAAGAACCTTGGCGGCGATGTAGAGAACCCATTCGTATTCTTCCCCGAGGTCAAGGAAATGTATGACAACCGCCTTGCCGAACTCCGCCGAATTGTAGCAGAGCGCAAGCAGGCAAAGGCAGTATGGGCAGCAGCAAACCCCGAGAAAGCCCAAGAACTCGAAGATTGGTTTGCAGGCAAGCAGCCCGAGATTGACTGGGCGGCAATAGAACAAAAAGCCGACGCTCCCACACGCAACGCCTCGGCAACAGTATTAGGCATCCTTGCCGAAAACTACGGCAACATGATATGCTCATCGGCCGATCTCAGCAACAGCGACAAGACCGACGGCTTCCTCAAGAAGACACACGCATTCAAGCCAGGTGACTTCAGCGGCGCATTCCTTCACGCAGGAGTTTCGGAACTCACTATGGCCTGCGTATGCATAGGTATGGCACTCCACGGTGGTGTAATTGCAGCTTGCGGTACATTCTTCGTATTCAGCGACTACATGAAACCGGCCATACGCATGGCAGCCCTCATGGAACTTCCAGTCAAGTTCGTATGGTCACACGATGCATTCCGCGTTGGAGAGGACGGACCTACACACGAACCGGTTGAGCAAGAGGCACAGGTGCGCCTTATGGAGAAGGTAAAGAACCACAGCGGCAAGAACTCAATGCTTGTATTGCGTCCCGCCGATGTAAACGAAGCAACACAGGCGTGGAAACTCGCTATGGAGAACGACAGCACACCTACCGGTCTCATCTTCTCACGCCAGAACGTAAACAACCTGCCCGAAGGAACACCATACGAAGAGACAAAGAAGGGTGCATATATCATTGCAGGCAGCGACGAGGACTACGACATAATACTCCTCGCATCAGGTTCCGAGGTCTCTACCCTTGTCGACGGCGCGAAGCTTCTCAAAGCCGACGGCATTAAGACACGCATTGTTTCCGTTCCTTCAGAAGGTCTATTCCGCACACAGTCAAAGGAATATCAGGAGAGCATCATCCCTGCCGGCGCAAAGGTATTCGGACTGACGGCAGGCCTGCCGGTCAACCTCGAAAGCCTTGTAGGTGCAAACGGCAAGGTATGGGGTCTGCAGTCATTCGGCTTCTCTGCACCATACAAAGTTCTCGATGAGAAATTGGGCTTCACGGCCGAGAATGTATACAACCAGGTAAAATCAATGCTATAATCAATTCATAATGAAAAAGATAGGACTTGCAAGCGACCACGCAGGCTACCCCCTTAAAGAGCAGGTAAAAGAGTGGCTCAAAGCATTGGGCTATGAGTTTGCAGACTTCGGGACCAACAGCACAGAGAGTTGCAACTACCCCGATTTCGCACATGCACTTGCCAAAGCAATTGAAAATGGCGAACTTACCACAGGAATAGCAATATGCGGAACTGGCAATGGAATAAACATGACCTTGAACCACCACGATGCTATACGCAGCGCGCTCTGCTGGATGCCGGAAATTGCAGCTCTTGCACGCCAGCATAACGATGCAAACGTAATGGTTATGCCGGGACGCTTTATCAGCAACGAGAACGCGAAAGAGTGTGTAGAGACATTCCTTAACACCCCATTCGAGGGAGGACGTCATCAGGCACGAATCGATGCAATTCCCGTAAAGAAATAAAAGGGATATACCTTATTATATTTATGTATTGGCCGTCTGTCAGTGACAGACGGCCAATTTTCATTCCACCCATCATACTGTTTCAACAAGCCGTAACACCACCGGATACGCAACCATACACGTAAAAAATGTACAGTAGAGGTTCATTTTATACACATTTAAAGTTAAAATTCAGTTTTCGCTTTACTCTGTTGCACAAAACAAGTACTTTTGTGCAACAAAAAAGAAAAGTAGAAAAACAAATATTGTAGAAACTTTTAATATCATTATTATGAAAAGAATTTTCTCAACTATCGCAATTGCATCACTTGCACTTTCAACATTCGCAGGTGGTCTTTTGACAAACACAAACCAGAGCGCGTCTTTCGTACGCAACCCTATGCGCTACGCATCATTGGAAACAGATGCCATCTACTTCAACCCGGCAGGTACAGCATTCTTCAAGGAAGGCTGGGCTATTTCAGCAAACTGGCAGATGATTTGGCAGGATCGCGATGTAACAAGCGCACTTACCAATAAATCATACAAGGGCGAGGTTTATGTACCTTGTATGCCAACAATCCTTGCATCATACAAGACAGGTGACTGGACATTCAGCGGTTTCTTCGGCATCCCCGGCGGTGGCGGTAACGCACAGTTCAACGACGGTCTTCCTGCATTTGACGCAATGGGTACAAGCCTTGTAGCAGCAAATGGCATGTATGCGACTTCAGCATTCGAGTCTACACAGTATGTATTCACACTCCAGTTGGGTGCAGCATACAAGATTAACGAAAACCTCTCTGCCTATGCCGGTATCCGTGGCAACTACACATCGGCAAACTACTGTGGCGCAATTACAGCTCAGCACCCACAGGCTGGCGAGAAGGGCAAGATTCTTGACCTCGACCTCACACAGACAGGTATTGCTTTTGCTCCAGTAATTGGCGTAGACTACAAGATTGGCGATTTCAACTTCGCTGCAAAATATGAATTCCGTGCCGTTACAAATGTAGAGAACGAGACCGATAAATTCGAGAGCGAGCTGCTAGCCGATAAGATTGGCGGTACAAATCTTGACGGTAAAATCGGGGCACTCGCACAGAACATGCCGGCACTTGCCGCATTGGCAACACTCCAGGACGGACAGACTCTCCGTAGCGATGCTCCAGCAATGCTTTCACTTGCAGGTTCATGGCAAGCAACATCTTGGTTCAAGGCTATGGTCGGTGCAACCTACTACTTCGACAAGGATGCAAAGGTTGAATCACTTCTTGGCGGTGCAGACAACAACAAGAACCTTGACCGCAACACATACGAACTTTTGGCAGGTGTTGAGTTCAACGTAGCAAAAGACCTTGTACTTTCAGCAGGTATACAGTACAGCGACTTCGGTATCACAGACGAATACACAAGCGACCTCGGCTTCATCAACGACTCATTCATGACAGGTCTTGGTGCAAAGTACAGCTTCAACGAGAACTGGGACCTGAACGTAGGTTTCTGCTATGCAAACTACGCTCACGACAAGAACAAGCTGAACGGTTCAAGCTATTTCCGCAAGACTTACAATGCAACAATAGGTGTTGACTTCCGTTTCTAATAGAAGAATACAGCAACAACAAAAAACTCATCCAATTGGATGAGTTTTTTGTTGTATATGAATGTCGCAGCCGGAATCAGCACTCAGCCATTCCACTACCCTGTCCAGGCAAGTTCACCTGTTCGAACTTATACCCTAAACGCTTCAATTCAATGGCTGCACCAATTCTGTACACAACCTTCACGACACGGGCATAAACGTGAAATGCCATAGGCGACTGTGGCTCAATGTTCTCACGACGTATAAGCGTCAACGCAGTTTCTCCAAGCCTGCGCATCATCTGTTCAATACCCTTTGCCTCCTTCGATTCAAGATGAAAACCAAGCACATTGCGCACAATATTCTCGTCCATATCATCGAAGCCGGCCTGACCATAGAACGACTTATATTCATCACTGCAATGAACAGCCCAATCCTCATCCCACAAATGAGCTACGGCCATACCCACATAACCAGCCCAAGCAATGGCTACGGTAGGATAGTCGGCTATGTTAGGCACAGCATCGGCCATATATTCGGGAGCGAAAGACTGCCAACGTGCATCAATGTCGTCAGTTGCCAATAATGTTCCGTCGAGCATGCCATACTGTTTGCACAACCTAAGAAGTTCATCGGTTATGCGTGATTCGAAATTCTCAAGATATACCTTGTTCACCATAATATAATCGTCACAATCAATGATTTCCACAATCGTGATGCTCACAGGCAGCAGCGTTATCCTTCACCTCTCCGGCAAGATAGGCCGCAACCAAGCCGTCCACATCACCCCTACACCCGCGCAGCACCTCTATTCCGTTACTCATCAACACATTAAGCGCACCATTACCAATATTGCCGGCAAGCATAACCTTAACACCAATCCTTCGCAACACGAGCACTATCCCCGACTTGCACCCACACCCTTGCGGCGACGGCAATATCTCTTTCAACGTAACTTTGCCGTTGTTCACAGTAAAGACCGTATAATAGCTGCAATGTCCGAAGTGGTCATCTACGACACCCTCTTTTGTCGGAACAGCAATCTTCATAATTTTCAAGTTTAGAATTGTTTTTCAATTATTGCATCAAGCTTGTCAGCAAGCATCTCGCTCGAAAACGTCAGCACAGTTCCAAAAACTCCTACCGACACAGTGTACTCCTTATTTCCGAACCTAACCTTACCAAGAGTAAAGAGACCATAATCCTCTACTGTAAGCATTTTGCCTATAGTACTGCTTATATATTCATTTCCGGCAGGAGTATTTATCTCATCGGTCGGGATTCCATACTCCTCGGCCTCACTCGCTATCGCTTCGGCAACAACAGAAGAAAGTTTCTGCACGTGTATTTCCTTCTCAGGTTTTGTCGCTATACATATAACCGACACTACAGCTACAAAAAGAATAAAATATATCAACAATCTCATATTCAGAATCAATATTTTTCAAATGAGACAACCTTCCCCCACTCCTTACGCACCTTCTTGCGCTTAGGCTTTGCTGCATAGCCAAGAGAAATCACAAGCATCAGCCGTCTCTTTTGCGGTATACCTGTAAGTTCCTTTATCTTCTTCTCGTCGAACCAGCCAAGAATACAGCTGCCAACGCCCTCATCCTCAGCCGCCAACGTAATGTAAGCCGAAGCTATGCCCAAATCCATAACAGGAAAATCCTTATCCTTTATGCCGCTTCCAAGCTTGGAGGTTATGTTTGTGGGCTCCAATGTTATGAGCACAAGTGCCGAAGCATCCTTCACAAACTTGTTCATTCCCAAACTCGAAGTAGCCTTCCCCACCTCGACAAGCAACTGCGGTTCCGTAACCACAGTAAAATGCCATGGCTGCCCATTGCAGGCCGATGGGGCAAGCCTTCCGGCCTCGAGTATACGTTCCAGCACATCACGCTCAATGACACGCCCCTGCTCATATGCACGGTCACTCTGGCGTGCCTGTGCAAGTTCCAAGAAACTCTTCATCACCTATCTCTTTATTATGCGTGCAATGTACTTGCCAATTATGTCAAATTCAATATTGACAACACTCCCCACTGCTATTGTGTGGAAGTTAGTATGTTCATAGGTATACGGAATTATTGCAACAGAGAACGTATCATCAGTTGGTTCACATACCGTAAGACTGACACCATTCACTGTCACCGAACCCTTATCTACTGTGAGATACCCTTTCGCAGCCATCTCCTCATCCTTACGGTAACGGAAAGTATAATACCAGCTGCCGTCCATGTCGCGCACCGACACACACTCTGCGGTTTCATCGACATGGCCTTGTACAATATGTCCGTCAAGACGGCCGTTCATCATCATACTTCGTTCCACGTTCACCTTATCACCCACTTCAAGCAGCCCTATATTTGAACGCACAAGCGTTTCGTGCATTGCCGTAACAGTGTACTCACTATCCTTTATATCCACCACCGTCAGACAGACACCGTTGTGCGACACACTCTGGTCTATCTTCAGTTCGTTCACAAAAGAGCATGTAAGTGTCAAATGCAGATTGCCCTGCTCGCGCACCAGTGCCTTGACTGTTGCAAATTCTTCTACTATTCCCGAAAACATAAAATACGGTTTATGAAACTGTTTGAATTGCTAAAAATATTATAGATTAACTATACTCACGCGAAGATACGAAATTTATTGCAGACAGAGTAACAAAAATTCCGGAAAGGAATGCCCTCACCCTATTTTATCATTACAGCCGATACCGAATGCCACAATCCCGTGCAGCAGCATTCAGCATGCAAAGAAGATTTGTTTGATTAATCGCGAACTTTTGTCTAATTTTGGCGCAGGAAAAACAACACAATCCCGAAATGCGGAACAGAAAAGAGAAGACCATACAGGACAGAACTGCCCCTACATCAATATTCCAACAGCCAATGTGGGTTGCACTGTTTGCCCTCACAGCCGCCACAGCCTGGGGATGGGCCTACCCGCTTATAAAGATAGGATTCAACGAATATGGCATAACGCAGGCGATGACAGGCAGCAAGATACTTTTTGCAGGCATCAGGTTCTGCCTTTCGGGGCTCATAGTCCTGGCCATTGCACGTGCCACACACCGTAGTTTCAGGACAAGAAGCAAAGCCGCCTGGCTCTACATTGCAGCATACGCAATGCTGAACACAACAATCCACTACTTCTGCTTCTATATAGGCCTGTCGCACAGCGAAGGGTCACGCGCAGCCATACTCAATTCCTTGGGAGTATTCCTGCTGGTACTTCTGGCCTGCCTGTTCTTCAAAAGCGACAAACTCAACGGGCGCAAGATTGCAGGCTGTGCCATTGGCATCACAGGAATCATTGCGCTTAACATTGGCAGCAGCGACAACAGCAGTTTCACCTTTATGGGCGACGGTATGATCATACTCAACGCACTGTGTTCGGCCTTTGCAGGGCTCATGACACGCAAGCTTGGAAACCACATCGACATCTTCACAGGTACCGGCTACAGCCTTGCCATCGGAGGAATGTTTCTTGTCGTGCCGGGGCTTGCTATGGGCGGTACACTGCCCCACATAACTGCAGCCGGAATTGTCATACTCTTTCTGCTTGTAGGAATATCCTCACTCGGCTTCACCCTCTACAACAAGCTGCTCAGCTGCAACCCAGTGGGAAAGGTCGCCATCTTCAACTCCCTCATTCCGGTTGTCGGAGCTATAACATCCTGTCTATGCCTTGGAGAACCCTTCTATTGGAAATACATTCTTGCAGCAGTTCTTGCAACAACAGGCATATACATAATCAACCGCCCCGGGAGAAAGTAGACAGGACAATCAGCAATGCCTCACACAATAAACAGCAGCTCTCTGTATTTCGGCAAAGTCCAAAGTTCATTATCCACAACAAGTTCAAGGTTGTCGATGTGAGAGCGTATCTCCTCGAGCATAGGAGCAACAGTATCGTGATATGCAATTGCCTTGTCGCGCTCCGATGTTATGCGGTTGGCAACCTTGCGGCGTTCAACAAGTTCAGTTACAAGACGGCGTATTTCGGAGACATGCTGCGCCATTTCCTTTACAAGCTCAATATTCTCGGCCGAAAGGCGGTCGCCGGCCTCCTTGCCGATAACCTGTTCCATTTTTATAACATTGTCGAGAAGAGAACTCTGGTACTTTGTAGCAGTAGGAATTATATGGTTGAGCGCAAGGTCACCAAGAACACGCGCTTCAATCTGTATCTTCTTTGTATACATTTCCCATTTTATCTCGTTACGTGCACGGAGTTCAGTTTCTGTCATCACGTCCATGTCGCGGAACATCGCAATGCTTTCCTTGTCGAGATAGCGGTCAAACACAATCGGCGCACTTGCCTCGCAGTCAAGACCGCGACGCGATGCCTCACGTCTCCAGTCATCGCTGTAGCCATTGCCGTCGAAACGCACAGGCTTGCTATACTTTATGTATTTGCGTATAATCTTCACCAAGGCATCCTCTTTGGCAACACCATTCTCAATGAGAGCATCGACCTCGCGCTTGAAAATTGTAAGCTGTTCGGCCATAGCCGTGTTGAGGGCAATCATTGCCGACGCACAGTTCGCCTCGGCACCAACACCACGGAACTCGAAACGGTTGCCGGTGAAAGCAAAAGGAGACGTACGGTTACGATCAGTATTGTCAATCATCAGCTCGGGGATAGCCGGAATGTTAAGGCGAAGTTCACGCTTGCTCAGAATCTTGACAACATCGTCAGTTGTCTCCATATGGTCGAGTACCGACGACAGGTGAGAGCCGAGAAAACTTGATATTATTGCAGGCGGTGCCTCCGCCGCTCCAAGACGGTGTGCATTGGCCGCCGACATAATACTTGCTTTCAGCAAGCCATTATGGCGATATATGGCTGCAAGAGTATTCACCACAAAAGTTATGAAACGGAGATTATCCTTGTCGTTCTTGCCCGGTGCCATGAGCAACACTCCCGTATCTGTGCCAAGCGACCAGTTATTGTGCTTTCCCGAGCCGTTGACACCCTTGAATGGTTTCTCGTGCAGCAGCACACGGAAACCGTGACGGCGTGCAACCTCCTTCATAAGTGCCATTATAAGCATATTGTGGTCAACGGCAAGGTTACACTCCTCGTATATCGGCGCAAGCTCAAACTGATTAGGCGCAGCCTCATTATGGCAAGTCTTTGCCGGAATTCCAAGCTTCATTGCCTCAATCTCAAGTTCCTTCATGAAGGCAGCCACTCGCTTCGGAATAGAACCGAAGTAATGATCCTCAAGCTGCTGGTTCTTCGCACTGTCGTGCCCCATAAGGGTACGGCCGGTGAGCAGCAAATCGGGACGCGCAAGCAGCATCCCCTCGTCGACAAGGAAATACTCCTGCTCCCAGCCAAGGTATGTCGTCACCTTCTTCACATTCTTGTCGAAATAACGGCACACATCAGTTGCAGCCTTGTCCACCGCACGCAACGATTTCAGGAGAGGTGCCTTATAGTCGAGAGCCTCGCCCGTATACGATATGAAGACCGTAGGCACGCAAAGGGTGTCGTCTATGAGAAAAGCAGGCGACGTCGGGTCCCAGGCACTGTAGCCACGAGCCTCGAACGTGCTTCTGATACCACCGTTAGGAAACGACGAAGCATCGGGCTCCTGCTGCACAAGCAGCTTGCCGGAAAACTCCTCAAGCACCCCCCCCTTGCCGTCGTGTTCAATAAAGGCATCATGTTTTTCGGCAGTAGTCTCTGTCAGCGGGTGAAACCAATGAGTATAGTGCGTTGCACCATTTTCCACAGCCCACCGTTTCATACCCTCGGCCACGCTGTCGGCAATAGAACTGTCGAGCGGAGCATCATTGTCGATAACATCGATGAGCTTGTTATATACCTCTTTCGGAAGATACTTGAACATCTTCTCGCGATTAAAAACCTTTGCACCATAATATTCCGACGGGCGCAACTTGCTGTCGGGCACCTCTACTGCATTCTTGCCGAAGGCTGCAGAAACAACTTCGAATCGTAGTTTTGACATTATAATATGTTTAATTTATCTTTTTGCTATTTTTCATCATCATTGCAAATATAACAGCATATACGCAAATAAGAAAACATTTTCAAAAAAAGGAACACATTTTCGAGCAACTTTACATAAAACAAGGAGCATTCTTGCTAAAAACAAGGAGAAAACAGAGTACAAATACAAAAAAGAAACATCCACATTCAAAAAAGCGCAATAAAATTTACAATATCATTTTGCAAGCAAATCAACCGTTTTAATTACATTTTAACACACATTAATCAATACTTCAGAATTTCATCAAACAGAGCAAAAGGCAGAAGATGAGAGCCTGCCGTAGACGAATTATTACATTTTTTCAAAAAAAATATAAAAAACGTTCCTCTTGAATAATTATTTGAATAACTTTGTAGTGTATGATGCCGCAGGAAAGCAGATGCAGCCCACAGTGCGGCATAAACGGCCAGAAAACAAAGTAACCATATAATACCGGAATTTCAAAACAGCTTCTAACTACAAATATTATGCTTAAGCAAATTATCAATGGCAAAATCCTGACTCCTCAGGGATGGTTGAAGGATGGTTCGGTTATCATTCGCGATAACAAGATTCTTGAAGTTACAAATTGCGACCTTGCAATAATTGGCGCAGAGGTAATTGATGCAAAGGGAATGTATGTTGTGCCCGGCGGTGTGGAAATCCACATTCACGGCGGTGGCGGCTGCGACTTTATGGAAGGCACAGAAGAGGCTTTCCGAGGTGCTATTGCCGCTCACATGAAACACGGAACAACAAGTATCTTCCCCACCCTCTCCTCTTCAACAGTTCCCATGATCGAGGCAGCAGCAGAGACTTGTACAAAGCTTATGGCTGAGCCCAACAGCCCGGTACTTGGCCTTCACCTCGAAGGACACTATCTTAACATGGCCATGGCAGGCGGACAGCTTCCCGAGAACATCAAGGACCCCGACCCCAACGAATACATCCCTCTCGTCGAGAAGTGGAACTGCATCAAACGTTGGGACTCAGCCCCGGAGCTTCCCGGTGCCATGCAGTTCGGCAAGTACATAACATCGAAAGGCATTCTTGCTTCTGTGGCGCACACGCAGGCCGAGTATGACGACATACACGCAGCACGCAAGAACGGTTACACACACGCAACACACTTCTACAATGCGATGCCAGGTTTCCACAAACGCCGCGAGTACAAGTACGAAGGAACAGTTGAGAGCATATATCTGCATGAGGATATGACAGTCGAGGTTGTTGCCGACGGCATTCACGTTCCCCCTACAATCCTTCGTCTCATCCACCATATCAAAGGCGTGGAACGTGCCTGCGTAATCACCGATGCCCTTGCCTGTGCAGCCAGCGACAGCACAACAGCATTCGACCCGCGCGTAATCATCGAGGACGGTGTCTGCAAGCTTGCCGACCGCACTGCCCTTGCAGGCTCAGTAGCAACCATGGACCGTCTCATCCGTACTCTTGTACAGAAGGCCGAGATACCTCTTGACGATGCAATACGTATGGCTTCCGAGACACCTGCGAAGATTATGAACGTATATGACCGTAAGGGCTCATTACAGAAGGACAAGGATGCCGACGTAATGATTCTCGACGACGATTTGAATGTACGCGCAGTCTGGGCTATGGGAGAACTCGTAGAAGGCACATACAACCTGTAACCACACTGCACACATCAATGCAACAGAACGGACCGGCAAACTGCCGGTCCGTTCTGTTGCATAACCGAGTGAACGAAAAGACGGAATATTTGTTAAAGATAGAGAATATGCCGTCGCAAATAGTTATATTTGCAGAAAGTTAGTGAAGTAGAAAAGTGAATCCGTATACACCGATATATGAGCGAGAAAAGTAAAAAAGCAAACCCATTACTTGCCCCTTACACTACACCGTTCGGAGCAATACCATACGACCGGATAACACTCGAGGACTTTGTCCCCGCAGTGAAGGAATGCATAGAGAGAGAAAATGATATCATCGAGCGCATTTGCAGCAACGAAGAGCCGGCAACATTCGACAACACCATTGCCGCACTCGACTATTCAGGCGTTGAACTGGGCAACGTTATCGGAGCATTCAACGCCTTGGTAAATGCACGCAGCTACGACAAGATTCTGGCAGTTGAAGAAGAAATTGAAATGCTGCACACAGAACACAGCAACAACATAAGCCTTAACGAAAGGCTATTTGCCCGTGTAAAGGCTGTCAAGGAAAACGCATGCGAGAACCTCTCTCCAGAACAGACAAGACTGACTGAAGAGACATACAACCACTTTGTCAGGAGCGGCGCAAACCTCAAGGGCGAGGCGCGCAACGAGTACCGCCGGCTGACAGAACGTCTTGCCACCCTCTGCATAAGGTTCCAGGAGAACTGCATAAAGGACACCGACGGATTCACCCTGCACATAACCGACAAGAGCGACCTCCAAGGATTGCCGGCCGATGTCATTGACGCCGCAGCCAACACCGCAAAAGAGAGCGGCAAGGAGGGATGGCTCTTTACTCTTCACAGGCCAAGCTACCTGCCATTCATAACATTCTGCCACAACCGCGAACTCCGCAAGCAAATGTACATTGCATACAGCACAATTGGCGCGAAAGGCAACAGTCACGACAACAGAGAGACTGTAAAGGAAATTGTCAACTGCCGCCTGCAGCTTGCAAGGCTGCTCGGCTACAACACCTACAGCGACTACATCCTTTCCGGGCGTATGGCACAGAACAGCGATGCCGTCTTCTCCATGCTCGGCAAGCTTACATGGTCCTATCTGCCGGCAGCACGCAAGGAAATTGAAGAAATAACCGCATATGCCAGCGAATGCGAAGGCGACGGGTTCCGCTTCGAACGTTGGGACTTTGCATACTACTCCGAGCGGCTCAAAGAAAATAAATACAGCATAAGCGACGAAATGGTGCGTCCATACTTTGAACTCAACCAGGCCATTTACGGCGCATTCTACCTTGCGACACGCCTTTACGGCATCACCTTCAAGCAAAACCACGACATTCCGCTGTTCAACCCCGACGTCAAAGTCTGGGAAGTATACGACTTCGACGGCAGATATCTGGCACTTCTCTACTGCGACTTCTATGCCCGCAAGGGGAAACACTCAGGAGCCTGGATGGATGCGATAAAGCCACAATACAGAGACCGCGAAGGTGTCAACCACCGCCCGCACATCACCCTCTCCACCAACTACCGCAAACCAATGCCAGGTGCCCCCACCCTGCTGAACCACGATGAGTTTAACACCCTGATGCACGAATTCGGGCATTGCCTTCACGGCATACTATCCAATGTCACCTATCCAAGCCAGTGCAGCCCCAATGTCCTTTGGGATTTTGTCGAGCTCCCATCGCAGATAATGGAGAACTTCTCCACCGAGGAGGAATTCATTAAGCATTTTGCATTCCACCACCAGAGCGGAGAGACAATTCCGCAGGAGACACTCCTGAAGATAAAGGCATCACACACATTCAAGGCAGCCTACCAATGCGTACGCCAGGTTGGCCTAGGGCTCATTGACCAGGCATGGCACAACATATCCGCTCCGTTCAACGGCGACGTTCTCGAGTATGAACACTCCGTAACAGCCGCACTCAGACTTATGCCCACAATCAAGGAAACCGGCATAACACCACAGTTCGGACACATTATGTCAGGAGGATACGCAGCCGGTTACTACAGCTACAAATGGGCCGAGATGCTCGATGCCGATGCCTATTCCCGTTTCAAGGAAGAGGGAGTAATGAATATGAAAGTAGCCCAGTCGTTCCGCGACAACATACTCTCAAAAGGCGACACCGAACACCCTATGACACTATACACACGTTTCAGAGGACGGAAGCCACAGATTGAGCCAATGCTCGAGCGCGACGGAATACCCACCATATGCCCACACCTATAAGTTTTTTTTACAAATCCGAACAGTTTCTATAATTTACACAATGAAAAGCATTGCAGTTAGAATTAAGAGAATTATCTTTGCACTCATATTTGCAAGCACCATAACAGCCTGTACCGATGACGACATACAGGACATATTTGTCGGCAGCAAGTGGACACTTACATACATCAATGACGGCAGTGTGAGAAACCTCACACAAGGTAAAATATACAGTGTGGAATTTCTTGAGAACAGTTTCAAGGCAACCACTCCGGGCGGTGCAAGCATCGACGGCAAATGGCAAGCCGACGGCAAGACAAGAGAATTCCGCTGCACCTCAGTTAGAACAGCCGGGAACATCAGCAACGACACAATAGCACAGAAAATGCTGCAGATATTTACCAACGCAACGAAATATAGCGGCGACACAAACTGGCTGCAGATTAAACAGCACAGCAATCTGTTCATGCAGTTCGGCAAGTAAGGAGCCACACTCGGATATAAACCTCAACAGACACAGGACTTCGGTTCATTATGGAAAACAAAGAGAAGAAACAACACGACCTGGACCTGCGCTATATGCGTATGGCAAACATCTGGGCAGAGAACTCATACTGCGTACGCCGCCAGGTAGGTGCCCTCATAGTAAAGGACAAGATGATAATTTCAGACGGCTACAACGGCACACCGTCCGGGTTCGAGAACATTTGCGAGAACGAAGAAGGCTTCACTAAGCCCTATGTACTGCATGCCGAAGCAAACGCAATTACAAAAATAGCCTGCTCAAACAACAACAGCAGTGGAGCAACAATGTACGTCACTGCATCGCCCTGCATCGAATGTGCCAAACTGATAATACAAGCCGGCATAAAACGTGTCGTCTATGGCGAGAAATACCGTCTCACCGACGGCATCGACCTGCTCGAACGTGCAGGAATAGAGACCGTGTACCTCGATTTCAACAAAGAAGAATAATAGAATAAAGATGAAAAGATACATATACCTAATATCTACCCTCTGCCTTGTCATCGGCTTCTGTTCCGGTATATACACGACAAAGAGAGTAACCAGTGAAACAATCATAGTAAACGCAAACGGCAACAAGTTCGACGAAGTACTGGCCATAACACAAGCCAAGTATGTCGACAACCTATCTATCGATTCAATCATAGAGAAGAGCATCCCCAAGATGCTCACCGAACTCGACCCCCACAGCACATACATACCAGCCAGCGAAGTCGAAGAAAGCAATTCGGAACTCGAAAGCAGTTTTAGCGGAATAGGAATAAGATTCACCATCCAGGAAGACACCATAAACATCAGCGATGTAATACGTGGCGGACCATCCGAAAAGATTGGCCTGCTCGCCGGAGACCGCATAATTAAGGTCAACGACACACTGTTTGTAGGCAAAGAAGTATGCACCAACGAAGCAGCACTCAAGAAACTGAAAGGACCCAAAGGAAGTTTTGTAAAGGTAGCAGTACAGCGATACGGCGAAACAGAACTGCTGGAGTTCAACATACGTCGCGATGAAATACCTGTCGAGAGCATTGAAGCAGCCTACATAATCGACGACAAATGGGGGTACATACAGGTAGAGAGATTTGCCGAGAACACATTCTACGAATTCATCGACGAACTCATCACATTCAGCTACAACAGTGTAGAAGGAATAATACTCGACCTTAGAGGCAACGGCGGCGGATACCTTGGCATAGCACTGGAAATGGCTAACCAGTTCCTCAGCAAGGACGATATAATTGTGTACACCGAAGGTGCCAACTGCGAAAAGAGCATAGAAACAGCAAACGGCAGAGGCGCATTCCAGGATATTCCGCTCGTCATACTCGTCGACGAAACCTCAGCATCGGCCAGTGAAATTATGGCAGGCACCATCCAGGACAACGACCGAGGCACAATCATTGGCCGCCGCACATTCGGCAAAGGCCTCGTACAGCAGCCCATCACACTCAGTGACGGGTCAATCATACGTCTCACCATAGCACGCTACCACACACCATCGGGACGCTGCATACAGAAACCATACACCAAAGGCGACAAGGAACAGTACGATATGGACCTGCTCGACCGCTACAACAGAGGCGAATTCTTCTCACAGGACAGCATACACCAGAACGAAGACCTTGTATACAAGACAAGAAACGGACGCACCGTCTATGGCGGCGGAGGCATTATGCCCGACATCTTCGTATCGAGCGACACCACAGACCTGACAGACTATTCGCAAGCCGTATTGTCAAAAGGCGTAATAGCACAATACGCCCTTAAATACAGCAATTCCAACAGACCCCTCATATCGCAATACAAAACATACCCACAACTGGTTGCTTATCTCGAGACACAAAACATACTCGACGATTTCACCCGGTTTGCCGCGAAGAAAGGCATAGACCCAATACCGCAAGACATAGAAAAATCGGGCGACATCATCAAGCGTTCTCTCTACAGCAACATAATATACCAGATGCTTGGAATGCGCGAACACGTCAGATACATCAATCTCGATGACCCCACAGTGCTGAAAGCCATAGAAGTTCTTGAAAAGGGAGAAGCATTCCCCTGACACACCTCACCAACAAATTTGCATGTCAGCTAAATTAACACATAAAGCCCATTTGCCACTTAGCCAACAATAGCTAACAAACGAAGCGAAAAAAGACAAAGAAGAACATAAAAGGCAAGCACAGCCCACAGTAATGTAAAAAAACTTTTTTGAAAGATAACACCAATGAGCGCAGCGCAAGTTTACTTGCATGTTGCAAAGCAAGTGCAGCCTATCTATGTAAAGAAATTTAACAGCTTCTAAAAATAACGGACAACGAAAATACAAATTCAATAATGAGACATTATTTTTTTTAGAAATATAAACTGCTTCTAAAATAAAAGTTGTATCTTCGCACTTGAAAATACAGCAGACGCGGTAGTAGCTCAGTTGGTAGAGCATCAGCTTCCCAAGCTGAGGGTCGCGGGTTCGAGCCCCGTTTACCGCTCAAAGGAAAGACAAGCACAAACGCTTGTCTTTCGTGTTTTGTACAATACAGCTTGGGAAGCTGAGGGGCGCGGGTTCTTTGCAAGCAAAGCGGCAAGCCGGTTACGAGCACCGTTTACCGCTCAAAGGAAAGACAAGCACAAACGCTTGTCTTTCGTGTTTTGTACAATACAGCTTGGGAAGCTGAGGGGCGCGGGTTCTTTGCAAGCAAAGCGGCAAGCCG
>CAZAIM010000034.1:0-19708 GCA_964485215.1 uncultured Bacteroidaceae bacterium | reverse complement strand
GTCTTTCAATAGGTACCGAGCATATCGACGATTTATTGGCCGATTTGGAACAGGCATTAGAGAGGGTATGATTGATGGCTGTTCATGCATAGCTGTGCATTCCACCGAGGATGAAATTCACACCGAAATAGGTTATCAGCACGCTCAGAAATGCCACGATACAGTATGCGTGGAAGAACATCGGGTGACGCATTGCCTTTATGGAGCCGCCGTGCAGTGTTGCGCTGTAGACAAACAGGGTTATGAGTGCCCACACCTCTTTGGGATCCCAACCCCAATAGCGACCCCACGATACATTCGCCCATACTGCACCGATGAATATTCCGGCTGTCAAGAGGAATACGGCCGGGTATAGCATAATCAGGCTTCTTCTTTGCAGTTCGGAAATTTCTCTACTGGGATTCTTGCGTGTTGCTTTAATAATGAATGCAGCAACACCGTTAAGCATGGCAAATGCAAGCAATGTGTAGGAAATCATTATTACAACAACATGTATGCACAATAACGGTGACTGCAGCACTGGCATCAGCGGAGTAATCTGTGGTGTCGCCTCACCCATAGTGGCTACAAGCATTGTCAGGCCACAGACGATATATCCGAACGGTATAAGCAATATGTTCTTCCTGTTGAACAGGATTATAGGCAGCAAGCTGCACCAGGCCATGAACATCATGGTCTCGTGCCCGTTTGATAAAGGTATGTGCCCGCTTATATACCATCGCAGTGCGATTATTGCTGTCAAGTATGCAAGCAGCGCAAAAGCAAGTACCTTTAGTATTCTTCTTGCAGCTTGCATTGCTTTCTCTATGGCAGATATTTGCAGGCAGAACAGCATGAATGATATGAGTCCTGTTGCAAGAGCTATGATAGCAAGCAGCCTGTTACTGTTTATGCTGTTGTATATTCTTTCGGCTTCGAATACACTTTCCGAGGGTATGCTTCCGGCACCGGCTTTTATCTGGTATCTTTTTATCTTGTCGAGCATTGCAACTACATTGCTGTACTCTCCTGCTGCAACCATTTCGGCTACAAGGTTCATGCTTTTGTTTATGAACAGCTGCTGTTCTTGAGGTATACTGCCTGGAACTCTTTCGGCAAACGAATACCAGGTGACGTTTCCTGTCTCTGTGTCGTTGAGAGGAAATATCTTCATTAGCATGCCGGTACATAGCATGCTAATGATATTGAATTTCTCGTTTGCCGCAGCAAGGTCGTTGAGCACATTGCCGTCGGCAATGTGCATTGCCTCCTCCAGTTTATAGCCGTTGCGGTCGGTGAAGTCGGTAAGGGCTGCATATTCCCCCTCAATTCCTAAACATCTTTTCGTCTCTTCGCCCTTGATTTTTATCATAGGCTCGTCTTTCCAGTCGTCGTAGAAAAAGAACCAGCCGCATAGAACCTGCTCGGCTGTGTATCCTTCATAGTTCCTTTTGCCATAGACCTTGGCCGTGAAGTCTATTGCAAGTGTCTGCAACGGGCATATGCGGTCGTTGTAACAGACGTGAAGTCCGCAGAACTCTGATGCCGCATCTGCCGGGAGGGTACGTGGCCTTTCCTTGCCGTTTGCTGTGGCTGCAGTAAACAGCAGCACAGTCAGCACCAACCCTCCTTTTCCTATATTCTTGTGCAGCAATGTACGAAAACGGCTGCCTTTCTGTAAAAAGAACAGCTGCATTGAAACTAACAGCATTGCATAGCCTGCATAGGTGATTCCTATTCCCCAAGGGTCGTATGATATTGTCAGGAATGTTCCTCTCTTGTCGCTATCGTATCCCGACTGGTAGAATCTGTATCCTCTGTGCTTGAATATGTTGTTCATTGATATATTCCCTTCGGTGCGCTGGCTGTCGTATATTACTATGGTGCTGGCAAAGTCTGTCGGTGCCTGCGTTCCGGCATACTGTAGAACCTCGAAATTGTTGAGCGAGATTGTGAACGGGAATTTTTCTGCACTACCGTCATTGAGGGTGTAGTGGCCGACACTTTCGCCAATGCGCAGGTGTATTTGCCCCTGCTTGCCTGTATAATGGGTGAGAACCGCTCCTGTGAGGATTACAGCAAAAGAGAGGTGTAACGATAGGGTAAAAGGTTGCCTGTGCATTCTCCTTTGCAGGAGATAGGCAATAGCCGAAACTGTTGCAATGCCCCATAGCGCAATCATCCATTCGGCGCAGTATATGTTTTCCTGTACATATTCCGTACCGTTCAGTTTCTCTGCAACAGTGGCAGTTACAAGTATGGCTGCTATAACTGCGAAGAGACCGAACGAAAGGTATTTGAAAATCTTTTCTTTTTTCATTGCAATAGTCTTGTGTGCTTGTGTCTGAGATTAAAACATTTGGGCTGCAAGCGCAGCCCAAATATAATGAAAACCGTATGATTTGCCAAAGAAACGCACCGGTCAAATAGAGTCTATGAACTTGACTACAGCATCACGCTCCTCCTTGGTAAGTTTGCGGAAATTCTCAACAGTGTGTCGTGCGTCGCTCTTGGCATTGCCGTGCCACATTATTGCTTCCATTGTGGTGCGTGCGCGGCAGTCGTGCAAACGGTCGGCTGTAGGCGAGCCAGTGCACTTCTGGTGCAGTCCGCGTCCCCATAATGGGGTTGTGCGGCACCATCCGGTACGTATGTCGTTCTCCATATGCAGCTTATGCTGAACCATATCGGTATAAGGCCATATCTTCTGGTTCGGGTAGCGTGGCAGCTCATCTCCGCCATCTGCAAAGAAGCGTGCAGGGTCTCTTAGTTCATCTTCTCCCGTAGTCCACGATGGACGGTGGCAGTAGTCGCATCCGATTTTCTCGAACAGCATGCGTCCTTTCTGCACCTCAGGGTCCTGAACATTGCGTGCGGCAGGGACAGCAAGTCCGCGATGCCATACCATAAGGTCGGTGTATTCCTCATCGCTTATCTCAACCGGAAGGTTCTTTGAAGTCAGATAAGCATATACGCGCTCTTCCATAGTGCCCTCCCAGAACTCGGGATATTCTTTGTCGGGGTCGATATTGCTGATATATTCCTCGAAACCGGCCTGCACCTCAGGGTCTTTTGAAGAATAGAGAGCATATGTACCGGCTGCATCAAGGTAGTGCATGCGGCGGTCACTGCGTGTGACGTTGGTGATATTCCAGAAAGCATTGGCTCCAGCACCGTCCTGTAACGGGCCACGGCTCATGGCATAGGTGTAACGGCGTATATATTTTGTTCCGTCACCGCCTTGTGCCGTATTGGCATAGTAGCTTTTCCATTCTCCGTTCTCGAAATATGCAGTATTCAACCCATTCTGCATTAGTCCGTCCTCTTCCTGTTTCTTCCACTCGGCGGTAATGTCTTCGTCGCTGATGGCATCGAGCAATCCTGTTCCATAGATTCCGATGGTAGATTCAAGCTTTACGCCATAGTTGCCCAACTGGTCATATCCTTGGTTGTGTACATACACGGCATCTTCGGGCATTGTAACTGTCGGGTATTGGAGTTCATACTCCTCGCCGTCAGGGAATCTGTTGCCCCATTCGTCGGTGTAGTTGTGCCACTCAACGGTTATCTTGCTCTCGTCTATTGGTGCCTTGAACGGTGCGACAGCGTGCCCTTGCGGCATACCGGCCAGCCAGGGTACATAACCCTCAGTGTCCTTGTTGTAGACAACAAGAAGGTTGCCGTTGCCAATCTCGTTGGTGTTGAAGGTGCCGGCTTCAATGCGCTTGCCGTGCCCATATCCCGGGTGGCAATGCAGGCACGATGTCCGAATGTATACAGGTCCCAAACCGTGGCGTACACCGCTGTTGTTGCTCATGAATGGTTTCTCGAATAGTGCCTCGCCATTCTTGAACGATTGGTACATACCGCCTTCCTCAACAGCAACCGTAGGTTGTTCGAATGCGTTGTATGTGGCAAGGTGTGTGGTGCCCAGTTCTCCTCCGGTGTAGTACCACTCGGGCAGTTGCGTCTCGGGCTGCGGGCTTGGCTTCGGATTGTCGTCATCGCTACAAGCTGTCAAACAAAGGCTCAGCAATGCCAAATAGAGAAATTTATCTTTTCTCATATCTGTTCTCTCTTATTTGTGTTAATCAATATTTTGAAAGAGCTGTCA
Organism: uncultured Bacteroidaceae bacterium; assembly: GCA_964485215.1. GTDB lineage: Bacteria > Bacteroidota > Bacteroidia > Bacteroidales > Bacteroidaceae > HGM04593. The sequence goes on along the minus strand of CAZAIM010000034.1, from coordinate 15,615 downwards.
TAACCTCCTCGAGAATATCGACAAGTTCTGTTCCTACTGCTGCAACAGCCGCATCGGCTTCGGGGCCGGTCGCGCTCTTCGCAAACGGCTCGGGAATTTTCCCGATGAGAACAATGCAGTTCTCAATCTGCTCTTTCACTCTTGTGTCGAGTGCCGGGTCGACGCTCTTTATGTAGTCGCTAATTGAGGCATCACCGCTATTGCTTCCTTGATAGGCGTTGCGTATGCTTATGATGTTGCCTATAAAGTCGTTGATTGAATTGAGACTGTAGGGCGACTCTATGTAGTTCTTGTCATCGGTGGAGGTACCGTTTGCCGGGCGGCCGATTTTTGTGTTTCCTACCTCATCGGCGATGTCGATGCAACCCTGTACCAGGTCTTCTGCCGCCTCTTGATATGTCTTGTAGAGACTGCCTCCCTGACCTGCATTCTTCATGCTCCAGCCATAGTTGATGGAGGGCTCAAGTTCTGCATCGGCCAGTATCTCCTGTTTTTCTGCACTGATGTTCTCCATGCCTGCCCACGAAGCCTCGAGACGAATGCACTGGTTGCGCAGGTCTTCGGCAACTGTGCACAGATACACCAGTTCCTCTTTTGTGTAGCCTATGTTGTGCGGCTGTGAGCTATTGCCGTCTTCGCTGAGCTCAAAAAGCATATACTCCACAGCATGGAAGCCCAGAAGTCCATAGCCGGCGTTGTTGTCGATAGTCCACTCCTTGCCGCTACGCAGCTCCGAAAGCAGGTCGTCCATAGCGTTTTTGTCGAGCGGCCAGGAGTCAATATGCGGGTCGATGTTGTAGTCGGCCGCGGCACCATAGAGGAAAGCCTCGCTCTTCTCCCAGTAATCGCGGCATCGATTCCAGTATTCTCCGGCTCTTTTTACCATCTCAGTGTCAAGTGTTCCATTCTCGAAAGACACGGCAATTTCGTTGCAGGCATCGGACATGAGCATTGCATTGTCGGCCATTCCTTTGTATGTCGGTACAATCGTATTGTCTACGTAAGGAACAATAGCAGCCTTGAATGCTTCCTCCTTCTGGCTCAGTTCATTGCTTTGGCTGTTGTTGTCATCGTCGCTGCAGGCTGTCGAGCCCAGCAAAAGTGTTGCACAGAGTGCAATGTTCAAAAATTTCTTGAAGTCCATAGTATTCTAATTCAGTTATGTTATGTTTTGTTTACTTGAAAAGTCCTGCATATGCTATGCCGAATGATATTGACGGTTCGTTGTTGTACTTGCTGTCGAGTATCCCAATGTTATACTCCCCTTTAATTACAATATCCTTCATGGGGTAGTAGTTTACACCGGCTGCAATACGTTGCCTGCCACACCATTTGTAATCCTGTATGCTTCCTTCTGTCTTGAACATTGAGTCGTAGTATTCGTACCTGCCGAAGAGGTAGAGCTTGTTGCCGGCAACCTTCCTGCTTCCGAAAAGACCGAAGATGTCGTATCCGGCCTCGATTCCTGCAGCAATGGCATCGGAGCCAATTGCCTGCTTGGGCGATGGAGAGTCCTTGCGCATTGACATATTGTACTTGGTAATCATCTCGGAATCGGTGAGGTGACCATAGTCGAAATTACCTCTTACAATAAGGTTCTTGCCCTTGTAGCAGAAATCGAATGCTCCAATATACACCGTTCCTGTAACCTCCTCATATTTTACATTGTCGGTCGCGCTCAGCGTGTTCTTGAAGGAGTTGCCTACATAACCGCTAAGCGAAAGGCGCAACCCCTTTATTGAGGTATTGTCAATGCGGAACGCACCTGCATATGAGTTTGCTATCTTGAACTCATACGGGCTGCCGGCTCCGCCTGCAATCCAGCCCTGACGGCCGAAACGGTCGGAGTCAAGACCTGGAAGAAACATTGCCTCGTAACGCCAGTTCTCCGTTTCGCCCCAGATGCTAATACCTGTTTCGTGCCAGGTGCAGGGCATAATGGTGCTTTCGCCTTCAGGGCGGTAGTTCGTGAAGAACTCGGTTGGCATGTGGTACATGTTTGTGGCACCCACCGGTACTATGATATGTCCTATTTTCAGGTTGAAGGCACGCGAGAAACGCTTGTTAATCCAGAACTGTTCAATGGCGACCTCGCCGCCACGCTCAACCTCCGATTCATACTCCCCGGCTTCCTCTTCCTCTATCTCAACTGCGCTTTCTGTACCACCGTGCTCAAATTCAATCTCAGTGCCGAGTGTCCATCCTTTGCCAAAGTCGTAGCCAATCCAGAATACAATATGCGGCAGGTCGAAACGTCCGTGGCTGTCGTCGTTCTTATAGGTCTCTGCATCGGTGTACCTCAGGTACTTGTCGCTGTAGAAATTGCGGCTATATACGGCTTCGCCGTAGCCGCCTAATGAAAGGCGGTTCCATACATTGCTCTTCTCCTGCACCTTCTGCTGCTCCTGTGCTTCCGCGCTGTTGGCGGCGAATAACAGCATAAGCGTTGCAATAAAAACGTATCTTTTCATTGTCGATAATTTTTTCACTGCAAAATTACTTTTGCACAAAATACTTCACAATACCGATTTTGAGGTATTTCTGATTGTCATTACAACGCTGCTTTTAATTATTTTTAGGTATTGACCGCCTTTAAAAACCGTACTATCTTTGTGATGCTGATCAGGCCTCATTTTGTAGTATGTCAGAAAATGCAAAATACAATTCCACCGACAAGCTTAGGAATCTTGTTCGTGACAATTCGTCGCTATTGATGGTGATGAGCCGTTTCGGCATTTCATCGGGCTTTGGCGAAAAGAGTGTCGAGGAGGTATGTGCTATGCACAACGTCGATGTGTCGACATTCCTTGCGGTGGCAAACCTTATAAGCGGCAAGGAGAAGGACTACAAGAGCCTTTCGCTCTCTTCGCTCATAGGTTATCTGCGGCGGGCACACACCTATTTCCTCGATTATAATCTGCCTACAATACGTCGCCGCCTGATAGAGGCACTCGACTGCTCCGGTTCGGACGATGTTGCATTCCTCATATTGAAATTCTATGACGAATATGTAACCGAGGTGCGCAAGCACATGGAGTACGAGAACACGGTGGTCTTTGCTTATGTCGATGAACTGCTGCAGCACCGTCTCGACAGTTCCTTCTCGATAGATGTCTTCAGTGGCAAGCACAATCACATAGACATAAAGCTCAAGGAACTGAAGGATATTGTCATAAGCTACTACCCTAACAAGTGCAACGATATGCTGAATTCGGTGCTGTTCGACATAATAAATTGCGAGCAGGATCTGGCGTCGCACTGCAACGTGGAGGATATGCTCTTTGTTCCGGCCGTAGCCGAACTTGAGAGGCGTGTGCGTGAGCTGGGTGACTGCGAGACAGCCTTGACAGCCGATGATGCCGATGTTTCAAAAGCCGACATACTCAGTCAGCGCGAGAAAGAAATCGTCGTCTGCATTGCAAAGGGAATGAGCAACAAAGAGGTTGCCGATGTGCTCAACCTATCGGTTCACACGGTAACTACGCATCGTCGTAACATTTCGAACAAGTTGCAGATTCACTCGCCGGCCGGAATAACAATCTATGCCATTGTGAATAAACTGCTCGACCTGCACGAAATACAGAAAATGCAGTAACCTGTTGAATGTCGTTTCCTTTTTCACTCTTCCTTTTCATTTCTTTTTGTATCTTCGCAAGCGGAACAAATGTATTGCAGACATGAAGAAGATACTGGTAATCAACGGCCCGAACCTCAATCTTCTGGGGTTGCGTGAGCCTGCTCTCTATGGTGCGAAGAACTTCGAGGCTCTTCAGAAGTTTATCCTTGCTGCTGCCGACGGAATGTCGCTCAACGTGGAACTGTTCCAGTCGAACCACGAAGGTGCCATCGTTGATAAGATTCAGGCTGCCTACGGTGTGTTCGACGGTATTCTGATAAATCCAGCGGCCTATACACATACAAGCGTGGCTATACTCGATGCATTAAAGGCTGTGGCATTGCCAACTGTTGAAGTACACCTCACCGACATATCCGTGCGTGAGGAGTTCCGCCGTTTCTCTTTCGTCTCGCTTTATGCGCAGAAGACTATCTGCGGCAAGGGCTTCGACGGCTACAAGGAGGGTCTGGAATATCTCGCACAGTTATGAAGTTCTTCCACACAGCAGAAATAAAGGAACTCGATGCCTATACCATAAGACACGAGCCTATTGCCTCCATAGACCTGATGGAGCGTGCGGCAGGTGTGCTCACCGCGGCCATCTTAGAAGAGTATCCCGGTTGCCGCTTTGCTCTCTTTGCCGGGCCCGGCAACAATGGCGGCGATGGCCTTGCCATTGCTCGCATGCTCTGCAATGCCGGCTGTAGTGTTGACGTGTGGCTCATAAATCCCAAAGGCAAGCTCTCGCCCGACTGTGCCTTGAATCTTGAGCGTCTACGTGGTTTGGATGTAAATGTAAACGAAGTCCGCACTGCCTTTGCAATACCTCAGTTTGGCAAAAAAACGGTAATCATAGATGCCATTTTCGGTAGCGGACTCAACAAGCCTGTCTGTGACGGTATTTTTGCCGATGTAATAAACGGAATGAACGCTTCGGGCTGCCCCGTTGCGGCAGTGGATATGCCGTCGGGACTGCAAGGAGAGAATAACTCTCCGCTCTGCGGTGTGGTGGTTTGTGCCAATGTAACGTTAACATTGCAGTTCCCCAAACTGTCGCTTCTTATGCCCGAGAATGCACCCTTTGCAGGAAGAATGAGGATTCTCGATATTGGGCTGTCAAAAGAGGGAATGGAGAGAATCCCCTCTGCTCTTTATTTTGCCGATGGAAAAGAGATTAAGGCATTGCTGAAGCCTCGCGCAAAGCACGCCCACAAAGGGGAATTCGGCCGTGCGCTGCTTATTGCCGGCTCAAAGGGAATGGCCGGCGCATCAGTGCTTTCGGCGCGTGCCGCTCTGCGTTCGGGAGTAGGGCTGCTGACAGTACACGTTCCTGCCTGCAACAACGCCATAGTGCAGGTTGCAGTTCCCGAGGCTATGACAAGCATTGACAGCAACGAGTGCTGTTTCAGCGACAGTGTGGAAACAGTCAGGTTTAGTGCGGTAGCTGTCGGGCCGGGCCTTGGGCAAAGCGAAGAGAGCGGGAGAGCACTCCTGAGCCTTGTCACAGATTGCAATGCGCCGCTTGTACTCGATGCCGATGCACTGAATATGCTTTCGCGGCATAGCGATTGGAAAGAACTCATTCCAAGAGGGACGCTCCTGACACCGCATCCCGGAGAGTTCGGACGGCTGTTCGGTAAGGCATCAAACCGTTATCTGGCTATAGCTTCAGTGCGTGCCATTGCACGCGACTATGGCTTTACAATTGTATTGAAGGGAGCATACACCACAATCATCGCTCCCGATGGCAATCTCTATTTTAACAGCACAGGCAACCCGGGTATGGCAACCGGAGGCAGCGGCGATGTGCTCACAGGTATAATTCTCTCGCTTCTGGCGCAGGGCTACAGTAGTACAGATTCCGCACGTATCGCGGCCTATGTTCACGGCCTTGCAGGCGACCTTGCGGCGAAGGAAAAAGGTGAGACAGCACTCACGGCTGGTGACATTGCCGACACCCTGCCACTCGCATGGCGGCAACTCGAGAGAAAGGAGGCAGAGCAATGAGAACTCCTCAATTTCTGCGCAACTGGTCTCTGCCGATAGCAATGTTCAGCGGTGCAGCCTCTTATTTCATTTATCAGGCACTGCCGTTCTCCCAGAGCACCAATAATCTACTGTTGTCGGCACTCTCATTCATTCAGCCCGGCTTCATATTTGCAATGCTGTTTGTCACATTCTGCAAGATAAGAGTAAAAGAACTTAAACCGGCAAAATGGCACCCGTGGCTGTTGACGTTCCAGTTGGCATTGTTCATGCTGCTTTCGTTGCCAATAATACTATTCACAGGAATGTCGCAGGAACTAAGGATTCTTATAGAGACAGCGATGCTATGCCTTGTATGTCCCACTGCAACCGCAGCTGCTGTGATCACTGCAAGGCTGGGTGGAAACTCCGCAGCATTGCTCTCTTATACATTGCAGATAAATATGGCCGTAGCTATTGCTGCACCAGTGTTCCTCTCATTCTCACACCCCATTGAAGGAATGTCGTTGAGCGGTTCATTCCTTGTGATAACAAGCAAAGTATTCCCGCTTCTTCTTCTTCCATTATTCTGTGCCTCACTTGTGCGTAGGCTTGCCCCAGGCCTGAATAATCTCATTGCTGTAAAAGGCCGCAATCTACCTTTTTATCTATGGCTTGTCTCTCTCTCTCTTGCCATAGCAGTGTCTACAAGAGCAATTGTTCATGCACGTCTGTCGTTGCTTGTACTTGCAGGAATGGCCTTTGTCTCGCTTGTCTGCTGCCTGTTGCAGTTCTATGTGGGTCGCCGCGTAGGTGCCCGTTATGGCGAGACCGTTACCGGCGGTCAAGCATTAGGGCAGAAGAACACCGTCTTTGCAATTTGGTTAGCCTATACCTTCATGACCCCCGTCACCGCCATCGCCGGCGGCTTCTACTCCGTGTGGCACAATCTTGTGAACACCTGGCAACTGTATAAGAAAAATCATCTGCGAGTAGACTAAATGTCTATAACAAATAACGTTCCTGGCAGGTAGTTTTGTAGAAAACAATTCTCGCGGACGTAGTAGTCTTTCCGTCAGGAAATCCGAATTTTAAGCTATTTTTGGTGTCAAATTCTCTTTATTAATTTTGCGTCAAATCAACGCAATATATGTAGCTATGACAAAGAATTTTGATTTAGTTCGTTTCCTAAGGAGATGATTCGCGAGGAGATGGAACAGAATCCGAAGCACAAGTTGTGGTAGAGGGCTGTGCTGAATACAAAGAAACGAATCAAGAGGGTTCACTTCACACTTCAGAAGTGAACCCTCTTGATTCGTTATTGTGAGATTATCTTCTTATAAAGCGGAAGTTCTTGAAATATACCTTCTGCTCTTCGCCGCTCTTGTTGGTTATGCGGAGCTTTGTGGCAGTCATTCCGCCCAATTCGTTGCCTGTGTGGATAACGGGGTCGTTATCGCTGTAGTGCAGCAATGAAACCTCTTTCCACGCACCGTCTGCAAAAAGTTCGAGACGGAAGTGCTTTGCAACGTCATTTACACCGAAGTTGAAATCCATGCCCTGGAAGGTTACGGCTGTCTCGCTCTCAAGAAGGAGTTCGCCGTCTGCCTGCCAGTTGATTACTTCGAGTGCCGGTGTTATCTCTACTACATCGCCGTTTATCTTTACAGGCAGCAGTGCAAGCTGTGTCACCGTAGAGGTGAGTTTGTATGGGTTGTACTCGGCTGTTGTGTCAAAGTCTGTGCCGTTTGCTTTGTTGTACATCTCGGTTGCTTGTGCAAAGAGGTTGTTGAGCGTAGGCAGCATCACTTTTGTGCCAACCTTTGTGCCAATCTGGTATGGGTGGCGCATTGCTTTGTTGTTCTCAAGGTCGAACATCTGCTTCTGCAGTGAGCGTGCCTGTTTGTAGAGGTTCTCGAAACTGATGAACTGGCTCGTCGTGTTGTCGGCGTTCTTAATCTCGGCCATAAGTCTCATGAGGGCGACAGCGCGGCCGTATGCTGCAAGATTCTTGCCTTGTAGAATCCAAGGACGCAGTTCGTGCAGAAGCTGTGGGTTGCTGTTGTCGTTGAGCAGAATGTCGCAGGCAATCTCGAGTTCGTTGCAGGTTACGTTCAGCATCGCTATTGCATACTGGTCGCCTGCAAGTGCAGCCTCTGCTGCTTCCTTGAGCTCTTCGCCCTCTTCGCGACGGAAGCCATGGCCGTTAGGACCAAGGTCCTTGTTGTAGAGTGCGAAGGTGCGCAGTGCCTGTGGGTTGCTTGGAAGAATGTTTTTGAGGCTCTTCTCCCAGTTGTTCTCATAGTCGTATGCCTCCATGTTCCAGCAGTAGTCGGCAATGCCGTAGAGAGAAATCTTCGATGTCTCGGCATATTCCATAGGATTACTTACGAAGCCCGAAACGTCGCCGGCTATGTCTAGTCCGTTACCATAGGCCGGGCCCATAAGAATGTGGTCGCGCACGAAGTCGTTGACCGGGAAGTTCAGCCATATATAGCCCTTGCGCTGTATGCGCTCGTTTATCCACTCCATGGTAGGCTTGTCTATGCAGGCTACAACGGAGTTGCCTGTCCACATTACCTCAATGCCTTCGTTCAGTTCCTTGCCAAGTGTGCGCAGGTAGCCTTTCTCCTCATTGGCCCAGCCTCTATTGTATTCTGTAGGGCATAATATAAGAGGAGCTACATCTTTCTTTGCCTTTACGAAGTTGTCATCGACATAGTTGAGCAGGGCTGCCTGTTTGTCGGCTTTTGTGCCCTCGCCCCATATGTCGTCGAAGAATACGGCAAATGAACGTACGCCCAGCTGGTACATTACCTCGAATTTTGCAATGAGCTTGTCGCGGTCCTCATCGTTCCACTTGATGTCAACGCCCGGGTGTATTGCCCAATAGAAGTTGACTCCGTTCTTCTTTGCTACCTCTACAAGTTCTGCAATACGGTTTGCTTCGGCCTCGGGGTAGGGCTCGCGCCACTTGTCACGGTGCCAGGGGTCATCCTTAGGACCATAGATATATACGTTCATCTTATTGCGTCCGTAGAACTCGAGCTGGCTCTTGCGTGCCTCGTGGCTCCATGGTGTACCGTAGAAACCCTCTACTGTTCCGCGGAACGGAACGTCGGGCCAGTCTGTAATGGTGCAGGCCTCGAGTTTGCCCTGTTGCATCATACCAAGGAGTGTCTGAACTCCGTAGTAGAGACCCTTCTCGTCATTGCCGGCGATTACGGCCTCCTTGTCGGTAACTTTCAGGAAGTAGCCTTCGGCCTTTGCCGGGATGTTCTTCTTGTACTTGCTTACCTTGCTGTCGCCGCGTACACCGATGGTTACCTTGAACGAAGCCTTTTTGGTTACCTCGGGCGAGGCTGTGAGAAGGGCATCGTAGATGTAGCCTGCAAGGTATTTCTTGTCGGCATTGATTGTCCACTGTGCCGGAGCATCTGTCAGCACGGCATTGGATGTTACCTCTTGCGGCACGGGGTTTACGAGGCTTACCTGTGCGGTTGCGCCCATTCCGGCCATAAGCATTAGTCCTAATGTCAGAATTTTCTTGTTCATCATATTATAGTTTAGAAATTATATTTCAGCATTGCGCATATGCGGTGGTTGGTGACGTTGTGTGTGTCGCTAATCTTGTACTGGCTGTCGGGGGTGCCGTATGCCACGGTAGTGGGGTTGTATTCAATACCAATGGACATTGCGTTGTGCGTGAAGAGCACGCTTGGGGCAATGCGCCACATGTTGTCCATGTTCTTCTCGCCACGCATATATATGCTTCCTGCAATGTCATCGTCGCAGCCTAGGTTCTTTGTGTAGCCGGCAAAGCAGCAGAATGTGAGGAAGCCTTTCTTCAGGGGCTGCTTGTATGTTACATCGACCCAGCCGCTTGCGCTGGTGAGTGCTCCGTATTCCTGTTCGCCGTTCTCCTTTATTCCTGTTACGCCGTAGCCGCTTATCATGCTCAGGTGAGCGGCATTCTGGGCATATGTGAAACGTCCCTTGATGCCCCAGTTCCCGTTTTTGTACGATGCAAACAGTGTGGGGGTGATACCAACTGCAAAGTCTTCCTTGCATTTGTAGGTCTCGCCGTTCAGTTCATACTTCTGTCGTGGTTTCAATGTCAGCAGGTCAACGCCTGCACCAATCATAAAACCGCCATTCTTGTACATAGCCTGGAAATAGAGCTCTGGGACAACTGCGTTCCGTGCGTAGTTGAAAGATGCACCATCGGGGCCATATGAGGTGTACTGGTATTGATAGAGCGCGGTAGCCGTGAGGGTGAAGCCTTTGTTCCTGTAGTCGTACCTCAACTGTGGAGTGCGGCTGAACGGAGTGAACGGTGCGCCTGTCTCGAGTGAGAATACATCGGGCATCATATCTCCCATCATCGGGTGCCATGCCTGTCCCAGTAGAACAGAGTGCTGTTCCCAGTCCATTTTTGCATAAGCCTGTCTTATGCGCAGCACGGTGTTGCTTGTGCCGAAGCCTGCAAAGTCCGACTCTATTTTGGCCGATGTCTTTGCGCCAAGGAACTCGGGGCCTGTAATGTTGAGACCCAACCGTGTGGTAATGCTCAGCAGCATCATGTTGGGCTGTTCGTTGATATCATCGCCGTTGGCATCGGGTGCTTCATCCTTGGGCATATAATAGAACTGCTCGCTGTTCGATGTCAGGCTCTCGCGTGTGTCGAAACAGGCATAGTTGCGCACGAATCCGTAGAGTTTCACGTCGATTTTCTTTTGTGCCTGTGCAGCACCGGTGAACAATGTCAGCAGTGCTGCAATGAATAGTGTCTTTTTCATATTTGTGTATGTTGGTTATCCGAAAATTCCAAATTTGCCGGCGATTATGATGGCTGTGTAGCCTATTGCCAGCGCGATTACTCCAATTGTTATTCCCATCTTGAACATCTGCGATGTCTTTATAAGACCGGTTGAGTAGGCAATGGCGTTCGGTGGTGTGCTTATTGGCAACGACATTGCAAACGATGCTGCCATTGCAACGCCTACAAGCATCGTACCGATGCCTCCGTAGTCGCCCAAAGAGTCCTTCATTCCGTTTCCTACGGCAACCATAATGGGTACCATAAGGGCTGTTGCTGCTGAGTTTGAAATGAACTGTGACAATAGCCAACAGATAAGGCCGCCGCCAATCACTACAGCGAACACCGGCAGATTGTCGAACGGTATTGCGTTGACAAGGTTTTCGGCAAGTCCGGTCTTTGACATTCCTTCGCCAAGGGCAAATCCACCGGCTACCATCCAGAGACAGGCCCAGTCAATGTCCTTGAGGTCGCTCGACTTTATAATACGTGTTATTGCGAACACTCCTATTGGAATGAGTGCGACCACATAAGAATTTATACCGGTCAGTTTCTCTGTCATCCAGAGGAGTATGGTAACGGCGAGTGTGCCATAGATTACATATGTTCTCCAGCCTCTCTTGGCACCGCCCATAATGTGCAGGTTTATCTTTTTTGCCGTGAAAGGGAATGTAACGCGAAGCAAAAACCAGGAAATAACAATCAGAACAAGCATCAGCGGTGTCATAACCATCATCCAGTCACCGAAACCGACCCCTAAGTTCAGGCCGTCTGCATCGTTTATATATTGCAGCGCAATGCCGTTAGGCGGTGTACCTATAGGTGTTGCAAGGCCACCGATGTTTGCTCCGATAGGTATGGCCAGTGCAAGTGCTGCCGTGCCCTTTTCGCTTGCCGGCAACTGCCTCAGTACCGGAGCAAGGAAGGTGAGCATCATTGCAGCTGTTGCTGTGTTGCTCACAAACATTGAAAATATGGCGGTTACCAGCATGAAACCGAATAGCACAACCTTGGGGTTGGAACCGAATGGCTTTAGCATAGCGCGTGCCATACTCACGTCAATGCCGCTCTTCGACGCTACGAGGGCAAGTATAAAACCGCCCATAAAGAGCATTACCGTGGGGTTGGCAAAGGTGTTCATTATTGTCTTGTAGCTTAAAAGCTCACTTTTGTCGTATCCGCTTATTAGCGGCGATATTCCACTGTCCGTAATGGTGAGCAGCATTATCACAATAATCAGCAGTGATGTTGTCCATGCCGGAACAGCCTCGACAATCCACATGCAGGCTGCCCATACGAAGATTGCAATCACGCGTTGCTGTATGGGGTTAAGCCCGTCGATACCGAATACCTCTGTTGGCAGCAGAGCTATCGTAAGGGCAATCAGTGATATGAGACCTACCTTGATGTAACGGTTGTAGCGGCGTATGAATCGCCATATTTTCCCAAAAGTGGTACGCTGTTCCATAAGTTGTAAGTTTTTCCGTGTAGAAATATTTTCCCAAGTTAATCAATACAGGTGCTAATTTACTTTAAAGTATCGGAAGTATCAAAAAATGCAGGCTCTTTATTTCCTCCTGCGCGAACAATAATTCTTTTAGCCTGTTCATTTTCTGTAAATGGCTCTACCTTTAGTGTGAATTAACGTAACTGAAAACTGAGAAAAGACAATGGCAACGATTCATTTGACAAAAGAGCAATTCATAGAGAGGGTTGCAGATATTGATGCAAGCCACGGACATTTTGAGTTCCTGGGCAGCAGGCCAGCAGTAATAGATTTCTATGCCGAATGGTGTGGACCTTGCAGAATGCTTTCGCCTCTGCTTGAGGAGGTCTCGGGGGAGTACGATGGCAAGGTTGACATCTATAAAGTCAATGTAGATGAAGAAGAGGCTTTGGCTCGGGTATTTGACATACGTTCAATACCTACGCTCATATTCATTTCCAAGGATGGTTCCATGCTGCGTTCGCAGGGCGCAATGGGCAAGACGCAGCTGAAGGCCGCGATAGAGCAGAATCTCCTGCGATAAACAGCCACCGGACTGCTTGCCGCTCAATTCCAGATTCTCCAGTCGAACTTCTGCTCTATTCTATCCTCTACATCGTCGGGAAGAAGGTGAAAGAAGTCTATACCTGTGAGTTCCTCAATCTCATCGATGCTTCTGGCATAGGTGTATAGTTCCTGTTTGCCTGCGACATTTTCGCAGTAGAAACCTATTCCGCTGAATCCATTGCTCTCAATGAGCAGAACCTTGTAGAAAGCATCGGGTACCGTTACCCTGTTACTGCCAATAGAACCTTTCCCTTTTTCTGTTTTGAAGAGCGGCCCGGTGACAACAAGTACCTTGCCATGTCTCGAGGCATTCTCGCGTGCCAGTTCCTCAATAGACTTCCATACACCACGGTTCAGATTTTTGTTCTGTGGCGATATGTTTGATAGATAGAAACTCTCCTTCATGGCCTGTCCGCTCCACTTCATGTCGGCAGCAGGAGCAAGATGTCCTCTGTCCCAGCCGCTTTTTCTGTAATCGTTGTCTGTAGCCTGCTTGCCTTTTACTTGAGGGTCGGGTATGAAGTCGTTGCTTCGCGGCTCCTCGCCGCAGACTTCGGCGGATGTCAGTTCATATGCCACCCAATTGGGGTTTCTTCTTGCCTGGTTGTACGAAACTGTATAGCCTGTGTGTTCAATTATCTGGCTCTCTGCCGGAACGGTAAACTGCGGTATGGCAAGTTCAATGCCGAATCTGCATCCTTCACTGTGCTTTGACTGGCTTTGCCTGTAGAAATGGTCTGCAGCAAAGGCTATGGCTACAATGGCCAGAATCAGAAGAAACCGCTTCAGGTGGTTCTTATTTCTCTTGCGCCTCGCTGTCATACTCTACGGAGCCTGCCGTCTTTAAGTGTAACCTTGTATTCTTTGCCTTTCTTTGTGCCGAATGAGAGTGTCTCGTTTCCGTAGCGAAGGTTGCAGCGTTCTCCGCTCTTTGAGGTTATGATTGCTTCGACCAGCTTGCCGTCCTTCCAGGTTATAGATACATCGAAACCTCCTTTTGCGCAGATGCCGTTAATTCTACCCTCTTCCCAGGCATCGGGAAGTGCCGGCAGAAGATGTATGAATCCCATATGGCTTTGCATAAGCATCTCGGTAATTCCGGCGGTGCCGCCGAAGTTCCCGTCAATCTGGAATGGTGCGTGGGTGTCCCAGAGATTGTCGAGGGTGCCGTTCTTCAGCAGATTACCGAAGAGGGTATATGCGTGGTTACCGTCGTGCAGACGTGCCCACTGGTTGAGTTTCCAGCCCATGCTCCAACCGGTAGCACCATCGCCGCGGTGGTTAAGGACAACCCTTGAGGCTTCGGCCAGTTCGGGTGTTGTAACGGGGGAGATTGTGTGTCCGGGGTGCAGCCCGAACAGGTGGTTTACGTGGCGGTGCTGGTCATTGGGGTCATCAATGTCCTTGCTCCACTCCATAAGTTGTCCGTAACGGCCAATCTCATATGGTGCAAGTTTTGCAAGAACCTCTTTCCACTCCCTGCGCAACTTGCTGTCTACGCCAAGTTCCTGGCTTGCGGCAATGGCATCGAGCAGAATCTCGCGTACGACACCATGCACAAATGTCGCTCCCTGGTCTATCGGTCCGTGTTCGGGCGATGTGGACGGTGCCGCGGTGTATGTGCCGTCGGGTTTCTTCCACAGATAGTCAACAGCAAAGATTGCACTGCTCTTTATGATTTCGTATCCTGTCTCTTTAAGGAATTTCTTATCGCGTGTATAGTCGTAATAATCCCACACATGTGTAGCAAGCCACGGACCTGCCATAGGATTGAAGTTCCAAGACATATCTTGGCTTATGAGCGGAGCAGTGAAACCGAATATGTTGCCCGAGATACTTGCAGTCCAGCCTCTTGCACCGAAATATGACTTTGCAGTAACTTCGCCCGGTTTTACCAAGGTGCGTATAAAATCGACAAGCGGCAGCACGCACTCGTCGAGGTTTGTCGCACATGCAGGCCAGTAGTTCATCTGCAGGTTGATGTTGTTGTGGTAATCCACGCGCCAAGGACCGTCGACGTTGTTGTGCCATATACCTTGCAGGTTTGCAGGCAGATTGCCCGGGCGTGAGCTTGCGATGAGCAGGTAGCGTCCGAACTGGAAATAGAGACGCTCAAGCCCGAAGTCGGGCTTGCCTGTGCGGTAGCTCTTGAGGCGTTTGGGGGTCGGTAGGTTTGCAACGCCCGGGTATTCCAGTGTCATAGGAGCGTTGGGGTTTATATCTAATTGCACACGGTTGAAAAGCGCGGAATAATCGGCATAGTGCTCATTGAACAGCTCGTCGTATCCCTTGGCAACAGCATTCTTCATCCACTTTGCTGTTGTCTCATCGGGGTTTACCCCTACATATGCTTTCGGGTCGTTGAAGTTTGGGTCGAAATTGATTTTGTAATCGGTGTCGGCTGTCACATAAAAACATACCTCATCGGCACCTTCGATTTCTATCTTGCCGTCGTGAAGATGGTATGTACCGCCTTTTGTAACAGACTTGATGTGCACGGTGTGCTGCATACCGTTGTTGTCGAGCTTTGCTCTCCATATATAACCGTCGTAACTATCGTGATGCAATGTGCCTTCAGAGACCGGGTTAGGGGCATAGCTGAATGTGAGGTTCTGCATTCCGGGCTTGTTTGCGCTGAACTTCATTACAAGTACATTGGCTGGGTACGAAACAAAGGATTTGCGTTCATATTTGACGCCGTCCTTTGTGTATTGTACCACTGCAAGTGCTGAATCGAGCGAAAGGATACGCCTGTAGTCACCAAGGCCAATCATACTGTGCCCTGTCTCAATGTATATCTCACCCATTGTGGTGAAGTTGCCGAAACGGAACGGCTTCTCGCCATAGTACTCATACGATGCTGTGCTGTTGAAGTTCTCGCGTGTGAGTTTTGCCGCCTTTTCATCATCACCGTCGAGAAATGCCTGGCGTATGTCATCGAGCAGATGCGCCGACTGCTTGTTCACGTTCCAGTAGTACTGTGCGCCTTTCTCCGTGTTAGGGCCGCCGCGCCACAGGGTCTTTTCGTTCAGGGTAATGCGTTCAGCCTCCAGTGAGCCCATGATGTTTGCACCTATGCTTCCGTTGCCTATAGGCAGTGACTGCGACTCCCATTCCTGGTCGGGGTTATATGCTCCCTCTCCTGCCCATTCTGGCTTGTCG
>CAZAIM010000033.1:0-19786 GCA_964485215.1 uncultured Bacteroidaceae bacterium | reverse complement strand
AATTGGAAAGATTGAAGGAGCTATGAGCAGTCTCTCTGTTGCCGTGGCAGGAGCAATGACTGTAGGCGTAGCCATTCTTTTTGAGAACTTCATATAAAGGCTGCAGTTTTTTCATCTAAGTTTTTGACATTTGCACAATTGTCATTATATTAGCACTGACCAACAAGAACATAAGTATGATAATTGCAGTTGATTTTGACGGAACAATCGTCGAACATAAATATCCGAAAATCGGCAATGAGATACCGTTTGCCATAGAGACATTGCGTATGCTGACCGAGCAGCAGCATCAGTTGATACTATGGACAGTGCGTCGTGGCGAACTTTTGCAGGAGGCTGTTGAGTGGTGCAGAAAGCGCGGCATTGAATTCTATGCCGTAAACAAGAACTTCCCCGAAGAGGAGGTTGAGAATGGTGGCGGATATTGCAAGATTAATGCCGAACTGTTTATCGATGACCGCAATCTTGGAGGAATACCGGACTGGGGGACAATATACCGTATGGTTACAGAGAAGAAAAAATGGAGCGAGATATATTGCAGTAACGAAGATACGCCCAATAAGAAGAGAAAAGGCTGGTTCTGGTAAAAGAGGATTAGTCACAAGAGGGGTGAAAGCGGTTTTGAATAGACCCCGAGAGTCGAGCAAAGACTCTCGGGGTTCTACTTTTATGTCTATGAGCATGCCGGGTTCACGGCAAGATGCATTTACTCAGCCGCAACACGGTTCCCGATAAAAAGAAAAGGCTCCGGAATATTATCATAGTTGCAAAACAACAACCTTGACAGAATGATTCATATCTACTTTTGCAACATTGAGATAACAATGAGCAAAAATGGAGAAGAAAGAAATTTGTATTGATTCAGCAAGCATATACGGCAAGCTGTTTTCAGAAAGCGGATACTCCTCATTGGCACGTTCTGCTATGGGAGTACAGGCTGCACTTGCCGATGTCATGCTTATAACAGAGGATGAGAAAAGAATCATCGATACACTTATAAGAAGCAGCATCAATGAGGTTGTACATACTATAGGCCGGTTCCTTGGAAGCTGTTCCGCAAAATACTGCATTGAAAACGAGGATGGGAAGGGTGAGTACAGAATCTCATTCACTGCACCGTACAACTATCCCGATGAACAGCTTCCCATAATGAAGGAATGTATAGAAGACCTTGTATTCAGCAGGACATTGCAGCAATGGTACATGACTGTGAAACCGGACGAAGCCGGCATCACTGCTGTAAAGACACAGGATTATGCCATACAGTTAAGGGAACTGCTTTCAAAACGCAAGCGTCCTACAGCAACAAGGAACGACAAAGAAAACATTATTGAACTATGAAGAACAATATAATTATAAGGAGAGACGAACTGCAGCAGCAGATTGATTTAAGGAACTATTATATGGGCGAGTCGGCAGGCCGCAAAGAGATTGATGCCGATACCATACAAAGCAGCAAGGATGATGAAGAACTGCTTCTGATGTTTGCCCGCAAGGCAAGCAATGAGCTGATAACTGCTGTTGCTCTTCGTTTCCCCAATATATCTTTCAGTATAGAAGAGGAGTACATTGCATTCACATTCGAGAGTTCAACGGAAGAACACACACACTTGTTGCCATTGCTCAAACAGGCCATAACAGACTATCTTGTAAACGAAGTGAATATGAACTGGCTGCTTCTGCGGCAGCCTCAAAGAGCACAGGCTTACATATCACTCAGGACAAGCCTATACGACAATGTACAGAGAATGTTCGCAAAATTCTACAACAGAAAGAAAACGAGACGAAGGTCTACAAACCTCGCAGGAATTTGAGATGCTGAAAGAAAGAATCATTGAAGAGAACAGACAACGATTGAAAGCAATCAATGCCGTCTATGACCCTATTACAGGCGAAGGGTCGACCGCGATAGAGAGAAAAGCGGTGGAAATTGAAGGATTCCCCATTGAGAAACTGTACCTTCCATCGGCTATGCTTGAAGAGAGGGATGTGAAACAGCTATGCCTGAGCGGAGTTCGGGAATATCTCACCAAAGTCAAAGGCGTGGATGCAAACGACAGAAGCATCGTTGCCTTGTGGCTCGAATTCTGCCTTAAGCGCATAAAGTACGACTTTGAATATTGGGCACGGACAATGACCACTATTTCGGACAAAGGCAAAGGACGGGATACAGCATTCATACTAAACCGGCCGCAGAGAACATACCTCAGGGCAATGGAAAATTTGCGGCTGCAAGGAAAGCCTATAGACATAATCCTCTGCAAGGCACGCCAATGGGGCGGCAGTACTCTTACACAAATATATATGCTGTGGATACAGCTGGTACACAAACGTAACTGGAACAGCGTTATCTGTGGAGAGATAGAGAAGCAATCCTCTATTGTTGCAGGCATGTTGTCAAAAGTAATATCACGCTACCCCACCTGGGCTACGGGAGGCAAACAGGTAGTCACTACCCCCTATCAGGGAGCACAGAAGACACGTGTCATAAGCTGGAGCAACAGCCGTTATTCGCTTGGGTCGGCACAGAAGCCCGATTCATTACGCAGTGAAGATATAAGCATGGCTCACCTGACCGAGGTGGGATTGTGGAAAGCTACACAAGGACGCAAACCCGAGGACCTGGTACAATCGATTTTCGGTTCTATTGCAAGTGGGCCATACACTATGAAGGTTATTGAATCTACAGCAAAAGGAGTAGGCAATTTCTTTCATCGCACCTGGGTAGATGCTACGGCTAAAAGGAACAATTTTACGCCCGTTTTCATCCCTTGGTTCAGCATAGACCTATATAGCAAAAAAATGGGAGAGGAGGAGTACTCTGCTTTCATAGAGAGCCTGGACGAATATGAAAAGAACCTGTTTGGACTGGGTGCAACGCTCGAGGCCATTGCTTGGTATCGCGACAAACGGCGCGAGCTTCCCGATGAATGGCGGTTATTCTCTGAATTTCCCTCAACGGCAAATGAGGCCTTCCAGAGCACAGGCCGCCGCGTATTCAAAGTATCTTATGTAAATGAAGCACGCAAATGGTGTATTCCACCATCGTTCATCGGGGACATTCTCCCTGGAAAAGAGAAAGGAGAAAAAAGCAGGTTTGTGGCATCGGACAGCGGTGAAAAAGAGAACGGGAACCAGTTGCAAGTGTGGCTTATGCCCGACAAGGAACAAGATCTCAAGGACCGTTACATTGTAGCTGTAGATGTGGGAGGAACTGGCAGCAAGGCCGACTATTCCTGCATACTTGTGGCAGACCGCATAGCAATGACAGAAGGCGGAACACCTGAGATTGCTGCCTGCTGGCACGGACACATTGAACACGACAAACTTGCCTGGAAAGCAGTTGAGATAGCGAAGGCCTACAACAACGCACTGCTGGTAATTGAGTCGAACACTCTTGAGACAGAAGGGACAGAAGGGAACAACTTCGAGTATATACTGAGTGAGATTGCCGGGAAATACAGTAATCTCTATTGCCGTACATCGCAGATAGAGGTTAGGCAAGGCCGTCCGCGCCGTTGGGGATTCCATACCAACAGTTCAACAAAGCCAATGGTCATCAACTTCCTTAACAAGGCATTGCGCGACGGACTATACATAGAAAGATGCCTGGAAACCACATATGAACTCGACCTGTATGAATTCAAGGAAAACGGTAAGGAGACTGGAGCCATTGAAGGCAATCACGATGACCGTGTAATGGCGACAGCCATACTTGTCTGGGTGTGCTACAACTACCCGTTGCCATCATGCGCAGGACACGCAAGAGGCATTCCGAAGCGGAACCGCATTGTCAGCGAAGCAAGCATTTGAGGGTGCCCACAGAGAGGCACCCTCGAATATTACTTTGGATAATTATTGCTGAATAGAGAATATCGCTGAACATCGTGTCCTGTTCTGAACGTTGTACCAAGAATATCCATTACAGAAAATACAAAATCGTTTGTCGAGAAGACCCTGTCGTGATACTTTCTTATGCGTGCTACCTCATCGGGGAATTTTGCCATATAGCTGTCACTCATGAAAATCATAAACGGAATCTCGCGTCCATACTTCGAAGAAATATCGTTGGTATATTTTCCGTGCCCTACATATGAACCGGAACTGCAGTAAAGGTCTATAGCATGGTCTGAGAGATAGAACACAAGCACCTCCTCTTCCTCAAATTTCTTTATTATCTCGCTTACTACATAGTCGTTGTATAGGATTGAATTGTCATAGCACGCACGGTTCTCACGCTGGTTCTCGGGAAAGGAGAGATAGTCGGCAGCCTTGAACCGCGAGTATCCTTCCGGATAACGCTTATCGAACTCATAATGCGACCCCATAAGGTGAACGAAGTAGAAATTCTTCTCATCTGAGACTGATTGCTGCTTTATCTTGTCTATAAGCGGCAGCACCTCTTCGTCATAAGAATTATGATGCTTTCCTACATTCTCATGATTGGTAAAATATTCCTCATTGCACAGTTCGGCATAACGTGTTACAAGATTATCATACAGGCCACTCTTGCTTTGGTTTGACACCCAATAGGTGTTATAACCCAGGATGTCTGCAATCTCGGGCATTGATGGACATAAATGCCACTCAGTGCCATGGAAACTACCGCTCCTGTATACACTCAAAATACACTTGAAATTGGAGATTGTTGAGAGTGCTGGCGACTTGATATTGCTGAAAAGCACCATATTCGGTTTAGATGCATAGCTGCCCAAAAGAGGATTGGTCTCCTTCTCATAGCCGTAGAGCGAGGAGTTGCGGCGTGAGAACGACTCGCCGATTATTATAACAACGTTTGCCGGATGTTTCTCCTTGTTCACGTTCATCTCCGGATGAGTCAGATGCTCTCTTAAATCCGGTATCGGCTTCACCTCCCTGAAAAGGAGTAACTTTCCAAGATAGATTTCCCTCCATACACCATCATTCTTTATGGCAACAAAGATACTTGCAAACAATAGAAGTATAAAAGAGAAATTTACAACCTTGCTTTTTATAGGAGGAAGTCTTCTTGCAAGAAACACCAGCCCCACAACAAGCAAAAGCAGCAAGAGGAGTATTGCTACAAGCCCGGGAGAGGCATAGAATGAAATATACTCCTCTACTTCCTTGTAATTTATAGACAATATTATCTCGGCAAACTCAACATTGAACCTTGAATCATATAGCAAAACACAAAAACAATCTGTCAGGAAAGTCAATGCCGAGGTTAAAAAGAGAAGTGCCAGGTATGTGCCGCGTATAAACCTATTCTTTATTATCGCTGCTATATATGTACATACATAAGCCAACAGGAAAGAGTGAAGAAAAACCTTCATCTTAACCGCAAATGGCTCCTGCACAGAATATAGCGAGATACCTGTAAAAAGGAACAGAAGGGCAACAAGCATATAGAAGTTCCTCTCGACCGGAGACAAGAGGAACTTGTACAAGGAGTCTGCAATCCTTGCCAATCGCCTGAAGTATTTTCTGCTTTGAACTTCCATTAATTGCCGAATCTGTCAATTCTTACAAACCTAAAGGAAGAAGGTAACCTCAAAGTCACCTTCTTCCAAGACTACTTGACAATTATCAGATAGTAATTCTTTTTCCCTTTCTGAACAAGGATATACTTGCCGTTGAGAAGGTTGTCGCAGTTGAGCAGCTGGTCAAATGTCGCCAGTTTCTCCTTGTTCACAGAGACTCCGCCACCCTGCACCAGTTTACGCATTTCGCCTTTAGATGCGAAGATTGCCGCCATATCCGTTGTAAGGTCTACGGCCTTCACTCCTTCGGCAAGAGCCTCACGCGAAACCTCAAACTGAGGAACACCGTCGAACACAGCAAGCAGCGTATCTTCATCGAGAGAACGCAAAGCCTCTGTAGAAGCATTGCCGAAAAGGATATTGGATGCCTCTACAGCCTTGTCATACTCCTCTTGCCCGTGAACAAGCAGTGTAACCTCCATTGCAAGACGTTTCTGCAACAAGCGCAGATGAGGAGCCTGAGCATGCTCAGAAACAAGAGATTCAATCTCTTCACGGCAGATTGATGTAAAAATCTTTATATACTTTTCGGCATCCTCATCACTTACATTCAACCAGAACTGATAGAAACGGTAGGGCGAGGTATAATGCTTGTCGAGCCATATGTTACCCTGCTCTGTCTTTCCGAACTTCTTTCCGTCGGCCTTGGTTATAAGAGGACAGGTTAGGGCAAAAACCTCGTTGCCCGACATCTTGCGAATCATCTCGGTACCTGTTGTGATGTTGCCCCACTGGTCTGCACCGCCAAGTTGAAGCTTGCATCCATGGGTTTCGTTAAGATGAACATAGTCGTAACCCTGCAGCAGCTGGTATGTAAACTCGGTAAATGACATACCGTCGGTGCCGGCCTCGCCCGAAAGACGACGCTTCACGGAATCCTTGGACATCATATAGTTCACGGTAATCATCTTTCCGATGTTGCGGATGAAATCGAGGAAACTGAATTCCTTCATCCAATCGTAGTTGTTGACAAGCACTGCCGCATTCGGTGCATCGCTATCAAAATCGAGGAAACGTGCAAGCTGCTTCTTCAAAGCCTCCTGGTTGTGTCTCAGTTTCTCCTCGTCAATGAGTACACGCTCTTTTGACTTGCCCGAAGGGTCACCTATCATACCTGTTGCACCACCTATCAAGGCTATTGGCTTGTGGCCGCAAAGCTGGAAATGACGAAGCATCATCACACCTACAAGATGTCCGATGTGGAGCGAGTCGGCAGTAGGGTCAATACCCAGATACGCACTTGTCATCTCCTTTTGCAACTGTTCTTCTGTTCCCGGGGTCATGTCCTGGATCATGCCCCTCCATTTAAGTTCTTGTACAAAATTCATAACTAAATATTTATAAGTTTTTTTGATTTTCTAAAAAATGTTTCTTGCAGAAACCGTATGTTTCGCCATTATTTGTTATATAAAAACTTGGCAATATAAATTCAGACAGTTTTTTATTGTCAATGCTTTATTCAACAAAATCATAGACGGTACAACTGTGACGGCGTTGTGCGCTTGAGGACATTGAGCTGCACATCCTTACCGGCAATGATACCGTACTGCGAAAATTCCATCGTCACTGCCTTATAAGCCAACTCCGGATGGTTATTCTCTTCGCTCAGGTGGCATAGCCATATATATTCAAGATGCTCGTTGAAATGCGATGCAAGGTACTTTGCCGTAACCTGATTGCTGAGATGGCCACGTGGACCGGAGACGCGCATCTTGAGGAATTCAGGATAACGCCCCATTGCAAGCATCTGCTCCTCGTAGTTGGACTCTATTACAAGATAGTTGGCACGGTCGAGATAGGATGAAACCACATCGGTAATTTCGCCAAGGTCGGTTGCTATGCAGAACGTCTTACCACATACCTCAATGAAATAGCCCACATTGTCACTTCCGTCGTGAGGCACTTCAAAGGGAGTAATGGCAAAATCGCGGAAAATCATCTGTTCATCCTTTTCTATGTAACGTACATACATTGGGTCTATCGGCTTCGATATGCAATAGTTCTGTGTAATCCCCTTGTGGACCTCACGTGTAGCATATACCGGTATGTTTGCCTTGGACGATATCACGCCAAGCGACTTTATATGGTCGGCGTGGTCGTGTGTCACGAACATCGCACAAATGCTCTCGAAAGGGATACCCTCTCTCTTCAAAGCAGCACGTATCGTCTTGGAGGGAATTCCCGCATCAATCAGAATTCCATAATCACCCACTCCCAAATAGTAACAGTTGCCGCAGCTTCCGCTACCAATACTCATAAATCTAATCTCCATATATATTATATTTTCTTTTCAACACATTAGTGCCACGCATCAGAACGGATAGCCAATTGCAAAATGCAAAGCAAAGTCGCGACTGAAACGCGGGTTTATAACAGGATACTTCTCCCTGCCACTGAAAGCCGGGTTGACAGCTTTCATAGCTCCATCAAGACGCAGCACAAACATATCCATCTCCATTCTCAATCCAAAGCCGTAGGAGAATGCAATATCCTTGTAAAATGTCCCGAAGCTGAACTGCCCTCCGGGCTGTTCCTTGTAGGACCTTATTGTCCATATGTTGCCGGCATCGATGAATATAGCCGAATGCAGTTTCCAGAAAAGGAATGTCCTGTATTCGAGGTTAAGGTCGAACTTAATGTCGCCCGACTGGTTTATGAAATCGATGCTGCTGCCATTGTTCTTGTAATGTCCCGGACCAAGAGTACGTACCGACCATCCTCGCAAGCTGTTTGCTCCACCGGCAAAATAGCGTTTCTCGAATGGAAGAATCGTTGAGTTGCCATAGGGATATGCAACGCCAAGCCCCACATGCATTACAAATGAGTTCTTGTCATCGAAACGGACTCTTGCTGTGAAATCAATATCACTCTTCACATACTGCGCGTATGCAATGTTCAGGAAAGTATATTGCCCATCGTCATTCCTGGAACTGGAAAGCATCTTGTTGAAGCCATAGAGAAGATTACCAGAACACTCGACATTGGCACGCAGGGAATAAGCGACCCTGTTGAAACGGTTAGCCTCGTTCAGGGAGGAGTTATAGGTATATGTATACCCGAGTTTCGTTATGAGAAGATTCTCGTAGTTGTACTTGAGAATTGAATTTCTGTTAGATATGCTATCAAGATACTCTGTCTTGAATGTTTCCGAGATCCAAGGGACATAAATGTAGTTCAGGTCAAGCACATCGAGCTTGTGCTTCGCCTCGGGACGGCTGTTCCATATATAGCTCCAGGAACCCGAGAAGACACGTCTTGTGAATTCCGGACGCTCCTGCGAATTGAACTTCAGCGCAAAGAGTGTCGAGGATGTAAGTTCTCGTCTTTTTGACGGAACCATAGAGGAGAGTATGCCACCGAACAGTCGCAAAGAGAGTTCTGCACCATATTCGGCATAATCGTCACCTGTATATCCTTTCAGGTCGGAAACGGCTTCATATGCACCGAACAGGCGCAACGACAGGAGTTCGGATCCCTTGAAGAGGTTCTTGTCGGAATATGTTACAGAAAGGGCCGCTCCAAGGTCGCCTGCTGTGTTTGTCCCTTCAAGTTCAAGCCCAACCGACCTTCTCTTGCTGCGTTCGTACATTATGTAGCAATCGAGTTTTGACGGATCGTCGGGGCATTCAACCATCCTGACCGTCGTATACTTCAGTGCAGTGAGTTGGGCGAACGAATTATGGGTTCTGGTAACATCGTTTAGGGAATAGAGCTGTCCCGGAACAATGTATGTATGGTTCATAAGTACCCGAGGACGGACAACGGGATCATCGTTATACAGAACCTGGTAGTCGCCATAATCAATCGTATCGCATTCCGACAATGAAGCGTCATCAAATCTGAGGCCGGCACCAGCAACATAATAGACCTTGTTTATGCTGTATACCCGATGTGGTCTTTCGTCCGGTTTCCCGCTGTTGTACAAAGCTATGTTCATCGTAAGCCCAACCTTGTTCGAATGATGTGCCGTATCGGCGGTATATGTTATGTAGTCTTTTTGAAAGAGATAATACCCTTTGTCGCGCAATATATTTGTTATACGCCTGCGCTCCATCTCCATATTGTCAACGCTGAAAGGCATACCGGGACGCAACAGTGACGATACCGAATCGGCAAGCACTATGCTCTCCACAGCCTTGTCATCTGTAACCAGTCCTATGCTCGAGATATAATAGCGTTCACGCTCATGAAGATAATATATTGCAGTTGCACGTTTATGTCTGCCTGCCGTATCGCAATCAAAGTCGACCCTGGCATGAAGATAACCGTCATTCACCAGCATCTTCTCTATGTTGGCACGGCTTCTTTCAGCAAGTTCGCTGCTGAATATAACGGGTTCTTCACCAAGGCGGCGCAACTTGCGATTTATCCATTTTGTTGAATCAAGCCCTGAAAGGGTGTAGGTGTACATAGGTACCTTGACCAGACTGAACCATTTTGAATTAGGTTTCTGACGAACATAATTCATGGCTTTGGATACATTACCGATGTTCGTAGTAGATACAATGTCTACATCACTAAGCAGATACTCTCCTTCGGGAATAAACTTGTTTACCGAACACGAAAGTACCAGCATAGCAGACAATAGAACATATGCTACCTTGTAAAATGACATCAATACACCCAATTTTCAAAAATTCTTGCAAATATACTAAAAATCCGCAAGATTTACGGTATCTTAGCGGTCGAATATATAAAGAATACACACCCGACGTGGAGTTCAGAATATAGTACGACAATTATGCTCAGCAAGTCACTTTTAAAGCAAATAAAATCTCTTGAGATACGCAAATACAGGAAAGAGAGCGGCCTCTTTGTTGCAGAAGGCGGAAAAACAGTCACCGACCTTATGGCAATGGGGCTAAAGGCAGAAAACATCATTGCGACTGCTGAATGGCTGTCGACACACGACATCGGCAGCAAGGTTCCGGTCATAGAGGCAAGTATCGATGAAATAAGAAAAGCCAGTTTCCTGCGCACACCGCAAGGCATTATAGGAATATTCAGGCAACCGGCACACGCGTTCAGCCCCGATGCACCGGCCAAGGAGCTGTGCCTGGCCGTGGACAACGTACAGGACCCAGGAAACCTTGGCACAATAATACGTATAGCCGACTGGTTTGGCATTGAGAACATATATTGTTCCAATGGGACAGTAGATATCTACAACCCCAAGACAGTGCAGGCGACCATGGGTGCGATAGGAAGAGTTAGAGTACATTACACCAATCTTGCAGAATACATTGCATCGTTGAAAGGAAAAGCACCGGTATACGGAACATTTCTCGACGGAGACGACATATACAGCCACAAGCTTTCCTCCAATGGGCTGATTGTGATGGGAAACGAAGGAAACGGCATAAGCGACGAATGCGCAGCACACATAACAGAAAGGATACTCATTCCCAACTACCCTACAGGACGAGCAACATCGGAATCCTTGAATGTGTCTACTGCGACAGCAATCGTATGCAGTGAGTTCCGACGACGGAACCGATAATCAATACAAGCGCAGCAGTTCACCGTTACCCGTGAGCGAATAGGCATAAAGAATCCCGTCATCAGCATCAGCCCGACGGGATTCATTTTTGTATCCGGTACTCTCCGGCAGCATAGAGGATGAAAGCAGAATATCGTCTACAAGAACCATAGCTGCACGCTCTTCACAAAACGGGCTTACAGCAACCACTTTGCCAGCGGCTACCTCTACCACATATTGAGCGAGCATCTCACCCGATGGCATATGCAATCTGCGGGCAACATACAGCATCACTTGCTCTTGCTCCGGTTATTCATGCCGCCTTTCCGTTTTCCGTCAATGCTGTCCGCAAGCAGAGGATGTATTCTCTCCACGGATATATCGGACAGAATAAGTCTCGACAAAGCAAGCGTATCATTGTCGAAATAGTAGACATAACCGTTCATCGACTTCAGACGGCTTCCCTGATACCTCTCGAGAGCGACAACGGCATTGCCGTTGTTCTTTACAGGAAGCCCTTTGCTGTAGACTGCGCCATCCTCATAGGCAAGCTGTATTGCCGCATAGGCCTCCTGCTGCACACCCTGGACACCGCCGGTCGCAAAAGTGGCATTGAAAGAGAAAGAGAGACTGTCACCGGGAAGGAAAGCCGAATCGGCCGGCGTTTCAAAGGCAAAGGCAAGCCTGCTGCAAAGAGGAGACGAGAGAAGCACCTTTGTGGTTGAACTTGTCCATAACTCGGCCGTATCTGTTGCCAGATAAGCTATACTCAATGAAACACCTTCGTCAAGCGCACCCTTTGCACTGCCCAAAGCCTCGACCTCTGCCTCAAAGCGAGCCTCAAGTTTCTTATATATCTTGAGCATATGCTTAGGATACCTGTTATACCACACAAGAGAAGAGTCAAACTGTTCTTTTGTAACATTGTGTTTCTTGAAGACATAGTCATAGTAAAGCTTCTCCTTGTAACTGCCCGGAGCATACTCTCCCGACATAGCCTGCACACTATGATAGTCGTACAGCAATGCTTCCATCTTTTCCGGCTTCAGGACCTCTTCAGGCATCTTCACCTCACAAGAGAGCAGCAACGGCAAAGCAAGTAACAGGATATATTCAAGAACACGCCGGGACATACAGCATCTATTTTAACAAATAACGTCTATAGAATATCAGAAGCGCAAACACGCTGCAGGTTATACAGGCATCGGCAAAATTAAAGACCGGGCTGAAGAATATGTCACCTCCAACGAATGGAACCCAATCGGGCCAGGTAAAGAGCGGGAAATAGAACATATCCACAACCTCGCCGTGCATAAACGAAGAGTAGCCCTCACCCCATGGAACAAATTCCGCTACGTTGCCATAGCTTGACGAGAAAATCTCACCATAGAACAAGCAGTCGATAATGTTTCCAAGTGCGCCTGCCAGAATGAATGTAATACAAAGGAGATAGCCCAACGGGTGCTTGCCGCTCTTCAGTAGTTTATAGAGATAATAGCCAAGAAGCGCAACGGCTACGATACGGAAAGAAGTCAGGAAAGTCTTCCCCAAGAACTCCATTCCGAAAGCCATTCCGTTATTCTCGATAAATCTTATCTGACACCATTCACCGAACACCGATATGCTCTCACCAAGCGACATGCTTGTCTTGACCAGGATTTTTATGACCTGATCAATGACAACTGCAAGCGTCAGGGAGGAAAGTACTGCCCAGCAACGTTTCTTAGCACTCAATTCCATTGATTGAAACTATCTGTTTTTCTTTGCTTCTATGCTGAGGGTTGCGTGTGGGACTGCCATCAGACGCTCTTTTGAAATGAGCTTGCCTGTCTCGCGGCAAATACCATAGGTCTTGTTCTCAATACGTACAAGTGCTGCTTGCAATCCCTGTATGAACTTGGCCTGGCGGCTTGCTATCTGCATCTGCTCCTCAAGATATGCGGCATCGCTGCCATCCTCAAGCCCTTTGTATGTTGGAGAGGTATCAGCAACGTCATTCGAATCCTCGTGACGCAACGCTCTCATAATCTGGTCATAATCTCTCTTCGCAAGTTCCAGTTTCTGCAGAATCACCTTACGGAACTCTTCCAACTCCTCATCTGAATAACGAACTTTTTCAGCCATATCACAAAATTTATTATGGTTAGTATTTTTACTGTTTTCTTGCAACCGCAATGTAAAGCACTGCTCCGTCAAGCTCAAGTACACTGCCTCCTTCAACAGAATCGCATATTGAAAGAGTGTCGGCAAGAACCTGGTTACATATATAATCGCGGAACTGCTCGACAGCAGCATCGCTCACCTCATTGCTTGAGACAAGAAGCGAAATACGGTCTGTGATGTCAAAGCCGCTCTCCTTGCGCATTGCCTGTATTTTCTTGACAATCTCGCGTGCAATACCTTCGCGACGCAATTCCTCTGTAACCTCAACGTCAAGAGCAACAGTCAATGCACCTTCGTTGGCTACAGTCCAGCCCGGGACATCCTCGCTGAAGATTTCAACATCGGCAAGCTCTATAAGAGCATCCGTGCCCTCTACCTGCAATGTAATGTTTCCGTTCCTCTCCAGTTCGGCTATCTGCTCCTGTGTCATTTCAGTAACCGCAACATTCACGCTCTTCATGAGCTTCCCGAACTTCTTTCCGAGTGTACGGAAATTGCATTTTATCTTCTTGACAAGTATTCCGTCACCCTCGACGAATACAAGTTCCTTTACATTCACCTCGCTCAATATAAGCTGTTTGACAGCCTCAATACGCGACTTCATAAGTTCATCGGCTGCAGGTATTGCAATCTTCTGCAACGGCTGACGCACAATAAGTGCTTCTTTCTTGCGCAAGGCAAGCACCATAGACGATATCTGCTGTGCAAGTTCCATACGGTATTCGAGCTCGCTATCAACCGAAGCCTCATCACACTCAGGGAACTTGGCCAGGTGAACAGAAAGGCTCTCGCCACGTCCAGTAACCGAAGTGAGGTCTTGGTAAAGACGGTCGGCATAGAATGGAGCTATCGGTGCCATCAGACGTGAGACTGTCTCAAGGCACGTATATAGTGTCTGGTATGCCGACAGTTTATCATCACTCATCTCAGAACCCCAGAAACGTTTACGGCTGAGACGGACAAACCAGTTGCTTACATTGTCTATGACAAATTCCTGTATCAGACGGCCTGCCTTTGTAGGCTCATAATCGTTGAGACAAGCATTCACATTCTTGACAAGGGTATTGAGTTCCGAAATTATCCAGCGGTCAAGTTCGGGACGTTCACTGACAGGAATCTCCTGCTCTGCGAAAGTGAAGCCGTCGACATTGGCATACATAGTAAAGAAACTGTAAGTCTGGTACAGTTTGCCGAAGAACGAGCGTGTAACCTCCTTAACACCCTCCTCGTTGAAGCGGAGGTTATCCCATGGTGCCGAATTGGTAATCATATACCAACGGAGAGCATCACTGCCGTAGTTCTCTATTGTATTGAACGGATCAACTGCATTGCCAAGACGCTTTGACATCTTGTCGCCGTTCTTATCGAGCACAAGTCCGTTAGATATTACAGTCTTGAATGCCACTGTGTCGAATACCATTGTAGCGATTGCGTGCAGTGTGTAGAACCAGCCACGTGTCTGGTCAACTCCCTCTGCTATGAAATCGGCAGGATAAACAGTACGGCTGTCAAGCAGTTCCTTGTTCTCGAAAGGATAGTGTATCTGGGCATATGGCATTGCACCCGAATCGAACCAAACGTCAATGAGGTCGAGTTCACGGAGCATAACCTTTCCTGTTGAAGAGACAAGCCTGATATCATCGACATACGGACGGTGCAGGTCTATCTTGTCATAGTTCTCCTTGCTGTAATCACCAGGAACAAAACCTTTATCCTTGTAAGGATTGCTTGCCATCACACCGGCAGCAACAGCCTTCTCGATTTCGTTGTACAGTTCTTCTACCGAACCGATACATATTGCCTCGCCATCCTCGCTTGTCCATATCGGAAGCGGAGTACCCCAATAACGGCTACGGCTCAAGTTCCAATCGTTAAGGTTCTCAAGCCACTTGCCAAAACGGCCTGTACCTGTAGATTCAGGCTTCCATGTTATTGTCCTGTTGAGTTCGCTCATGCGTTCCTTCATTTGCGAAGCACGCACGAACCAGCTGTCGAGCGGATAATATAGTACAGGCTTGTCGGTTCGCCAGCAGTGCGGATAGTTATGCACATGCTTCTCTATCTTGAATGCCAGACCGCCCTGCTTCAATACCATACAGAGGGCAATGTCAAGTGTCTCGGCCTTTGTCGCAGCTTTTTCGTCATACTTTCCATCAACGGTATATTGAGGGTCGTACGCATTCTTCACGTATGCACCGGCAAATTTCGAATAGAGTTCTACATCAACAAACTCCTTGACGAAATCAGCGTCGAGTTCATCCATTGCCCAGAATTTTCCGGTAAAATCAACCATAGGACGTGTATCTCCCTTCTTGTTGACCATAAACAACGACGGAACTCCGGCAGCCTTGGCCACAAATGCGTCGTCGGCACCGAATGTCGGCGCGATATGGACAATACCGGTACCATCCTCAGTGGTCACATAATCACCCGGTATTACACGGAAAGCATCGGCCGAAGCATCGACAACGGCATCACCTTGCTTTGCAACAGGCTTTACCCATGGGAACAACTGCGCATAGTGCATGCCAACGATGTCGGTTCCTTTATATTCTGCAATGACCTTATAAGGCACAACCTTGTCGCCGGCCTTGTACTCCTCAAGAGGGAGTTCTGCACCGGCCGGATTGAAGTGAGCGGCAAGCAACGCCTTTGCAAGCACAACAGTAATAGGCTCACCATTGTAACTGTTGTATGTCTTTACTGCAACATAATCAATTTTGGGACCAACGCAGAGAGCCGTGTTCGATGGCAATGTCCAAGGGGTTGTCGTCCAGGCCATGAAGTACGGTGTACCCCACTCTGTCATTTCGGGCTTGGGGTCGAGCATACGGAACTGCGCCACCGCCGTAGTATCCTTTACATCGCGGTAGCATCCCGGCTGGTTGAGCTCGTGCGAGCTAAGGCCTGTACCGGCAGCCGGAGAATATGGCTGTATTGTATATCCTTTATACAGCAAACCTTTGCTATAGAGCTGCTTCAACAGCCACCACAGAGATTCTATATAGCTATTCTCGTATGTGATATAAGGATTGTCAAGATCGACCCAATACCCCATCTTGCGTGTAAGGTCAGTCCATTCACGTGTATACTTCATCACCTCTTCACGACAATTACGGTTATAATCATCGACAGAGATTTTCTTGCCAATATCCTCTTTGGTGATGTTCAGTTTCTTCTCGACACCAAGTTCAACCGGCAATCCATGAGTATCCCAACCGGCCTTGCGTTTCACCTGAAAGCCTTTCATTGTCTTGAAACGACAGAAGGTATCCTTGATGCTTCGAGCCATGACATGGTGTATTCCAGGCATACCGTTTGCCGAAGGAGGACCTTCGAAAAAAACAAACGAAGGAGCACCTTCACGCTCTGTCATACTCTTCAAGAACAAGCCATTCTCATCCCACTCGTTTAGAACCTCTTTGTTAATTTGAGGCAGATTAAGCTGATTATATACAGGAAATTTCTTTTTCATCTTGTTTTCAACTATATAAAGTTGCGCAAAGTTACCTAAAAAAAACGAAAACTAAAAGCAAAGCCGAGGCAAGATATACAAGAAATTCAGAAGGTACAGAAATTTCAATCAGAAAAAAAACAAACTATTCCCGAAGAAACCTCCAGACTGCCACAAAAAATAAAGAGGCCCCGGCTGTTGTCCGCCGGAGCCTGTAATGGTAAAAACATATTACATAGGCATCACTGAACGCCAGGATGGCCATCGGGCACGAAGGCTGAATCGACTTCCTGTTGTTCTTTTTCGCCGGCCTCGTCACTAACAGCATCTTTCCCTACAACCTCTTTGCCTGTCGGCACAGCCGGAAGACTGTCACCAGGCACACAAGTCTCTTCGATCTGCGGTTTGTCATCACCGAATATCCTGTCGGAATACTTTCCGACGACAAAGGCCAAAGCTGCAACAACAAAAAGAACTGCAAGCAACAGCAACACTCTTTTCATTGTAAAGACTGAGTGTCTGTCAGTTACAGGCATGCCCGATTCAGCAGAATGAGATTCCTCCTCACCTACATTCACAACCTCCAGTTCCTCCGGAACAACAAGAACCCCGTCATCGTCGGCACAATACTCTACCACGACAACCGTCACATTATCCTTGCCACCAGCCCTGTTGGCATCGGCAATAAGTTCTTTCACCTTTGCGGCGACAGGAATATCCTTAGCCAGCACCATAGCCATAGCCGAAGAAGTTATCATATCGCACAAACCGTCGGAACATAGAAGAAGAGAAGAATTCGGCAGAAGAGGGAAAGAATTTACCTCAACATACTCGTCATCACTCTCCGCAAGCATTCTGGAGCCGACATCGCGGCTTATGACATTGCGTTGAGGATGGTGCATAGCCTCCTCCTCGGTAAGGTCTCCAATCTCCTCGCGATAACCCACAAGCGAATGGTCGTGGGAAAGTTTTACAATCTCTCCATCGCAATATTGGTACAAGCGCGTGTCACCGACATGAGCCATGATAACATACTGTTCTTCAACATCTACCAAAACCGCCGTAAGCACACAGCTCATATGAGAACGTTTTGCATCGCGATGCCTTTCCCCACAGATGTTGTTATTGGCATAAATGACAGCCCTCTTCAGCAGGTCAGCCTTTTCGCCATTACTATTGCCAAGCAGATACTCCACAATACTCTTCTTGGCTATTGCAGCAGCGACTTCACCGCCTTCATAACCGCCGACGCCATCAATGGCCACGGCCAGAACATGGTTTTCGTCCCATACATTCTGCACGACAAATGCATCCTCATTATTAGTACGTACCCGGCCCATATTGGTATTGCCGGCAAAGGAAACCTTTCTTAAACTACCCATAGGCTGTATCCATTATTTACAGCAACATTTCAAAATGAACAGTCACCGCATCATTGATAAAAATTCTTGACTTGTTAGCCAAATCTTTCCACTCCGGCTCCCCATTTTCTCCAATCTTCATTGTTACACCGTTCAGACGTGCCGGACCAAAAGCTGCAATCTGGAACTTTTTGTCGGAAACATATCTTATTACAATATGAGAAGGAGAAACCTTATCACTTTCAACAACAAAAAGAGAGCGTTTCCTGTTAAGTTCACTGCTTCCCGAGAGTGTAATCTGGGTATCTTTCATGGTATACTTGAATGTCTTGCCATCCTTCTGATACTTCAGTGTTGCATAACCGGAAGGAATCTCGTCATCAGGAACAGGAACAATCTTTGTTGCATCATTGTCCAGCTTCATGTCAAACTTGAACCTGAAGACACCTTCCGAAATCATATCCACTCCAATAAGTGTATTGATATTCAGGTTCGCAGTATTGAAGACATTCGAATTCAGGCAACTGACAGAAACCCTTATATCATTCTCAACAGAGACATTCCCGGTATCCATCATTTCATTCTTGGAAAACAGACAGGCAGCAATAGCCGGAGCACCTTGTCGGATGACCAAATCACTGCCACCATCAACAGGCAACGTGTCGACCATCGCAGGGGAGAACTGAAAGAACCAATACCTTGCAGCGGGCTCATATTTGGGATACTCCCTACTCTTTTCCTTTATTATGGTATAGAAATTGGATATGACCTCGGGGAGCACCAAGTGCAGTGTCTCTTTTCTTGATTCATAATCATTCTTGTGCATAAGCACATTGAACGACATCGGATATATAAGCCTCTGGCCTACCGATTCCTCGTTTATGTAATTAACAAATACTTCGGACAACTTTTTCAGCAGCCCTTCATTTGTAAGCCTGCCATGGAGGTCATTTGGTGTGTCTCCGCCATCCGGTTTATCTATGATAAATAATCTCTTTAAAAAACCCATATCTTGTTTATTCTGACATTCAACAAATAATCAAAGTACCTCGAACAGCAGCTGCACGCTCTTGCTCAGCTCTATGATGTCTCCATTCTGCAAAGGTTCGGGCAGAAGCGGATTATTCATATCTATCTGAGTATCGGTTCCACGCAATATCCGAGTTCTTTTCCTTGCCATCTTGGTACCTTTAGGGTCGACATATAGACAAAAGCCATACTTGTCGAGGAAGCATATATGAGCGTGCGCACGGCTCACATACTTGTTAAGTTCATACATAGGGGAGTTCTGGTCGGAAGAAATGACTATATGGTTCTCCCTCATCATACCGTTTTCCATTCTTGACAACTTGCCGGCACCTATATTATAGGCCTTGGTTCTAAGCTCGCTTATTGCAAACGAATCGAGAATGTATTCGCTTTTTTCGAGTTCTCCCTGCTCCATATAAACGGTTATCCTTGCACGGTGCATCGGAGTGACACGCCCAACCTCCTTCAGTTCGATATATACATTATCCATTACCTTGGTACAGGAGACACCAGCTACTGAAACAAGCGGCTTTATGTCGACACTATTGAAATGAAACCCTTTCTGAACACTCAGGTCAGCCATCAGTCTCTGCTTGAACTCTGCATTGCCTATATTCATATACAACAGGTTGTCTGCAACCCACACTATCAGTTCGGCATCATTGAAATTCATCTTCTTGCCTCTGAAACTCTTCGATAGAATGTCTATTACTGAAAAGATTACCCTATCCTCTGTCTCAATGCTGTTTGAAGCAGGCAAGGAGACAGCCGACGGTTT